>WQUA01000007.1 GCA_009786025.1 Pseudomonadota bacterium | reverse complement strand
GAACTGATGGCAGTATGCGACCGACTGGAAGCGCAACTGCATGAACGCCAAACGCAGCACGCCATGCTTGCCCGCGCGGCGCTGACACGCTTTGCTGAAGCACCGACGCCAGCCAACCTCGAACTCCTGTTCCACGAATCCTTCGACATAGCCCACGCCGACCTGCGCAAATCCATTCTTACGCTTGCGGTTCAAGGGAAGCTTGTTCCGCAAGATTCGGAAGATGAACCAGCGGAGGAGTTGATTGCGCGCATCGCTGCCATTAGGCAAGGGCGTAAGGTAAAGCAATACGAAATGGTTTCTGCTGACGAAGCCCCTTACGAGGTACCGGACTCTTGGCTGTGGATTCGTCTTGGTGACATCTCACTTTCGAGCGACTCTGGCTGGAGTCCACAATGTCTTCCCGAAGCGCGTTCGGGGGAAAATTGGGGGGTATTAAAGGTCAGTGCTGTTTCGTGGGGTAAATTTCAGCCGGAAGAGAATAAGGCGCTGCCACCGGGCGCGACACCCCGGCCAGAGTGCGAAGTAAAAACCGGCGATTTTCTTCTCTCTCGTGCCAATACAGAAGAACTTATCGGTCGCAGCGTCGTCGTTGAAGCAACACCTCCTTGCCTGATGATGAGCGACAAGATTGTACGTTTTACGTTTCCAGACGATATATATAAACCATTCATCAACTTGGCAAACATCGCAGATCATGCTCGTGCCCACTACGTAAAAAACGCTTCGGGTACAAGCAGTTCGATGAAGAATATCAGTCGGGAAGTAATGTGCAATTTACCAATTCCCCTCCCTCCCCTCGCCGAACAACGCCGCATCGTCGCTGCTGTTGCCGAACTGATGTCCCTCGTCGACGCGCTGGAATCGCAACTCGCCACCGCCCGCGAAAACGCCGCTACACTGCTCGCTGCCGCCGTGGCTGAATTGACCAACGGAGCCGCGCCATACTGCCGCCCGGCTTCAACCCAACGGCCAAAACCAGATCACCAAAATGTCCCAACGACGGGTTAGAGCAGTTTCGATTGAGTTGTGTACTTTCTCCGCCTGTTACCCCCCACCCTAACCCTCCCCCGCTTGCGGGGGAAGGTTGGGATGGGGCAGACGGTGCAAAAATGTATGCAATTGAATCAAAAATGCTCTAAAAACTATTCGATGGTTTCCGCAAAGATAAGGCCGTAATTCCATTTCCACTTCAAGCGGTAAATTATTGAGGTGGTCCGTCATTACGCGCGTAGCCCGGTAGGTTGGGCATCGCTGTGCGATGCCCAACACCCGGATGAATCATGAGCATTGGGGTTCGCTTCGCTCACCGCCTAAAGCGAACGCGGGACAAGGTTCAATCCACCACCACGCACCCGCGAGGAGAAAATCCAAAGCCGCGAAGAATCGTAACGCTTTCCGTGCGTTTTAAATTTTCGATATTGCTCGAAGTCGAAATTCCGCTCCGCCACGACTTGCTGCACTGGGCTGATCGGCAATGAAGCCGAAGATAAATAAGCGATTACTCTACGGTTCTTTCAATGTCTTTCCGGATACGCCCCACTTTTTTCTCCACTTTGGTCATCTCGCGCACAAGGTAGCGGACATCGACGTTGATCGCATTCCCGCAGGCGCAGTTAATGATGGGGCTCTCTTTGAGGCTTCCTATGGTCGGGTTGTGCTTTCTTTTGCACTTGGGACATTCAATGCTTACATTCTTTGCGTCTAAAAGGCTCATGGCTGTTCCCTTTGTCAGGCTGTTGGTTGGCAATGCTTCTATTCTAGCACCGGTATGCCACTTTCTTCCGACCGGGTCGAGTCCGCCTAACTCTCATTGCGTTCAATCACAGTCCGCTTAAACCGCGAAACGCCCACCGCCACACCAACCAGCACCAGCATCACACCAAACCCGAACCAGTCGCCCCAGCGCAGGTACGGCGTATCGCCCTTGCGGCCGACGATTTCGGCCTCAAGAACGTCGGTGGTAAACCAGGGCAAATTTTTAACGACGCGACCGCGATGGTCGATCACAGCGGTGATGCCGGTATTGTTGACGCGCAGCATCGGGCGCGCGGTTTCAAGCGCGCGCACGGTAGCGATCCGGTGATGCTGCCAGGCCGCCATCGAGCGCCCGAACCAGGCGTCGTTGGTAAAGTTCGCCAGCAGCGTCGCCTGCCGCGCGCTTTGAATTTGTTCGGAGCCGAAAACATCTTCAAAGCAAATCGAGATCGCCACCTTTTCGCCTGCCACTGAAAACGGCGGCTGATCGGCAGCGCCTTCGCTCTGCCCGGCCAGCGGCATTGCGATCAACGCGTTCATCAGCGGCGCAACGATATTTTCAAACGGAATCTTTTCGCTGAACAGCACGAGATGGCGTTTGCGATACACATTGAGCGGCGATTGCCCCAGGCTGAGGACACTGTTGAAATATTCGTCGCGCCCTTTGATGTTGACGCGGCGCGTAAACATACCGATGAGAAAATCGGCCTGCCGCTCGATACCCATCTGCGTGAAGGCGATCACTTCTTCTTCCGGCACCTGATCGGCGAAATCGGGGAATGCGCTCTCCGGCAACATCACCAAACGCCCCTGACTTTTTTCGGCGAGGTGGCGGTAGCGCGCATACGTTTCGCCGAGAAACGCCGGATCGAATTTGATGTCTTGCGCGATATTGCCCTGGATCAGCGATACCGGCAGCGGCTCGCCCACCGGTTCGCTCCATTCGATAACATTCAGGATGAATCCGCCGATCAACAACGGCAACGCTATAACCGCGCCGATAGGTTGTTTTTCGCGCGCGGCCGCTAACGCGGCCGCAAACGCCACACATACAACGCTCGCCAGATACACGCCGCCGAGCGGAATATAGCCCCGCAGCAAACCGGGCGTCGCTTGTGTATAACCCATCGCCAACCAGGGCAACCCCGAAAAAAGATGCGCGCGCAAGAGTTCGGACAATCCCCACAACGCCGGGATAACCAGCAGCCGTGCGCCGCCGGTAAAAAACCGCACCGCGAGATAGCCGACCAGTGCCGGATAAAGCGCCATGTAAGCGATCAGCAGCAGCATGAGCAACACGGCGATCCATGTCGCCATATCACCGAATGTCGTCAGCGCGATGTATATCCAGTGAATGCCGCCGCCGAACAAGCCAAGGCCGTAAGCAAACCCCAGCACGAACCCGGCACGCGGCGCATTAGTACGTTGCCACAGCCCGATCAACCAGGCCAGCGACACGATCGGCAGAAGCCACACCAACCCGGCTGTCCCGCTAGGGAGCGCTTCGGCAGGAAGAAAAGCCGGAACCGCCAGCGCGCCAAGCAGTAGCGCCAAAAAGCTGTGACGATAACGAAGCAATCGAGATAAGGAAGCGCTCACGAAGCAATGTCTGAATTGTGGTTGCCTATTTTAACCGCAAAGAGCTCAAAGAATTCTCGCACGAAAGTGCGAAAGGCACGAGCTCCCTCCCCTTCAAGGGGAAGGTTAGGATGGGGATAGGGTTTTCACTTTCCACTTTCCACTTTCCACTTTCCACTTTCCACTTTCCCCTCTCCCGGCCTTCGCCCACCCTCTCCCACAAGGGGAGAGGGTTGGATTCTGTGGCACCGCTTCACTACGCGCAGAATGATTGCTGTTATCTCCCACGCCTCCGCGTGAATAAAAAAACCGTCATTGCGAGTGAAGCGAAGCAATCCAGAAAATATGTACAACAAAAAGCGCTGGGTTGCTTCGCCACTTCGCTCCTCACAATAACGTCGATTCTTCTTTACGCTCTATGTGTTCTTTGCGGTCAATCGTTTTTCAGCACCGACTTTGGTCACTTGCAACGTGTGCAACCGACGACTATCCACGCGCGTTACCCGGAAATGAAAATCGTCGAGCGTGATGGTTTCGCCGCGTTTCGGCAAACGGCCAAGTGCGTGTAGTACCAGACCGCCGACGGTATCGACCTCTTCATTCGAAAACGTCGTTCCGAACTGCCCGTTGAAATCGGCGATTTCAGTGTGCGCTTTGACGCGATAGCTGCCGTCTTCCTGCGCGATGATGTTGGTTTCGGCGTCGTCGAAATCGTATTCATCTTCAATGTCACCGACGATTTGTTCGAGCACGTCTTCGATAGTCACCAGCCCCGATACGCCGCCGTATTCATCGACGACGATGGCGATGTGATTGCGGTTGGCGCGAAATTCGCGCAACAATACATTGAGCGGTTTGCTTTCCGGCACGAACACCACCGGCCGCAGCGTGTCGCGCAGATCGAAGGTTTCGGGATTGGCGTAATAGTTGAGCAATTCCTTCGCAAGCAAAATGCCGATCACGTCATCCTTGCTTTCGCCGATGACCGGAAAACGCGAATGCCGCGTTTCGATCACGAACGGAATGAAGGATTCGGGGTCATCTTCGATATCGAGGCAATCCATTTGCGCACGCGGAATCATGATGTCGCGCACGGTACGCTCGGAAACGTCGAGCACGCCCTCGATCATCGACAGCGCATCGGCGTCCAGCAGTTTGCGTTCAAAAGCACCGCGCAACAGTTCTTGCAAATCCTCTTGCAATTCCTGGCGATTTTCGGGTTCGTGAAAAAGGAACGCGGAAATGCGTTCTTTCAGAGTTGGTTTGTTAGGATGAGGTGTGTTACGTTTAGGCTCTGGGTCCATGGAATACGCCGGGATCAACCCCGGAAAGTGTCGGAATAGGGATCAGGATACCCTAAATGAGCGAGAATTGCAGTCTCGCGGGCTTCCATTTTTTGCGCATCGCGGTCTTTTTCGTGGTCATATCCCTGTAAATGCAACAAACCGTGCACGACCAGATGCACGCAATGGGCGCGCCAGGGCTTGCGCTGCGCCCTGGCTTCGCGCAGCAGGACGGGCATACACAGCACGATGTCGCCCGCAATGTTGTCTGCGTTTTTCCCCGTACCGCCAAAACCACTCCGACCATAGGGAAATGTCAACACATTGGTTGCATAATCTTTACCGCGGTAATCGCGATTCAATAAGCGCCCTTCTCGCGCATCGACAAAACGCAACGTCACTTCGACATTATTCTCCAGCGCCGCCAGCGCCCAGCGCCGCAACGTCGCGCGCACCGGGAGGGGATGCCGGGACGCTTGTTGAACACACAGTGTCAATGTCGGTGTTTGGGGTGATGGTTTCATGAGCGTGGCGCTTTCGTTGATAAGCGTCGGCGTGGCGCGCCGCTGCCGCCTGGTTCACGGTCTTGTTCATATTTTGCATACGCTTCGACAATGCGCTGCACGACCGGATGGCGCACCACGTCAACGCTGGTGAAATACGAAAAAGCAATGCCGGAAACCTTGTACAGAATCGCTTCGGCCTCGATCAACCCCGAACGCTGAGCGCCCGGTAGGTCGATCTGCGTAATATCGCCGGTCACCACCACTTTCGCGCCGAAGCCGACGCGCGTCAAAAACATTTTCATCTGCTCCGGTGTGGTGTTCTGCGCTTCATCGAGAATGATGAAGGCGCCGTTCAAGGTACGTCCGCGCATGTACGCCAGCGGCGCGATTTCTATCGTCTGTCGTTCGAGCAACCGCAGCGTTTTGTCGAAACCGAGCAGATCGTAGAGCGCGTCGTACAACGGCCGCAGATACGGATCAACTTTCTGCGCCAGATCGCCCGGCAAAAAACCCAGGCGTTCGCCCGCTTCTACAGCAGGCCGCACCAGCACAATTCGCTGCACGGCGTCGCGCTCCAGCGCATCAACTGCCATCGCTACCGCCAAGTAGGTTTTGCCGGTGCCGGCAGGGCCGATGCCAAAAGTAATATCGTGCGTTGCAATCGCGTCGAGATAGGTTTGCTGGTTCGCGGTGCGCGCTTTCAGCGTCGCTTTGCGCGTGTGCAAATGTGTCACCGTCGTTGGCGACGATATTTTCGCGTCGCTTGTTGCATCCTTCTCTACCCTTTTTTTCGCCGCACTTTCCGCCAACATCAGTTGTACTTCTTCCAGGCTCAACGATTTTTTTGCTTGCGCATACAACGCCTGCAAAACCGCTGCCGCCCGCCCGGTGTCCGCCGCCGCGCCATGAATGCGAAAAACGCCATGTCGGTGTTGAAGCGTCACCCGCAGCGCCGTCTCGATTTCCCGCAGATGCGACTCCATCGGCCCACACAAATATTGCAGCCGTTTTCCCGTTGCCGGAAATTCAAGGCTCAGTTCCGACGCTGATGCTTTCTCTTTTCCGCTCATGCTTTCCTTTCGCGCGATGTGTCCGTTTGGTGCATAGATACCCTCTTTCAATTCAAGCGCGTTTCAGGCATTCCCATTGATGCGAGATAGGGTTTTTGGGTTCGCCATGCGTTGACAGCGAGGGTCAACCGGTCATCGAGGAAACGTAAAGCTTCGGCCAAAAGAGGCTCCGGTATTCCATAAGCGGCTTCGGCGATACTCCCTGTAATCGCAGCAAGCGTATCGCTGTCGCCGCCCAGCGAAATCGCGTTGCGAATGGCGTCCTCAAACCCATTGCTCTCCAGAAAAGCGATGATCGCCGGCGGCACGGTTCCTTGGCAACTCACATCAAACTGATAGGTGGAGCGAATTTCATCGAGCGTACGGGTCAGATCGTAGCCGTATTTATTTTCCACATACGCCTTGATGCCGGCCTTGTCCGTTCCTGTTCGGGCGAGATAAATCGCCGCTGCGGTTGCTTGCGCTCCTTTGATCCCTTCGGGGTGATTATGGGTCACGGCAGCAGAACGCTCGGCCAAGTCTTCGGCGTCAGCAAGAGATTTTGCGTACCACGCACAGGGCGCAACTCGCATGGCGGAGCCATTGCCCCAACTGTTGTACGGCTCGCGGTTGTCAAGCTTTACCCAGCGATGGAAATGGCGGCCATAGCCACAACGCGGGTATAGCTTGCCATACTTTTTCATGGCGTCGATGAAGTCATCGGAGGCTCTTCCGTTCGTCAGGGCTTCTGCCACAGCAATAGTCATCACCGTGTCGTCAGTGAAATGGCAACGCTCGTTGAAAAACGGAAACGTTTTCGTCTTGATGTTGTGCCATTCGTAAATCGAACCCACGATGTCGCCAATGATGGCTCCAAGCATGATCGTCTCCTCTTCGCTCGCTATTCCGCATGCCTGATGAACAATTCCGTCCATCTCCCTTCAAGGCGTTATCCGTATCATCGACGCTTGCAGCGCCTGCGTCAACAATACCCGAACCTCCTCTAGATGCGCGATGGTTTCCGGCGTTGCTTTTTTCGGCATCCGCGCTTGCATTTGAGCTTGCCTTTTTTCAATCTCCGCTTTGAGTTGCCCTGCTTCCAGACGAAACAACGCACGAGCATCCGCCGGATAGGTCGGCGACGCCGCCAACAACGGCGCGGCAATTCGGCGGGCGTGCTCGCGTTGCAGGTTACGGCGCGTCAGCGAAATGTCGTCGTTGCCTTTCAACTCGCTCCAGATCGCCTGTCGCAGGGTCGAATACAATTCACCGAGCGTCAACACATCGTCGCCCGCCGCGCTCTTCGCCAGATTGTTCAGCAAGCGCTGCGCCGTCCGTTCGCTCATCAGCGGATCAAGTGCCTTTTTGTGTAACGATAACACCATTTGATCGACCGCCACATCGGTCGTCACCATCGGCGCTCCCAAAGTCTCCGCGTTCAGTTTGTCGAACGCGCTCGCCGCCAGATGGCGCAGGAAAACCGGCGAGAATGCGATGCTGTCCGCCGACAACACCTCATGCGCCAAGAATTGCAGCGCCTGTCGTTGCTGCGCCGCTGCAATCGGCGTCAACGGGTCCACCGCATCACCGGCGCGCGCGGTTCGCAGCCGCGCACCGCCGACATAACGCGCCGCAAATGTCACCGCTTGTTCCGCTCCTCTCATTCCGCGAGCGAAATTGCGCCGCAACAAGGCATAGCGCGTTCCTTCGGGCAAAGTCATCGCCTCGCTGCGCGCCCACAATTCTTTGGAGAGCGTCATCCGTTTTTGCGCATACGCCAGCGGATCGTTTCCCAGATCGTTGGTGTTGACTTCAGGATCAAGCGCCGACGGCATCGCATCTTCATCGGTCGCGTAGGCAAGTTGCAGATCGTCGATTCCGCGTTGCGCAATCCGCGCCAACGCCGCCGCTTCTTCGTCCTCCGGCCATGTGCTGTAACCGTATTCAATCGCCCAGTAGTCATAAGGCCCAAGCGTCGTCATCTGATAAGCGCCCTGCGGCTTGCCGGACAGCGCCAGATTCCAGGGCAGATATTCCATGATCGAGCCGCCGAGTCCGTGCGTTTCCGTAAACGTTTTGTCGGCCAGTTGCACTTCGTTGTACGCTGTTGACGCATGAAAATTGTGGCGCAAGCCGAGCGTGTGGCCGACTTCGTGCATTGTCACGCTTTTCAGATAATCGAAAACAAAACGCTGTGTTGTGGCGTCTTCCGGCACAACGTCACCGCGCAACGCCAGCAACGACAATCCGAACTGCGCTTCCTGCATCGCCGTCGCGCCGACCATACACGCTTGTTCCGATGGCGCCCTGCCTGTTTTCCACGAAGCAAGTTCAGCTCCCGCTTCGCTCGTTTGCCCGCCGCCAATCGCTTCGCTGAAAATCGACGCCACCGCCCGCACCTGACTGGCGTCGAGCCCAATGTCGGCATCGAGAATTTCGCCGGTGCGCGGATCGACGACAGAAGGGCCGATGCCGCCGAATGCCGTTTTCGCCGTCGTCAACCAACGGATCGACGGACGTCGCAAATCACTGGTCGAAAACGTTGCGTCGTCCGGTTCGATTTCAACGCGAATAACATCTTTGAAACCGATCCGCTCAAACGCTTTGTTCCACTCCAGCGCTCCTTCACGAATCGGCTGACGGTAACGCAACGGAATCGTTCGATCCAACCAAAAAATGATCGGCGTCACCGGCTCGGAAAGCGCCGCGCTGGGGTCTTTTTTCTCAAGCCGCCAACGATTGATCAAGCGGACAATCGGCAACCGTGCATCGTTATCGGTGAAATCCAGTTTTTCAGTCTGAAAAAAACCGACGCGTTCATCCGCCAACCGCGTTTTCATCGGCGTTTCCGGCAACGGCGCCAGCGAATAATGAAAACCGAGAAAGAGGCTGCGTACATCCGGCAACACCGATGGCAATGTCGGAGCGCCCGGCGACGGCAT
Organism: Pseudomonadota bacterium; assembly: GCA_009786025.1. Classification (GTDB taxonomy): domain Bacteria; phylum Pseudomonadota; class Gammaproteobacteria; order Burkholderiales; family Casimicrobiaceae; genus UBA931. The sequence continues at coordinate 59,979 of WQUA01000007.1, read as the reverse complement.
TGGCTCTTCGCCGTGATGCCCCATCGGCGGCATGGCAACCCGCGACAGCGCATAATGCGCATTGACATCGAAAGTCAACAGCGCGTCGGAAGCTTTCGCGTCGGCGAGATACGAATGGCGTGCGTCGAACGCATAACCCTGTCGATAGCTCTGTTCCAACGCTTGCGCCGCAGCAGGCATATCGTTGACAAACAGCGCGTTTGCCTCGACCAGTATCGAGTCGCGCTCAGGATGAGGCAACGACGCAAACGGCGTACTCGCCAGCAAGCTGTCGGAAAATGATCGTGCAACAGCCAATGCTTCCGGCGTCCCCGGCGCTGCGGTGTACGCCATATTTTTTTCGAGCATCTGCACCGTTCGCCCGACTTTACGAAACTGCACAACACCCTGTACGCCTGCCGGATAAGTCATCATACCGCCGAAAAAACGGTTTTCACCAATACCACGATCGAGATTCGATTTGAGGTAAAACAGCCGATCGAAATCTTTCGGCATCAACTCGATCCACACCTTGTCGTCTTTCCGGTAAATCTTTAAAAAACCATCGAGCTTCTTCGCGTCCTCGATCACGTTATCAAACGGTGGTTCTTTGCCAGAAGGCTTGACTTCGGGTTTCTTGGTTGCCTCTTTGTCGTCGTCAGCGCCTTTGGCTTCGCTGCTGCTCTGAGCTTCCGCTGGCGCTCCCCCTTTCGCGCGCTCCGTTTCGCTTCCTGCCGTTTCATTGCCTGACAGCGGGCGAGTACTCGCGCACGCTGTCAGCCACAAAACACTTACAAGTACACCCCAACGTATTTTCATTTGCCCTCTTTCGTTTTTTCTTCCATCTTTCGCATAGCCGCCAGCTCACCGCGCAGCGAATGCGGCAACGCCGCCGTGATGGTTACCTCGACATAGCGGCCGATCAGCACTTTATCACCGGAAAAATTCACCACCCGGTTGTTATCGGTGCGTGCCTGCAATTCCTGCGGGTCTTTCACCGCCGGACCAGTCACCAGCACGCGTTGTGTCGATCCCACCATCGCTTCGCTGTATGCCAGGTATTGCGCATCAAGCAATGTTTGCAACGCTTCAAAGCGCTGTTGCTGAACAGCGCGCGGCACTTGCTCATCAAGTTCCGCCGCCGGCGTACCCGGTCGCGGGCTGTAAATAAAATTGAACGCGCCGTCGAACTTCACATCGCGCACCAGTTTCAACGTCGCCTCGAAATCGGTATCGGTCTCACCGGGGAAGCCGACGATGAAATCGGACGTCAACGACAACTGCGGCCGCACCGTGCGCAGCTTGCGCACAATGGATTTGTATTCGAGCGCAGTGTAGCCGCGCTTCATTGCCGCCAGAATACGGTCGGAGCCCGATTGCACCGGCAAGTGCAATTGCGACACCAGCTTTGGTATTTTGCCGTAGGCCTCAATCAACCGCGCCGACATCTCGCACGGGTGCGAAGTCGTATAGCGCAATCGCTCGATTCCCGGCACCTCTGCCAGATATTCGAGCAACTCCGCCAGATCGGCCGTTTCCGCCGTATCGCCTTTTTTACCGCGATAGGCGTTGACGTTCTGTCCAAGCAGCGTGATCTCCTGCACGCCCTGATCGGAAAGATCGACGACCTCCACCAGCACGTCCTCGAACGGCCGCGAGATTTCTTCGCCGCGCGTGTAAGGCACCACGCAATAGGAACAATATTTGCTGCAGCCTTCCATAATCGACACGAATGCCGACACGCCCTCAACGCGCGGCGGCGGCAAACGGTCGAATTTTTCGATCTCGGGAAAACGAATGTCCACCTGCGCCCGGCCACTCGCTCGCTTGGCAGCAATCAACTCCGGCAAACGATGCAAGGTCTGCGGGCCGAACACCACATCGACGAACGGCGCCCGCTTCACAATCGCCTCGCCTTCCTGCGACGCCACGCAACCGCCAACCCCGATGATCAACTCCGGTTTGTCTTTTTTCAACAAACGCACGCGCCCCAGATCGTGAAACACTTTTTCCTGCGCCTTCTCACGCACAGAACAGGTGTTGAACAAAATAATGTCCGCTTCTTCGGGGCGCTCGGTCAACGTCACCCCCTCAGCGTCGGCGAGAAGATCGGCGATACGCGCCGAATCGTATTCATTCATCTGGCACCCAAAGGTACGCAGGTACAATTTTTTCATAACTTACAAAAATACAAAAGCAAAAACATGAAACATTTTAACCGTAAAGAACGTATAGGGCGTAGAGAAAAATGCTGGCTTCTCGCGCTTATTTCTTGCTTAAGGCGATAACGGGCCATTTTCATGCGAAGATGCGAAGAGCGACTTCGCCATTCCCACGAAAGCGCACTGCTGTCCAGAATATTTCTATGTGCGCGGTCAGCTTTGAGCGGTTGGGCTTATCGTTCCCCTCTCCCGTGCGGGAGAAGGTGGCCGAAGGCCGGGAGAGGGGAACATTTTTCGCGCCTTCGCGTAAGCCTGAAACAAATCATGAGTATCTTCAATATAAACCGGCGCTATAATGACACCCCGTTTCCGCCAATCCGCTCATGCTCGGCCTCGACCAATCGCTGCTGTTTCTTGCCGCCGCCGTGCTGTTGACGCTTGCGCCCGGCCCTGACAATCTGATGGTCATCAGCCTCGGCATGGCGCGCGGCCGCCGCGCCGGCGTCGCCTTCGGGCTGGGCTGCGGCCTTGGCTGCTTGAGCCACACGTTGCTGGCAGTCCTCGGTGTCTCCGCCGCCATCGCCGCCTCGCCCCACGCTTTCATGGCGCTGCGAATCGTCGGCGGCGCTTACCTGATCTGGCTTGGCGCCAACGCGCTGAGAAGCACTTGGCGGCGTCCGATCGAACCTATCACCGTTTCTGCCGAAACATCTTCGGCTCCATTGGCGCCGGCGTTTCAACAAGCAAGTACGCTGACGCTGTTCACGCGCGGGCTGATCGCCAACGCGATCAATCCGAAGGTCATCCTTTTTTTTCTGGCTTTCCTGCCGCAATTCGTCAAACCGGCGAACGGCAGCGTCGGTTTGCAACTGGCGTTGCTGGGCCTGTTGTTCACTCTACAGGCGGTACTGATTTTTTCAGTGATCGGCTTTCTCGCCGGCAGCCTTGGACAACAACTGGCGCGCAATCCACGAATTGGCCTCTGGCTCGACCGCCTCGCCGGCGTGATTTTTGTTGGGCTGGGGCTGCGGTTGTTGTGGTAACCAGGAGGCAGAAAGCCGTCACAGGCTGTGGTGAGCACAGCGAACCACAGCGTTTTTTAACCGTAAAAGGCACAATCCCAGCGTAACGCCACCTCCCCTTTCAGGAGGGAGACCCGCGTTACTCTTCACTGCTCCGCATCTCCGCATAACGTGGCGTTTTTCTGATACCTGATTCCTGTGCGATGTCACGCCCGCGCGTTCAGCATCGCCACCGCTGGCAACTCTTTTCCCTCAAGAAATTCAAGGAACGCGCCACCGCCGGTCGAAACATAGCTGATGTTCTGCGCCACGCCGAATTTGGCGATCGCAGCCAGTGTATCGCCGCCGCCAGCAATCGAAAAAGCCGGCGAGCGCGCGATGGTTTGCGCCAATGAGCGCGTTCCTCCGGCGAAAGCGTCGAACTCGAAAACGCCGAGCGGTCCGTTCCAGACGATGGTGCCCGCCGACATGAGTAACGGCGTCAACATTTCCATCGTGCGCGGGCCAACATCGAGAATGAGATCGTCGTCAACAACCTGATCAATGCCTTTTGTCTCCGCCGCCGCATCGGCAGAGAACGATTGGGCGCAGACCGCATCAACCGGCAGCGGAAACTTGCCGGGGAAATCGTGCAACAACGCTTTGGCTTCGTTCACCAGATCAGGTTCCGCCAGCGATTTACCGACCGGAAATCCCTGTGCAAGTAGAAACGTGTTGGAAATACCGCCGCCGACAATCAAGGTGTCCACTTTTTCCGCCAGCGCGCGCAACACGGTGAGCTTGGTCGATACTTTCGATCCCGCGACAATCGCCACCATCGGCCGCTTCGGCGCGGCCAACGCCCGGCTTAACGCATCCAGTTCCGCCGCCATCAACGGCCCGGCGCACGCTACCGGCGCATAAAAGCCGATACCGTGCGTGGTCGCTTCGGCGCGGTGCGCCGTTCCGAACGCATCGTTTACATAGACATCGCACAGCGCCGCCATTGAACGAGACAAACTTTCATCGTTCTTTTTCTCGCCTTTGTTCATCCGGCAATTTTCGAGCAACACGAGGTCGCCCGGCTTCAGCGTTTTTTGCCAGGACGTATCGCTGACCCAGTCGCGGATCAACGGCGCCGGCTTCTTCAGCAATTCCGACAGCCGTTGCGCCACCGGCGTCAACGAATCTTCGGCGCGCCACTCGCCTTCGGTCGGTCTGCCAAGATGCGAGGTCACCATCACCACCGCACCGCGCGCCAGCGCCTCTTCAATCGCCGGAAGCGATGCGCGAATGCGCGTGTCGTCGGTAATCGCGCCCTGATCGTCCTGCGGCACGTTCATGTCAGCGCGAATGAAAACGCGCTTGTTGCGAACATCAATATCGGAAAGACGTTTGAACTTCATCATGGTTCAATCTCCTTTAATCAGCCGAGGAATCGTTGTGCTGTCTCCCCTCTCCCGCTTGCGGGAGAGGGTGCCCCAAAGGGACGGGAGAGGGGAAAGATTCACTTCGCCCGCATCAGCGCCACAGTCGTATCGAGCATCCGGTTCGAGAAACCCCATTCGTTGTCGTACCAGCTCGATACTTTGACCAGGCGACCGCTGACTTTGGTCAATGTCGCATCAAAGATCGACGAACGCGCGTCGTGGTTGAAGTCCATCGACACCAGCGGCGCTTTGTTGTAACCGAGAATGCCGACGAGCGGCCCTTGTTCGGAGGCAGTTTTGAGGATCGCGTTCACTTCATCAACGGTGGTGTCGCGCGCCGCGATAAACGTCAGATCGACAACGGAAACATTGATCGTCGGCACACGCATCGCAAAACCGTCCAGCTTGCCGTTGAGTTCCGGCATCACCAGACCCACCGCCGCCGCCGCGCCGGTTTTGGTCGGGATCATGCTCATCGTTGCCGAACGGGCGCGCCGCAAATCGCTGTGGTAAACGTCGGTCAACACCTGGTCGTTGGTGTAGGCGTGGATCGTGGTCATCAGCCCGTTGACGACGCCGATTTTGGCGTGCAATGGCTGCACGATCGGCGCCAGGCAATTGGTCGTACACGACGCATTGGAAATCACCGTATCCGACGCTTTCAAAACCTGATGGTTGACGCCGTAAACAATCGTCGCATCGACATCGTTGCCGCCCGGCGCCGAGATGATCACTTTTTTGGCGCCGGCTTTAAGGTGCGCGCTTGCTTTTTCTTTGCTGGTGAAAAGTCCCGTACACTCCAGCACCACATCGACGCCCAATTCGCCCCAGGGCAACTGCGCCGGATCGCGTTGTGCAAACACTTTGATGCGGTCGCCGTTGATGATCATCGCGTCGCCATCGACTTCGATTTTACCCGGGAATTTTCCGTGCGTCGTGTCGTAGCGCGTCAAATGTGCGTTGGTTTCCGGGCTGCCCAAATCGTTGATGGCGACGATGTCGATCGGCGCTTTTTGATCGCTCTCATAAAGCGCCCGTAAAATATTGCGGCCGATGCGGCCATAACCGTTGATGGCGACTTTGATGGTTGTCATGATAGCTCCTTAGCTTAATTGAGTTGACTTCAACGAATACCGAGAATGCGGCGAGCCGTCGCCATCACATTCTCCACCGTAAAACCAAAATGTTTGAACAGCGCCGGCGCCGGCGCTGATTCGCCGAACGTGTCGATGCCGATCACCGCGCTTTGCGTGTTATCCAAAGCGCCGACATAACGATGCCAGAAATGCGTCGTCCCCGCTTCAATCGCCAGGCGTGGAGCGCCAGGCGGCAAAACCTGCGCGCGGTACGACGCGCCCTGTTGATCGAAACGCGACGTGCACGGCATCGACACCACGCGCACGGCGATCCCTTCTTTCGCCAGCGCTTCGCGCGCTTGCAGCGCCAGCGTCACTTCCGAACCGGTCGCGATCATCACGACTTTCTTTCCTTCACCCGGAAAATCAGCGAGCACATAACCGCCGCGAGAGATTGCGGCAAGCGCCTTGTCGTCACGTCCGACGAACGGTACATTCTGCCGCGTGAAAAGCAGGCAGCTCGGTCCGCCGTCGCGCAGCAGCGCCTGCTGCCAGGCCACCGCCGTTTCAACGGTGTCGCAAGGCCGCCAGACATCCATGTTCGGGATCAGTCGCAAGCTGGACGCGTGCTCAATGGATTGGTGCGTCGGTCCGTCCTCGCCAAGGCCGATCGAGTCGTGCGTAAATACGGAAATCACGCGCTGCTTCATCAGCGCCGCCATCCGCAACGCGTTGCGCGCGTAATCGGAGAACGTCAGGAAAGTCCCGCCATACGGAATGAAACCACCGTGCAGCGCCACGCCGTTCGCTATCGCCAGCATCGCGAATTCGCGCACACCGTAATGAATGTGGTTGCCTTGTCCGTCCGGCGTCAGCGCCCGGCTTCCTGACCAGTTGGTAAATACCGAGCCGGTCAAATCCGCTGAACCGCCGAGGAATTCCGGCAGATGCGGCGCAATCGCTTCGATCGCCTGCTGCGACGCCTTGCGCGTTGATACGGTTTCGGCTTTGCCGTTCTGCGTTGCAATGAACGCTGCCGTCACTTGTTCAAAGTCCGCCGGTAATTTCTTCTCCATCCGGCGGATGAATTCGGCAGCCAGCTTGGGATACGCCGCGCGATACGCCTCAAAGCGCCGCTTCCACTCGGCTTCGCTTTCGGCGCCCCGCGCCCGCGCGTCCCACGTCTGATATACCGACTGCGGAATTTCGAACGGCGCAGATGTCCAGCCCAGCGCCGCGCGGGTCGCGGCAATTTCTTTTTCGCCGAGCGGCGCACCGTGTGTGTCCGCCGTGCCGCCTTTGGTCGGCGCGCCTTTTCCGATTACGGTCTTGCAGCAAATCAAGGTCGGCTTTTCCTTTTCGAGCCGCGCCGCGCGAATCGCTGCATCGACAGCATCGACGTTGTGTCCATCGACACCGCGGATCACTTGCCAGCCGTAAGCCTCGAAACGCTTCGGCGTATCGTCGGTCAACCAGCCGCGCACATCGCCATCGATCGAAATACCGTTATCGTCGTAGATCGCAATCAACTTGCCCAGCTTCCAGGTGCCGGCCAATGAGCAAACTTCGTGCGACACGCCTTCCATCAGGCAACCGTCGCCGAGAAACACATAGGTGTGATGATCGACAATCGTATGGCCGGAGCGGTTGAACTGCGCCGCCAGCATTTTTTCGGTGAGCGCCATTCCAACTGCGTTGGCGATGCCCTGGCCAAGCGGGCCGGTGGTCGTCTCGACACCAGGCGTCGCGTCCACTTCGGGATGCCCCGGCGTCTTCGAGTGCATTTGCCGGAAATTTTTGAGTTCCCCCACTGGCAGATCGTAGCCGGTCAAATGCAGCAGCGCATATTGCAGCATGGAGCCGTGGCCGTTCGAAAGAATGAAACGGTCGCGGTCGTGCCAATGCGGATTACCGGGATGGTGCTTCAGGTGCCGCTGCCAGAGCGCCACCGCAATTTCGGCCATCCCCATCGGCATGCCGGGATGACCGCTTTTGGCGGTTTCAATAGCGTCGATGGCGAGAAAGCGCAACGCGTTGGCCAGATCGGAAACAGGAACAGGGGTTGATGTTGGCATGTTAAGAACCGATAAGAAACGGAATTAAGCGAAAATAAGCATAGCGAACCGCAAGACGTCTCAATGTTCACGTGACCCGAAGCTTAACGCAGAAGACGCCACCGCGTCACGGTGGCGCCGTCATATCCCGAAACATTTTCCAGCAGGCCGCCACCGACGGCGCCCACCCGGTATTTTTCTCTGCGCCCTTTTTTCTGCTCCCGTTCCACCCCGATTTTTTGTAGTTTTTTTCGCCTTTTCCATAAAAAAAGCTGCAAAATTCTTTGTTTTATAAGATAATGATAAGTTCCTTCGGCTTGCCGGAGGTTTGTGGGTGCCCTTCTGCTCGTCCGCGCGAGCGCCGTCTTTTTCCGGCGCTCTGCTCTGTGTACGGGGGTGGGGCTTTTCCTTTAAGGAGGGGAGAAACGTATGGACGGTGTCCATTTGTTAGGAGAGTGGTATGGCTGCCCTGCCCACACGCCGGAATTTAACCGTGCCGAGGCATTGCGCGAAGTTTGTCTGAAAGCCGTTGAGGTTGCCGGGCTGACCACTGTCGGAGAACGTTTTTATCAATTTGAACCGCACGGCGTTACCGGCGCCGTGATTCTGGCTGAGTCGCATCTGGCGATCCATACTTGGCCGGAATCGGGTTTCGTGACCGTCGATGTGTACGTCTGCAATTACACCACCGACAACACCGCCAAGGCGCAAAAACTCTACGACATCATCGAAGCCGTTTTCAAACCGGCGCGCGCGCACTCCCAAAAGATTCTGCGAGGCGGTAAGGATGGTTAAGCCGGCATCTCCGAATATTCCCGGAGATGCTTTGACAGAATCGCTGACGCCCGATTGGGGCTTCTTCATCCGCTCGTCAAAGCAACATGAAGCCTTCCATTCAGGGCTACAGGAAGTCGAAGTGCACGACTCCGAATCGTTCGGCACCCTGTTTCGGCTCGATGGCCATTTCATGACCTCAGAAAAGGATGAGTTTTTCTATCATGAGAATCTCGTTCATATGGCTGCCATCACGCACAACGCCCCACGTCGCGCGCTCATCGTCGGCGGCGGCGACGGCGGTTCGGCCGAGGAGTTGTTCAAACACCCGGGCATCGAACATATTACGCTGGTGGAAATCGACCAGGCGGTGGTCGATATTTCCCGCCGCTATCTGCAGCGCGTACACCGTGGCAGCCTTGACGATCCGCGGCTCACGCTGAAAATCGAGGATGGTTTCGCCTACGTCAAAACCAGTACCGAGACATTCGATCTGATCGTGCTCGACCTGACCGATCCGGGCGGCCCGTCAACGCTGCTCTACACGCCAGAGTTTTACCATGCCTGCGCCGCCCGCCTGGGCGACAACGGCATCATGACTCTGCACATCGCCAGCCCGCTCGCCAACCCGGCGCAGATCCGCGAAACGCTGCTGCGTTTGTGCGAAGCCTTTAACCATGTCGTCCCCTACCTCACCTCGGTGCCGCTGTATGGAGGACTGTGGCTGATGGCGTTTTGCTCACAACGCGCCGATCCGCACCGACTGACTGCTGAGGCTGTCGAGATGCGGTTACAGGAACGCGGCATCCGTGACCTTCAGTATTACAACGGCGCGATGCACGGCGCGGCGCTGGCGTTGCCGAATTTCGTGCGGGCGTTGGCATCGCAATAAAAAACAAGTTGTGCGGCTTTTCACGACCCTCGTTTCAATTGCAGGAAAATCAGCGACGCGCACTGCGTCAATACACCAACCAAAAGATACGTCAGGTGAAACGCGCGCTCGACGCCAGCGAAACTGAACAGGTTGAGGAACACCGAAGACACGGCGACGCCGAGGCTCATCGACAACTGCATCACCACCGAAAAAAGACTGTTGCCGCTGCTTGCTTTTTCGGCGCCGAGGTCGAGCAACGTCAGCGTATTCATCGCCGTGAACTGGATGGAATTAATGAAGCCGAAAGCCCCGAGTTGCACGAGTAACAGCAACAGCGATGTTTCCGGCGTGACCAACATGAAGCCGACGATCATCAACCCCAGCAGTAACGTATTGATCGACAAAATCAGCCGGTATCCCCAACGCGACAGCAGAAACGTCACCACCGTTTTGGCGGAAATGGCGCTGGCGGCGGTGACGATCATCAGCAACCCGGCTTTCGCCGGCGGAAAGCCCAACACAAGTTGCAGAAAAAGGGGCATCAGAAACGGCATGCTGCCGCTACCAAGGCGGGCAAAAATATTGCCGAACGTCCCGATCGCATACGTCGGTATTCGGAACAGCGAGGGGCTGAACAGAGGTTGCTCGACCTTGAAAGCGCGCAGCCAGTAAGCGGTCTGTAACGCGCCGCCGGATAGCAACAGACACAACGACAGCGCCGTCGATAGCGCCCGCTCGCTGAACCCCTGCAACGCCAGCGAAAGCATCAACAGTCCGCCGCCGAAGAAAGCAAAACCCGACCAATCGAAAACGGCAGTCGATTGCCGGAAATTGGCCATCTTCTTCGAAACGCCCCATAAACCAATCGCGCCAACCGGCAAATTGATCAGAAAAATCCAATGCCAGCCGGCGTATTGCGCCAGCCACCCACCCAGCGCCGGCCCGATCAGTGGGCCGACCAATCCGGGGATGGTGACGAAGCTCATTGCCCCCACAAAATCCTGCTTTGAAAACGCCAGCAACACCACCAAACGCCCGACCGGCATCAGGAACGCACCGCCTATCCCTTGAATGACGCGAGCGCCGACCAGTTGCCACAGCGTCGTCGATAACGCGCACAACAGTGAGCCAATACAAAACAAAACAATAGCGGCGAGAAAAATTCGTTGTGTACCGAAGCGATCGGCGAGCCAGCCCGACGTAGGAATCAGCAGCGCAACGGTCAGGATGTACGAAATGACCACCATCTGCATTTTCAGCGGGCTGGTGTGGAGGTCAACGGCAATGGACGGCAGCGCCGTGTTGAGAATCGTTGCATCGAGCGACTGCATAAAAAACCCGATGGCAATGATAAGAAGCAATGCTCGCTGCGAGTGGCTTGCCATGATATGCGTCGGCGCACAGACAGCGCGCATCCGAACTTCAATCAACTGGAGGCGGAGGTCGGAATCGAACCGGCGTAGACGGCTTTGCAGGCCGCTGCATGACCACTCTGCCACCCCGCCCAGGGGAGAAATCGCGAGTGGATAATTATCGCATGGTTCCGAAAAGTTCACAACGGCAACAGTTGAGCCTAACCTTCGCCGCCACGCTCATGACGAAAAACGCTTCCTGCCTTGAACCACCGCGCCCCAAAAGTTCCGCCCTGCCCTTTTGTTCAGAATTGAACTTCCAGCGCCTTACACAAAAACCTCATCAGCGGCGCCGTTTCCGAAAAACGCCGCGCCGTCAGCTTGACGAAATCCGCCGAAATCGTTTCCTCTTTCGACAGCGGCGCCACAGCGATGAAATCCTTGCGCTTGAGGTCGTCGATCGCCACATGATCGGCGGCAAAACCGCGCGGCGGCCGGATCAATGTATCGCCGTCCAGCGCCCAGCACTTATTGAATTTTTTATCATCGCGCGCCTCGAACCATTGCTCCGGGTCCAGCGCGACGGCGTTGCGTATCTTCCAGAGCACGTCTGCTTCCGGATGCCAGCAACCCGCCGCGAAGAAACATTCGTTGTTCGCAATATGTACGTAGAAACCCGGCGCATGAACATCCTTGCCAAGCTCATGCCGAAATTGAATCCCAATGTTGGTTTTGTAGGGCGTTTTATCGTTCGCATAGCGCGTATCGCGATAAACCCGCATCAACGAGCCACCGACCTTGCGGGCGTCGGCGCGGAAGTGCGGTGCAAACTTCTTCAGCCGCGTCGCCATGGCGTCGATAAAATCCAGCGCCGGTTCGCGCACCAACGCTTCATAGCGGGGTTTATTCTCCGTGAACCAGGGGCGGTTGTTGTTGGCTTCCAGTTCGGTGAGAAATTGGAACGTGTTTCGGGTAAAGGTAAACATTGCAACGCTCCTTCGGAGAAACAGGTGTTTTACAACAGAACAGGATTTATCTTACACCTGCCACCGAGCTATTGAACAGCGTTGGGTCAGCGCACCCCGTACCGTCGTTCCTACAGCTGTTCTCATAATCTCTTTTAAAGGAGCGGCTGCCGAAGGCAGGCGGGGTTTGTTGCCCCGCCCACCATCCCCCCCGCAAGCGAGGGAAGGAGCTTTTCTTTTTCGTAGCTTCGTTCCTCCGTGTGAAATACAAGCGCCGTCATTGCGAGAAGCGAAGTGACGAAGCAATCCCGTGTTGTTTCAATGCGCCAAGTTTCTGGATTGCTTCCCGCCACGCTTCGCTCGCGACTGAAAGCCGCTCGCAATGCGTCTTGCCTATGCAAATACCAGTACGCAGGAAGGGAGAGCGTTTCTTAATCCCAACTCAGCGTTCCGCCTGTCTGATACTCCGTCACTCGCGTCTCGAAAAAGTTCTTTTCCTTCTTCAGGTCGATGACTTCCGACATCCACGGGAACGGATTGTCGGCGCCGGGGAAAAGCAAATCGAGGCCAATTTGCTGGCAACGCCGGTTAGCGATGAAGCGCAGGTACTCTTTGAACATCGGCGCGTTAAGCCCCAACACGCCGCGCGGCATGGTGTCTTCCGCGTAAGCGTATTCGAGATCGACCGCTTTTTTGATGAGATCGCTGATTTCCTGTCTGAATTCGGGCGTCCACAAATGCGGGTTCTCCAGTTTGATGGTGTTGATCATGTCGATGCCGAAGTTGCAGTGCATCGATTCATCGCGCAGAATGTACTGATACTGTTCGGAGGCGCCGACCAGTTTGTTCTGGCGTCCAAGCGCCAAGATTTGCACGAAACCGACGTAAAAAAACAAGCCTTCCATGATGCAGGCGAAAACAATCAGCGACTTCAGCAATTTCTGATCGTTCTCGACGGTTCCGGTCTTGAAAGCCGGATTGGTCAACGTGTCGATAAACGGCATCAGGAACGCGTCTTTTTCCGCAATCGACTTGATTTCGTGGTAAGCGTTGAAAATTTCGCCTTCGTCGAGACCGAGACTTTCAACGATGTATTGGTAAGCGTGCGTGTGAATCGCTTCCTCGAACGCCTGCCGCAACAGGTATTGACGGCACTCCGGCGCAGTAATGTGGCGGTAGGTGCCGAGCACGATGTTGTTCGCGGCCAACGAATCAGCGGTAGTGAAAAAACCGAGGTTGCGAATAACGATGAGTCTCTCGTCATCGGTCAATCCGTTCGGGTTTTTCCACAGTTCGATGTCGCGTTGCATGTTGACTTCCTGCGGCATCCAGTGATTCGCGCAACCAGCAAGATATTTGTCCCATGCCCAGTTGTATTTGAACGGTACGAGCTGGTTGACGTCGGCCTTGCCGTTGATGATGAGCTTGTCTTCGACGCGCACGCGACGGGTTGCGATGTGTTTTGCGGCGGCTTCGGCCAGCGCGCGGTCGGTCGCGCTGGGCGCGGCGACTTCTTCAAAGGTTAGCATGGGGTTCTCCGTTTTTATCTCTGACTAAATAACTAAAAAAATTTTAACCGCAAAGAGCGCAAAGAATCTCTCACGCGAAGGCGCAAAGGGATATCGGGGAAGTATGCGTAGTCTGGACAAGCGAAGCGCCGTCCGGAAACCCTTTTTTGCTTTTTCCAGCTCCCTCTCCCACAAGCGGGAGAGGGAGCCCATCTTCGCGCCTTCGCGTGAAATGATTTTTTGATTCCTGATCTCTGGCCTCTGGTACCTGTCATTGGCATGCCTCACACGTCGGATCGTCGATCGCGCAGAATTTCGGCGCGGCGTCTTCCGTCGAAGCCGTCGGCGCATAGGCTGACACGGCATTCAATTCACCGCCACGACCGGTCGATTTTTCGGCGGAGCTGACGGCCAGCGCCCGCAGGTAATACGTCGTTTTCAGCCCTTTCGTCCAGGCGAGTTTGTAGGTGTCGTCGAGTTTTTTACCAGACGCGCCCGCCATGTAGATATTGAGGCTTTGCGCCTGGTCGATCCATTTTTGTCGGCGCGACGCCGCTTCGACGATCCAGTGCGGCTCAATTTCAAACGCCGTCGCGTACAGTTCGCGCAGAGGCGACGGCACGCGCTCGATCTTCGCCAGTGAACCGTCGAAGTATTTGAGGTCAGCGATCATCACGTCATCCCACAAATCCAGTTCTTTCAGATCATTCACCAGTTGTTCGTTGACGATGGTGAATTCGCCGGAAAGGTTCGATTTGACGTAAAGGTTCTGGTAATCCGGCTCGATGGATTGCGACACGCCGATGATGTTTGAAATGGTTGCGGTCGGCGCGATGGCAATACAGTTCGAGTTGCGCATTCCGCGCGCTTTGATCTGCTTGCGCAGCGCTTCCCAGTCGAGCGTTGAGGACGCATCAACATCGACATAGCCGCCGCGCGCTTCTTTCAGCAATGCGATGGAATCGTACGGCAGAATGCCGCGATCCCACAAACTGCCTTTGTAGCTTGAATAAACGCCGCGCTCCTGCGCCAGTTCGCTCGACGCCCAGTAAGCGTAATAACAGATTGCTTCCATCGAAGCATCGGCAAAACGCACAGCAGCGTCCGACGCATACGGCACGCGCATCAAGTGCAGACAATCCTGAAAACCCATCAAGCCGAGGCCAACCGGGCGGTGTTTCAGATTGGCGTTCTTCGCTTTGTCAACGGCGTAGTAGTTGATGTCAATCACGTTGTCGAGCATGCGCATCGCAGTACTCACCGTTTGTTTCAGTTTGTCGAGGTCGAGTTGCCAACGATCTCCCTCTTTTTTCATGTGGGCAACGAGGTTGATCGAGCCGAGGTTGCAGACGGCGATTTCGTCGGGGCCTGTGTTCAAGGTAATTTCGGTGCACAGGTTGGAGCTGTGAACAACGCCGACGTGTTGCTGCGGCGAACGCGCATTGCAGGGGTCTTTGAACGTAATCCAGGGATGGCCGGTCTCAAACAACATCGACAACATCTTGCGCCACAACTGCACGGCGGGCAGCTTCTTGAAAAGCCGAATCTCGCCGCGTTCGGCCTTCGCTTCATAGGCGACATAGGCTTCTTCAAATGCCTTGCCCCACAGGTCGTGCAAATCGGGCGCGTCGGCCGGCGAGAACAGCGTCCATTCGCCATTTTCCATCACCCGCTTCATGAACAGATCGGGAATCCAGTTGGCAGTGTTCATGTCGTGCGTGCGGCGGCGATCATCGCCGGTATTCTTGCGCAGATCGAGGAATTCTTCGATGTCAAGGTGCCAGCTTTCAAGATAACAGCACACCGCGCCTTTGCGCTTGCCGCCTTGATTCACCGCCACCGCCGTGTCGTTGACGACCTTCAAGAACGGCACCACGCCCTGCGAACGTCCGTTGGTGCCCTTGATGTGCGAACCCATCGCCCGCACGTTCGACCAGTCGTTGCCCAGCCCGCCGGCAAATTTCGACAACAGCGCATTCTCTTTGATCGCTTCAAAAATACCGTCGAGATCATCAGCGACGGTCGTCAGATAACACGACGACAGTTGTGAACGCTGCGCGCCCGAATTGAACAGCGTTGGCGTCGAGCTCATGAAATCGAACGACGACAACAGATTGTAGAACTCAATGGCACGGGCAGTGCGGTCTTTTTCTTTCAACGCCAATCCCATCGCCACCCGCATGAAAAAACATTGTGGTAATTCAAAGCGGCGGCCTTCGCTGTTGCCGTGACTGAAGCTGCGATCGTAGGGATCGTTCATAAAATAACGGTCGTACAGTGTTTGCAAACCGAGATAACCAAATTGCAGATCGCGCTCCGGTTTCAGCGCCGCACCGAGTTTGACGAGATCGAAAGTCGCCAGTTCTTTGTTCAGCAAACCGATTTTGATGCCGTGTGCGATGAATTTCGGAAAGTACGCCGGATACTGCTGTGCCATATCGGTTTGCGTCGCTGCGACGCCGAGCGCCTCGAAACGCAGCGAGTCAAGCAGCAAGCGCGCCGTCACGTAGGAATACACCGGGTCTTTTTCAATCAGCGTGCGACCGGCCAGCACCACCGCCTTGCGCACTTCGGCCATCGGCACGCCATCGTACAAATCCTTGCGCGTCGCTTTCAGAATGCGCTCTGGCTCTGCCGCCGCCAGTCCTTCGCACGAAGAGCGGATCAGATGCTCAAGTCGCGCGATGTTGAGCGGCTTCGACACACCGTCTTCAACGACATGCAACTCCGGCGCCGCCGCTCTTTCCACAACCGTCTGCGCGGCGGCAGCACGTTCCTGTGCCCGTCGCTCACGGTACAGCACGTAGGCGCGCGCGACTTCATGCTCGCCGCCACGCATCAGCGCCAGTTCTACCTGATCCTGGATTTCTTCGATGTGGATCGAGCCGCCCTCCGGCTTGCGCCGCATCAGCGCCTGAATGACGGTCTCCGTCAGTTTGGCAACCTGATCACGCATCGCAGCGCTGGTGGCGGCCTGCTCACCACGCACCGCCAGGAATGCCTTGGTCATCGCCACCGCAATCTTGCCGGGTTCAAAGCCAACCACCGACCCGTTGCGGCGGATCACCTGGTACCAAGCATAGCGCGGGTCAGCGAGCAAGGAAGCGGCAGACGCGGATGTGGCAGATGCTATTGACGGGGTTACTACAGATACAGACATGAAAACCTCAAAATCGAGTTGGAATAAATCGCTCACCGCGAAACGCCGGGCATGGTTTTTCCGGGGCATTCGCGCACCGCCACCGGTGCGGGAGCGCCTAGGAAATGGAAGGCGATGCTACTATATTTAGCGGAATTTTTCTATAGTTATCTATATATGGTAGTGATAAACAAAATGTTTTCATGGAAGAATTACAAAGGCATTATGCCTGAGGCACGCCGAAAACCCTGCCCAAACAATCAGATACGCGCATCTGTTCATATTCAAACACTTTCTCTTCACATCCTATCAACAGCCTTATTTGGAGTTATCCACAGGTTTTATTCATAAACTAAGAACGCGGGCGTCTCGCCAGCCCTGTCGGCCTCACGCGAAGTCGCGAAGAGTGCGAAAAAAGCTCCTTCCCCCGTGTGCGGGGGAATGCCCGACCGCGAGCAAGCCCACCGGCACGTCGATGAACTCCTTCCCCCGCGTGCAGGGAAAGGCCGGATGGGAGCGTCAGAGACCAGGCATCAGAAGTCAAAAATCAAGGATCAGATCAAGCGGCAGATTGCTGCCCCTGCGTCTCTATCGGTACGTTTTACCCGTAGGAAAAGCAATCAGCTTCCCGTCACGCCGCATGGATTCTACTATTCCACTTCACTTCGCACAGAATGGCTGACTTCTGATCCCTGACCTCTGACCCCTGATCCGTTATAATCCCCGCTTCCGCCGGTTTCGCGGCAGAGCGCCCGCCGTTTTCTGCCCGTCCGGTTTTCATTTGCCCGTGTTTTGCCAAGAGGCTTGCTTTGCGTCTGACCCATATCAAACTTTCCGGCTTCAAGTCGTTCGTCGATCCAACCACCATCGCTACTCCCGGCCAGTTGGTCGGGATTGTCGGGCCGAACGGTTGCGGTAAATCCAACGTGATCGACGCGGTGCGTTGGGTGCTCGGCGAATCGAAAGCCTCGGCGCTACGCGGCGAATCAATGCAGGACGTGATCTTCAACGGCGCCGGTGAGCGCAAGCCAGTTTCGCGCGCTTCGGTCGAGCTGCATTTCGACAACAGCGCCGGTCGCATCGGCGGTCAGTGGGGACAATACACCGAGTTGTCGATCAAACGGGTGCTGACCCGCGACGGCGACAGTACCTATTACATCAACAACATTCCGGTGCGCCGCCGCGACATTCATGACCTTTTTCTCGGCACCGGCCTCGGCCCGCGCGCTTACGCGATTATCGAGCAGGGGATGATTTCGCGCGTGATCGAAGCGAAACCGGAAGAATTGCGCGTTTTCCTCGAAGAAGCCGCCGGTGTTTCCAAATACAAAGAGCGTCGCAAGGAAACCGAAGGCCGCTTGTCCGACACCCGCGAGAATCTGGCGCGCATCGAAGACATCCGGCACGAGCTCGGCAATCAGTTGACGCATCTTGCGGCGCAGGCCAAGGTTGCCGCCGAATACCGCGAGCACGAAACGCGACTGAAGAATTCGCAGCACATGTTGTGGTATTCGAAACAGCAGGACGCTGCAAAAGCGCGCGAGCGCTGCCAGGCCGAAGTCGGCCAGTTGGCGGTTGCTTTTGAAGCGGCTCAAAGCGAAATCCGCTCGATTGAAACCAAACTCGAACATTTGCGTGACGCCCACTACGCTGCCAGTGACGCGCTACACGACAAGCAGGGCGCGTTCTATGCCACCAACTCGGAAGTTACCCGGCTGGAGCAACAACTGGCGTTCGCCCGCGAAAACGAAACGCGAATCGCCCAACAGGTCGAACACATCCACAAACAAGTCGAAGCGTTGACAACGCAGGAAGCGCAACTCGACAACGAACAGCTTTCGCTCGAAACCGCGCTTGAAGAAGCGTTAACGACGCATGAACACGCGCAGCAAGAAGAGCGCGAAGCGCAAACGGCATTGCCAGCGCTGGAAACCGCCGTGCGGGAAGCCGCGCGACAATTCTCCGAATTGCAGCAGCAGATGGCGCAACTGGAACAGACCGTGCGTGTCGCCGAAACCCGCCGCGACAACAGCCAGCGCACGACCGATCGTTTGCGACAGCGTCGCGAAAAGCTGGAAGCGGAACTCGCTGCAATGAGCGGGCCGGGCGTGGTGGCGGTTGCCGATGTCGAAGAACAGCTTGCGCAGGAAACCGCCGAATGGCAGAACCAGCAACAGGCGTTGGCTGATTTACAGCAGAACGTGCAGACCCTGCAAGGGCAACAGCGCGACGCGCTTGCGCATTGGCAGGCGCAAAACAAGGCGCTCACCGATCACACCGCGCGCCATCAGGCGTTGGCAGCGTTGCAAGCCAAAATCGGACATCCCAACGCCGATGCCTGGCTGACGCAGAAAGGCTTGAACGAAGCCGCCCGCTTGTGGCAGAAACTTGACGTTGAAACCGGCTGGGAAGATGCGCTGGAGGCCGCGCTGCGCGACCGTCTGAACGCGCTCGAACTGGATTCGCTGGCCGATGTAGCGCACTGGTTCAACAACGGCGATACAGCGCCGAAGATCACCGTGTTTTCGGCGCAGCGTTCCGGCGCCGCGCATGTCTCGCCGCCGAACGATGCGCTGTATCACAAATTGCGCATCAAAGATTCCCGCTTCGCGCCGTTGCTGGCCGATATGTTGTACGGCGTACGTTGCCGCGATTCGCTGGCGCAGGCGCTCGCCGATCGTGCTGATTTGCCGCCCGGCGGCAGTTTCGTGATTCCGCAAGGTCATATCGTCACCGCGCAAAGCATCACACTGTTCGCGCCTGACAGCGAGCTACACGGCGTCATCGTTCGTCAGCGCGAACTGGCGCAACTCGATGAACACATCGCGCAAGCTGATGCGCAAGCGCAGGAAGCACGTCGGGCGCTCGATCAGGCTGAAAATGCCTTAACCGAAGCGCAGAAGAATGAGCAGAATCAACGGACGGCGTCGGCATCGCAACAAAAACGCTGCCACAGCCTCGAACTGGAATTGGCGCAGTTGCGCAAAGAAGCTGAAGCGCTCGCTGGCCGCAAAGCACAGTTGACACATGATTGCGACGAGATAAAAGTATTGGAGGTGCAGGAAGCCGAACAGCGCGAAGCCATCGCTGCTGAAATCGGTGAAGCACAAATGCAACTGCACGATGAAATGACGCGACGCGAAAGTTTGCGGCATACGCGCAACGAAGCCGATGTGGCACTGGCGCGCGGCCGCGAACGTGTGCGTAACGCCGAAAACGCTGCACAGGAAGCACGCTTTGCCGAACGCAGCGCCCGCGAGCATTTGCAGGAATTGGCGCGTCGTCGTCAATCGCTGGCGACGCAGAAAACGCAACAGCACAGCCTTCTCGGTCAACTGTCGGACGAGAAACAAGCGATCGACTGGTCGCCGGTTGAAACATCATTGCAACAGCAGTTGGTTGCCCGCGCTGACGCCGAACAGGCGTTAACGGAAGCACGCAACCAGCTTGAAACGCTGACCGCCGATTTGCGCGCGACCGAAGAAGCACGACTGACCGCCGAACATCAGCTTGAACCGGCGCGCGCCCGCATCGAAGACATGCGCCTGAAAGAACAAGCCGCCGTCTTGCAGGAGCAACAATTTGCCGAACAGCTGACCGAAGCTGCCGCTGATCTTGACGCCTTGCCGATGATGCTCAAAGCTTGGGGTCGTGGTTCACTCAACAACGAAATCGACCGCTTGCAAAAAGCAATTGCCGCGCTCGGCGCTGTGAACCTGGCGGCGCTTGAAGAGTTGACCGTAGCCGAAGAGCGTAAAACTTATCTCGACAAACAAGCTGCCGATCTCACCGAAGCGATGACGACGCTGGAAAACGCCATTCGCCAGATCGACAAAGAAACGCGCGAGTTATTGCAGCAAACTTTCGATACCGTTAACAGCAATTTCGCGCGGCTATTCCCGACCTTGTTCGGCGGCGGCCAAGCCAAGCTGGTGCTGACAGGCGAGGAAATTCTCGATTCCGGCATTCAAGTATTCGCGCAACCGCCGGGAAAACGTAATTCGTCGATCCACCTGCTGTCCGGCGGCGAAAAAGCGCTAACGGCAACTGCGCTGGTGTTTGCAATCTTCCAGTTGAACCCTGCCCCATTCTGTTTGCTCGACGAAGTCGATGCGCCGCTTGACGATTCAAACACCATCCGCTTCTGTAATCTGGTGCGTGAAATGAGCGCTCAAACCCAGTTCATGTTTGTCTCGCACAACAAGCTGGCGATGGAAATGGCAGTGCAACTGATCGGCATCACCATGCCGGAGCCTGGTGTATCGCGCGTCGTTGCCGTCGACATTGCCGAAGCAATCGACCTCGCCACAGCGACGTGATTCCCGCGCCTGGCGTCACGCCGATGGTTTCCGCTGTGGCGCCAGTTGCGCCAGCAGTGCTCCTGCCAGCATCAGCGTGCAGCCGATGATCGCGCGAAGCCCAAGCGTTTCATCCAGAATCAGCCAACCCACCACTGCTGCAACCACCGCTTCGAGGCTTAAAATGATCGCACTGTGTGCCGCGCGAGCGTGACGTTGCGCCAGCACTTGTACTGTAAAACCAATGCCGACCGACAAAACGCCGCCGTACAACACGGGAATCGCCGCCGCCTGAATCGCCGGTAATGAAATCGGCTCGATACACGCCGCCACCAACAAGCTCAACACAGCGCAGGTGACGAACTGCGTTACCGCCAACCGCACCGGCGGTAAGCAATGGCCGAAGCCACTAAGCGCGATCAGGTGAATCGCCCAGATCATCGCGCTGATGAGCGTCAACACATCGCCTCGATTCATCGTCAAACCGTACGGATCGCCTTTCACACTCAGCAAATACAAACCGATGACCGCCAACGTCACACCTGTCCATACGCCGAAGCCGTAACGCTGACCGAAAAACAACCCCAGAACCGGCACAAACACCACGTATAAACCAGTAATGAAGCCACTGTTAGCCAACGAGGTGTATTGCAACGCCACTTGTTGCAAGTTGATGCCGGAAAACAACAGCAGACCGATGCCGACACCGGTCGCCCAATCGCGCGGCTTCAGCGTTGAAACGACACGCTCGCGCCATAGCAGCGGCGCGACGATGAGAGTTCCCAGTAGAAAACGCAGCGCGGTGTACCAAAACGGCCCCAGATTTTCCATGCCCAGTTTCTGGGCGGCAAAAGTCGATCCCCAGATCAACGCCGCGAGGGACAACAATACGTTTGCTTTGACTATCTGCCGGTTCATTCTTTTAAGTTTTTGTGCGAAATCACGCGCTTCGCACTATACCACCCCGGCCGTGCCCTTTTTCTTTTCCTCTCCCCCTGCGGAGGTGGGTGGTCGAAGGCGGGAAGAGAGGTCACATTTTAGAAATGGCTGTTTCCGCCACCCGCCCCCCCATAAAATCCCTTTTCCTGTTCGTCCATTTCGCATAAAAAGAAGTAGAATCATAACTTCCGTTTATTGTCTTTCCCGGAAAGCAGAGGTTTCGTCGTCATGAGCTCGCTTCAAACAGTGCTGTTGATCGCCGGAGTAGTATTGGTGTTGGCGGTTCTCGTCTATAACGCCCTCCAAATGCGCGCCGTTAAATCCCGCTTTGCCGCGCCTGCTCGAAAAGATGCTGCGCGCGAAACGGCCTCCCCTCTTTCCGGTGAAATACCGCTCGAACCAACGCTGCGAACTGAACCTATTGTTTCGATCGCTGTGCCCGCTTCAAGGGATGCGCCGGATTTCATGGCCGAAGCAGTGCTGACATTGCAATTGCCCGATACAGTTAACGTTACCCCCGAATCGGCGCAACAAATGCTGAAAGCGCCTGGCAAACGGGTGCGCCTGTTCTGGCAACCGCAAGGAAGCTCCGGCTGGACCTTGCTGCAAAGCGTTGCGGACATCCTCGCTTCTCTGGGAACAACTGCTTCTGTTGAAAGCGCTGCGGCGGCGTTCGACGAAACTCGCCCGTCACCAGTGCACTCGTTGGCCTTCTGTCTGCAACTTGCCGACCGTTCTCAAGCAGTGACGTTTGAACAACTCGATGCTTTTCAAAAACATGTCGAAGTTGTCGCCTCGTTGCTCTCGGCCAGTTATACGCCATTTGATGTCGCGCTTGAAACCGAACGCGCCAAAGCGCTCGATAAAGCTTGCGCGCAACTTGATCTGCAAATCGGTTTGACGCTGCATGGTAAGGTCGGGCCGGTGCCCGGCCTGCAGTTGCTGCAGACGGCGCAAAAACTGGGAATTGTTCTCGAAAAAGGTGCTTTACGCTATTACCGGGAGGGTCAGGAAATGTTTCGGATCGAGAGCCACGACGGCACAGCATTGTCCGAAGAACGTTTGCGCAAAGCCATTCAAGACCCGGTCATGCTGCTCGACGTACCGCAAGTGTACCGCCCCGAACAGAGCTTCGATGAAATGCTGAAGCTGGCAACCCAACTGGCGCAAGCGCTGTCAGCGCAACTCGTCGATGATCGTCAACGTCCGGTCAACGAGCAGGGACTGGCGTTAATTCGCACCGAAATCGGCAAAGCCACGCAAGCGCTACGCGACATCGGCATTGATCCGGGCAGCTCGCGGGCGCTGCGCCTGTTCGCCGCCTGACCCCCAAGCTTTTTCCGGGAGCGGCAACGTGAACAAAACGGAGAAAAAAGCAGCGCAAGACTCGCCGCGAGACTCGTTGTTCTCTCCCCAGTATTCTTCCGAACCTTCTTCTCAATCCTTTATGTCAACAGACATCCGCGAAAAAGTGACGGCTTTGCGCAACGCTATTGCCGCTCACGACTATCGCTATTATGTGCTTGACGCGCCGATCATCGCCGACGCCGAATACGATGCGCTCTACCGCGAATTGCAGCAACTGGAAGCGCAACACCCCGAACTGATCGCGCCCGATTCGCCTACCCGGCGCGTCGGCGGTCGGCCTCTCCCAGAATTTCCGGCGGTGCGTCATACCGTGCCGATGCTGTCGATCCGTACCGAAACGGATACGGAAGCGAGCGGCGCCCGCGCTTTTGATGCACGCGTGCGGCGCGAACTTGGGCTGACAGACAGCGACCCGCCAGTAGCGTATCTGGCCGAGCTCAAATTCGATGGATTAGCGGTCAGCCTGCGTTACGAGAACGGCGTCCTCGTTCAAGGCGCCACCCGCGGTGACGGCGAAACCGGCGAGAATGTGACTCAAAACATCCGCACGCTACGCGCGATTCCGCTACGGCTGAATACCGATAACGATCAACCGCCTGCAGTGATTGAAATTCGCGGCGAAGTTTACATGCGGCGCGACGATTTCGAAAAACTCAACGACCGCCAACGCGCCTCCGGCGAAAAAACATTTGCCAATCCACGCAACTCGGCGGCGGGCAGCCTGCGCCAGCTCGACCCAGCCATTACCGCCAAACGACCGCTATCGTTTTTCGCCTATGGCCTCGGCGAAGTCACAGGCTGGAAACTGCCGGCAACGCACGGTGATATGCTCGATGCGATTGAGCGCTTCGGTTTGCCGGTGGACAAACACCGTCGGCGCGCCCTCGGCGCCGATGCGCTTATCGCCTTTCACCAGAACATCGCTGAATCAAGAGATTCCCTGCCGTTCGATATCGACGGCGTTGTTTATAAAGTCGATTCGCTGGCGTTACAACAACAACTCGGCTTCGC
Source organism: Pseudomonadota bacterium (assembly GCA_009786025.1). Classification (GTDB taxonomy): domain Bacteria; phylum Pseudomonadota; class Gammaproteobacteria; order Burkholderiales; family Casimicrobiaceae; genus UBA931. Next base: position 36,049 of record WQUA01000007.1, on the reverse strand, counting down.
CACGCGCGAACCGCGCTGGGCGGTCGCACATAAGTATCCGGCGCAGGAACAGTTCACGACGGTTCAGCATATCGATGTGCAAGTGGGACGCACCGGCCGACTCACGCCGGTCGCCAAACTGGCGCCGGTTTTCGTCGGCGGCGTCACCGTCACCAACGCCACGCTGCACAACGAAGACGAAGTCAAACGCAAAGATGTGCGAATCGGCGACACAGTCATTGTGCGCCGCGCCGGCGATGTGATTCCTGAAGTTGTCGCCGTCGTCAGCGAGCGCCGACCAGAAGATGCGCGCGTTTTCGAGATGCCGCGTCAATGCCCGGTCTGTGGTTCGGCCGTAACTCGCGAAGAGGGCGAGGTTGATGCCTACTGCTCAGGCGAGCTTTACTGCCCGGCGCAACGCAAGCAGGCTTTGCTGCATTTCGCCGGGCGACGAGCGATGGACATTGAAGGACTGGGCGATAAAATCGTCGAGCAACTGGTCGATAAAGCGCTGGTGCAATCCGCCGCCGACCTGTACCGATTGACTCAAAATGATCTCGCCAGTCTTGATCGGATGGCCGAAAAGAGTGCCGCCAATCTGTGCGCCGCGCTGGAAAAAAGCAAACACACCACGCTTGAGCGTTTCATCTTCGCGCTCGGCATCCGTCACGTCGGCGAAGCGACCGCACGCGATCTCGCGCGCCACTTCGGCTCACTGGACGCTTTGATGACCGCCAACAGCGATGCTCTTATCGCCGTTCCCGAAATCGGCGGCGTAATGGCCGACAGCATCCTTTCCTTTTTTTCAGAACCGCGCAACCGCGATGTGATCGCTGCACTGCGCGCCGTCGGCATCTGCTGGCAGGATGTTGTTGCAGCAGCGACAAGCCCGGGCCCGCTGACTGATTTGACTTTTGTGCTCACCGGCGCCTTGCCGACAATGTCGCGCGATGAAGCCACCCGCCGCATCGTCGAAGCCGGCGGCAAGGTCACCGGCAGCGTTTCCAAAAAAACAAATTATGTGCTCGTCGGCGAAGCACCCGGCTCAACACTTGCTAAAGCACAAGCACTGAAAATTCCCATCCTCGACGAAGCCGCGCTGCTACGTATGATCGAAAAAACTGCTTCGACGAAGGTAACTTCACAGAGCGCCCCATGAAAATCACCAAAGCCGTTTTCCCTGTCGCCGGCCTCGGCAGCCGTTTTCTTCCAGCCACCAAGGCCAGCCCCAAAGAGATGCTGCCGATCGTCGATAAGCCACTGATCCAGTACGCCGTCGAAGAAGCCGCCGCCGCTGGCATCACCGACATGATCTTCATTACCGGCCGCAACAAACGCGCGATTGAAGACCATTTCGACAAAGCTTACGAGCTTGAAACCGAGCTTTCGCTACGCCAGAAAACCGACCTGCTCGACACGCTGCAAAGCGCAACGCCGCCCGGCATCAACTGCATTTACATCCGGCAAACCGAAGCGCTGGGGCTGGGTCACGCCGTACTGTGCGCGGCGCCAGTGATCGGCCAAGAGCCGTTTGCCGTCCTGCTCGCCGATGATTTGATCGACGCTTCGGCGCCTGTCATGCGACAGATGGTCGAGCGCACGCGACAGACCGGCGATGCAATGATCGGCGTGATGGACGTTCCACCCGCCGACACTGCCAATTACGGTATCGTCGAGACGGCTGCGCCATCGCCAAACGATGCCCGTCTTGCCCGCATCACCCGCATCGTTGAAAAGCCGAAACCGGGAACAACCTCTTCGACGCTGGCGGTGGTCGGGCGCTACATTTTGACCGCTGACATCTTCACGCATCTTGCCGCCATTTCACAGGGTCAAGGCGGCGAGATTCAGCTCACCGATGGCATCGCCCGCTGGATGCAACACACACCCGTACACGCCTACCGTTTCGACGGTCGTCGTTACGACTGCGGCAACAAGCTCGGCTATCTCGAAGCGACCGTTGACTACGGCCTGCGCCATTCCGAAGTCGGCGCCGATTTCGCACGTTACCTGCAAGCGCTGAAAACCGACGACTTGCTGCCATAACCGCGCTCGCTCATCAAGGAGGTCACCATCATGACTTTGAACGAACTCCGCTACATTGTTGCCGTCGCGCACGAAAAAAGTTTCGGACGCGCCGCCGGCAAATGCTTTGTCAGCCAACCGGCGCTGTCTGTCGCCGTTCAAAAACTCGAAGAAGAGTTAGGCATTGTCTTGTTCGAACGCAGTAAAAGTGAAGTTGTGCTGACACCAGTCGGCGAGCGCGTCATCGAGCAAGCGCAAAAAGTGCTGGAAGAATCGTCGCGCATCAAGGAAATCGCTGAGACCGGCAAGAACCAGTTGCAAGGCCCACTGAAACTGGGGGTTATCTTCACCGTCGCGCCTTATCTGTTGCCCGATTTGATTCCAGCACTGGTTGATATCTCTCCCGACATGCCGCTCGATATCGAGGAAAACCTCACCGAAAACCTTGAAGAGGCCTTGCGTGCTGGCCGTATCGACGTCGCCATCATCGCGCTGCCGTTCTCACCGCCCGGTATCGTCAGCGAATTTCTCTATGAGGAGCCGTTCCAGGTTGTCGTGCCGCGTGGCCACAAATGGGTTAAGCGTAAAAACATCGAAGCCCGTGAAATCGCCGGAGAAAAACCGATTCTGCTCAACATCGGCCATTGCTTCCGCGATCAAGTGCTCGAAGCCTGCCCCGAACTCAATGCCGACAATCACATGCCGCGCACCAACTCGCTAGAAACCATCCGCAACATGGTCGCCTCCGGTCTCGGTATTTCCGTATTGCCGCGCGATGCGCTCGCGCTCAAATACCACAGTAATCTGGTCGTGCCGATCCCGTTCGCCGATCCTGTTCCCTTCCGCCGCATCGCGCTTGCTTACCGTAAGAGTTTCCCGCGCGAAAAAGCGATCTCTGTGATTCGTGATGCGGCCAAGGCGTGCCGGAAGCAGGGACCAGAGGTCAGGGATTAGAACGGCGCACGGCGCCTCGCCCGCATTTCATACGTAGGCGCAGGTCTCAAACCCTCTCTTTTTATTTACGCGAAGGCGTGTCATTTTGTGCGAAGTCGCAGAACACAGAACCCCAAAAAATGCCTCTCATGAAGGAGGTCAATTTCCCTCCCTTTCGAGAGGAGGATTAGGGTGAGAATGAGTTTTCCGATTTCTAATTCCTAATCCCTGATTCCTGAAAACGTCGCCGCTTTCATCTTCTGCACAAAAACTGCCAGCGCTTCGTGCATGGTAACTTTATCTTCCAGATGCTGTTCGATAATTGCCACCGTCGCTGAGCCCGCAATCGCGCCGGCAGCGCCAGCACCAAGCGCGGTGCGAATGTGTTCCGGGGTCGAGATGCCGAAACCGACAACAGCGGGAGCAGCGCCCGCCGCCTGCAATGCTTTGAATCGCGACGGCAGCGGCGTCTGCATTTCCTGATCGACACCAGTGACGCCAGCGCGGCCAAGAAAGTAAGTGTAGCCGCGTCCCCGTTGCGCAATCTCGCGGACAGTGGCTTCATCGGCGTTGGGCGGCACAACGAAAACAGGCGCAACCCCCACCGCGTTCGCCGCTTTGATGAACGGCGCCGCTGCGCCTACCGGCACATCCGCCACCAGCACGGAATCAACGCCGACCTCGGCAGCTTCCTTGTAAAATGTTTTTGGATTGTGATGCACGACGAGATTGGCGTAAACCAGCAACCCGATCGGAACCGTTGGATGTTTGATGCGAATGCGCTTCAACAACCGCAGACAATCCACCGGCGTCACCCCTGTTGCCAACGCACGATAGCTTGCCCGCTGAATCACCGGGCCATCGGCAACCGCATCCGAAAACGGAATCCCCAATTCCAACGCATCAGCGCCACTGGCAATCAGCGTGTCGATAATCGCCGCACTCGTTTCAATATCGGGATCGCCCAGCATTACGAAAGGAATAAACGCCCCCTCTTTTTTTATCTGCAAACGGGCAAACATCTTTTCATAGCGGGTGGTTTTCATCTTCTCTTCTTTCATCGCTCTTCCTCATCGCGTCTCTCTTCAGAACCGGATGTACTGCATTACGTGTTCAATGTCCTTGTCGCCGCGTCCGGACAAATTGACCAACAACAGTTGCGGTTGCGAGCGCAGTTGCGTTTCGGCTTTCGTCAGCTTCAGCGCATAAGCGATCGCATGTGCCGATTCCAGCGCCGGGATGATGCCTTCTTCCCGCGACAACAACTGAAATGCTTCGAGCGCTTCATCGTCAGTGATGCCGACATACTCGGCGCGACCGCTGGTGTATAAATGCGCGTGTTGCGCGCCGACGCCGGGATAATCGAGGCCAGCAGAAATCGAATGCGATTCGCTCACCTGACCGTGCTCGTCCTGCAACACATAGCTGTAACTGCCGTGCAGAATGCCTGGGCGTCCCTTCTGCAAAGTCGCGCCGTGTTTGCCCGTATGTAGCCCATGCCCCGCCGGTTCAACGCCGATCAGGCGCACGTCGCGATCATCAATAAAATCGGCAAACAAACCGATCGCATTGGAGCCGCCGCCGACACAAGCAATGGCCGCATCGGGAAGCCGCCCTTCCCGTTCCAGGATTTGCGCTCTCGCTTCACGGCCAATCACGCGCTGAAATTCGCGCACAATTGTCGGAAACGGATGCGGCCCTGCTGCCGTCCCCAGGAGGTAATGTGTGCTCGGGTAACTTTCCGACCAATCACGCAAGGCTTGATTGACCGCATCCTTTAGCGTGCCGCTGCCGGTGGCGACCGGCACCACTTCAGCACCCATTAAACGCATCCGAAACACATTGAGCGCCTGCCGCTTCATGTCTTTGTCGCCCATATAAATGCGTGTCTGCATTTTGAACAACGCGCCAACCAGCGCTGTCGCCACACCGTGCTGCCCGGCGCCGGTTTCGGCAATCAGACGCGTCTTGCCCATCCGCCGCGCCAACAACGCCTGCCCCAACACCTGATTGGTCTTGTGCGCGCCGCCGTGCAACAAATCTTCGCGTTTCAGATAAAGCGTCGTTTTCGTTCCCGCCGTCAGATTGCGGCAGCGGTACAGAGGTGTTTCACGGCCGGCGTACTCCTTGAGCAGATCGTCAAACTCCCGCTGAAACGCCGGGTCATTTTGAGCTTCTTCAAAAGCGCGCGCCAACTCTTGCAACGTCGGTACCAGAATCTCCGGCACAAACATGCCACCGAACGGACCGAAAGCGCCCTGTTCAACACCCAACAGTGTCGATGTGGGAAAAACCGCACTCATAAACATCCTCTCAAACGAGAAAACAACCGTTGCACCGCCGCCGGGTCTTTCTTCCCCGGCGCCGACTCGACGCCGGAATTGACATCCATCGCATAGCTTCCGACGCCATGCGCCGTGCGCACATTCTCCGGCGAGATGCCGCCGGCAATGATAATACGAGACAGTAGCGATTCCGGCAACCGCTCCAGCAACGCCCAATTGAAGCGCCCACCGGTGCCGCCGCGCGCCGACGAATCATAGGTGTCGAGCAACAGACGATCGGCTCCCATTTCCACCAGCAACGTCTCTACCTGCGGCAGCGATTCACCAATACGCACGGCTTTCCAGATTTCGCACCCGGCAGGAAGTTCGTGCCGCAGCTTGTGAATATAAGCTGATGTTTCTTCGCCGTGCAACTGAATCGCCGCCAATCGCAATTCTCGTACCAACCGCGTGATCTTCTCCGGAGCGTCGTTGACGAAAACGCCGACCAGCGGTAACGGTGATGCAGCAACGATTTCACGCGCCACGGTTTCATTCACACAGCGCGGCGATTCTGGCGCAAAAATCATCCCCCCCCACGAAGCGCCTGCCTCATAAGCGATGCGCGCCGCGTCAGGCGTCGTCATCCCGCAAATTTTAACGCGTCCGAAAACAAGCGCGCGTACGGCAGAATCGAGTCGCGCTTCTTTCATCAAGCGGCTGCCAACGAGAAAAGCATCGACAAAATCGCTGAGATCATCAATATCGGCGCGACCTTTGATTCCGGATTCGCTCACGATCACACGATCGCCCGGAATTTTCGGCGCCAGATTTCGAGTCGTTGACAGATTGATCTTCATCGTTTTCAAATCGCGATTGTTGATGCCGACAATGCGTGCATCAAGCGCCAGCGCTCTGCTCAGTTCCTCGTCGTCGTGCACTTCCGTCAACACATCCATCGACAACATCCGCGCCGCTTCCGAACAGCGCCGGTACATCGCATCATCGAGGACCGACAACATCAGCAACACTGCATCGGCGCCATGAATGCGCGCTTCAAACACCTGATACGGTTCGACAACGAAATCTTTGCACAGTATCGGTTGCGGTAACGTGGCACGCACTTTTTCAAGATCGGCAAAACTGCCTTGAAAGTATGGCGCATCGGTCAACACCGAAACCGCATCGGCAAATCCGCGATAGGTTTCCGCGATTTTTTTTACATCGAAATCAGAACGGATCAAACCTTCCGAGGGTGACGCTTTCTTGCATTCGAGAATAAAACGCAATCCCGGCTGGCGTAGCGATTCGGCCAGTCGCCGCGTTGTCGGCTTCGCCTGTTTTTCCAGAACGACCAGCGGCGTTTTCGCCATACGCCCCGCAACGTCCTGACGCTTGCGTGCAACGATTTCAGCGAGCACTGACATGAGTGTCCCCGCCCGCTTCGCCCAACTGATGTGATAACCGCGCCATCGCCTCCAACCGCGCAAGCGCCCTGCCGCTTTCCAGAATGCTCATCGCCAGCGCAAATCCCTGCTTGAACGAATCGACTTGCCCACCCAACGCCAGCAATGCCCCGGCGTTGACGGCGATCGCTGCTGCATGCGCCTCATCGCCGCCGCCGCCCAACACCAGGCGAATCGCCTGCTCATTCTCTTCCGGCGCACCGCCGACAATCGACGACAATGGAAATTTGCGCACACCGAAATCGAGTGGCGTGAAATGATGTGTCGTAATCTCGCCGTCCTCATGCAGCTCGGCAGCGTTGGTTTCGCCGTGCACCGCAATTTCGTCGAGACCCAAGCCATTCACCACCAATGCGCGATCACAACCCAGCAGCCTCAGCGTCTCCGCCACCAGCGTGCACAAAGTGTAATCATAAACGCCAACCAACATGACCGGCGGGCGCGCGGGATTCACCAACGGCCCCAGCAGGTTGAACATCGTTCGCGTCGCCAGCGCTTTGCGAACCGGCATCGCGTGTCGAATCCCTTTATGGTAATGCGGCGCATACAAAAACGTAACGCCGATATCGTCGAGCAAGCGCCGCGCCGTTGCCGGTTCCATGTCGAGCTTGACACCGAAGCGTTCAAGCAAATCGGCTGCGCCGCAACGCGACGACGCCGCGCGGTTGCCGTGCTTGGCTACCGGCAGCCCTGCCTCCGCCGCCACAAAACTGGCGGCAGTTGAAATGTTGATGGTGCCGGCGCCATCGCCGCCGGTGCCCACAATATCGGCAAAGCGATAGTCAGGCCGCGGAAATTCGCGCGCGCCCTCACGCAAGGCTTGTGCCGCACCGGCGATTTCTTCGGCGGTTTCGCCGCGTAATTTCAACGCTACCAACAACGCAGCGATCTCCACATCGCCGACCTCGCCGCGAATCACCGCGTCGAACAGCGCACGGCTTTCCTCGCGATCCAGGCGGCCGCCCGTCAACAACTTGCTCAAAATACGATCCATCATGATCTCCTCAAAAAGTTTTTTAAGCCGCGAAAAGAGCGAAAGTTTTACAACCCCCATTCGCCTTCAAAAGAGGCTTCCTCGTGTTTCTCGTGGTTTATAAAAAAGTCCCTTCTTTCTGCGACGCCTGCGCCAATTTGAAAACATTATTCAGGATGGTTTGTCCGTACGTCGTCAGAATCGATTCCGGATGAAACTGCACACCGTAAATCGGCAGCGAACGATGCGCCAACGCCATGATCAGGTCGTCAACGCCGGTCGCGATGGCGTCGAACGCTTCCGGCAAATGTTGCACCGCCAGCGAGTGATAACGCCCGACATCGAAAGTCTCCGGCAGCCCTGAAAACAACGGATGCCCGCTGTGCCTCAGCCGTGATTTTTTGCCGTGAACAATCGTTCCTGCCGCGCCGACTTTCCCGCCGAACGCTTCGGCAATCGCCTGATGCCCCAGGCACACGCCGAGCAGCGGCGCCTGCCCTGCAGCTTTTTGGATCAGCTCGATCGTGCAACCAGCTTCATGCGGCGTTCCCGGCCCCGGCGACAATACGATCAACACCGAACATTTCTCACGCGCAATCTTCAGCGCCGTCTCCGCGCCGATATCGTTTCGATAAACATCAATGTCAGCGCCAAGCGTTGAGAGTGCATCGACCAGATTGAAGGTGAACGAATCGAAATTGTCGATGAAAAGAATGTGTGGCCTGCTCATGACGCTCTCCCCGCTTCTGACTCAGTTTCCGATATTGCAATGGCCCGCAACACCGCCTCAGCTTTGCGCCGCGTTTCATCCGCTTCCAGCAGTGGCACCGAATCGTGCACGACGCCAGCGCCAGCGCGCACGTGCGCAACACCGTTTTGCACCAGCGCCGCTCGAATCACAATCGCCGTATCGAAACTGCCATCGCCACGAAGATAACCGATCGCGCCACCGTAATGACCGCGCCGCCCGCCTTCATAACGACGCAGCAACTGCATCGCTTTGATCTTCGGCGCGCCGGTCAGCGTTCCCATGTTCATACTCGCCTGATAAGCATGCAGCGCATCAAGTTCGTCTTTCAATTCGCCGCAGACGCGTGACACCAGATGCATCACGTGCGAATAGCGCACAGTACGCAACAACTCGGCAACATGGCGCGTCCCGGATTTGGACACGCGCGCCACGTCGTTTCGCGCCAGATCGACCAGCATCATGTGTTCGGCGTTCTCTTTTTCATCAAGGCGCAATTCGGCTTCGATCCGACCATCGAGATCGGCGTCAAGGCTACCGTCGTCACGAAACCCGCGCCGTCTTGTTCCGGCAATCGGCGAAATTTCGACACCGCGTGTCGCTCCGTCTACTTTCACCGCAGACTCCGGCGACGCGCCGAACAATGTGAAATCGTTGCTGCGCATATAAAACAAATACGGGCTGGGATTCAATGCTCGCAGTGCGCGATACGCCGCGAACGGATCGCTGCACGGCAACGAAAACGTCCGCGACAAAACGATTTGAAACACATCGCCGCAAACGATGTGTTCTTTCAACGCCTCGACCTGCTTCGCAAAAGCAGCGTCATCTCTATCCGCTTCAACCGCTCCCGGCGCCGCTTGCCCGGCAATACTGTTGACCAGTGGCGCCGCCGCAGAAAAAGCCACCCTTTTTTCGATCTCGGCGAGCGCCATTTCGGTGCCCTCATGCGCCTTGCCATGATCGGATTCTGTAAAAGTACATGTCCACAAAGAGCCGGAATTGGTCAGATGGTCAAACACCACCATCTGGTCGGCGAGATAAAAAAGATAATCGGGAAACCCGCTCCCTGCCGCCGTTGCCGGTAACGGCTCAAACTGATCCACCAGATCGTAAGCGAACACACCGGCGAGAAACACCGCTTCCGGCATCAACGGCAACGCCGCCCGCAACAACGCCGTCAGTTCGCGCAACACCGTCAGCGACGACTCGGCCTGCAAACGCTCCCGATCCGATTTGTTTTCCGTTTCGCGAACCGGCACGTGTAAGCGCAATTTGTTTTTAAGTGTTCCCTCCCCCGCTTGCGAAGGAGGGTTAAGGTGGGGGGAACAGGGTTCAAAGCGCGGAGAAAAATGTTCAAAATGCTCTTCCAGCACCGGCAACAATACTTCGCCCTGCGCGTTCAACGCCGTCAGCACCACCTCAGCACCACGACATTCGATCGACAGCGCGCTCGACACCACCAACAAACTTTTCTGCGTTTTTCGACTTGAGGGTTCGGCCGATTCCAGCAGAATCGTGTGTGGTCGCCGACCATCATCGGTCAACCACGCGAACAACGCCAGCGGTTCAGGGATACTGCGCAGCGGTCGCCGGGAAGCGCGCGCGTTTTCCAACGCCTTGGGGGGCTGTATTGTTTTCATGGTTCAATCGTCCTCATCGTGATCCTTGTCATTCGGAGTTCAGTTTTCTCTTCCCCTTGAGCACAGACCACGAAAAAGCCCGCGCTCGGCGGGCTTTCAGCATTCGTTCACTTCAATCAACAATTCATTATGCGTACAGGCGCCCGCCCTCGGAAAAAGAGCAGCGCCACCAACCCCGGTTGGCGTCAAATGAAGCAGAGAAAGTGGACAAATGATTATTCATAATGGGAGAAGGTTAGCGGTTCCGATGCGTCCTGTCAACAGGAAATATCTCAGAACGGCAACTTTTTTCGCTCCATGTTGTTTTTTCCGTTGCCGCTCGACCTTCCCCGGCTCCGACTCTTTCACTTGAACGGGCGCAAATGAGCGGTTATTTTCCAGTCTTTCAGTACGGCTTCCTGCCGGGCGCCAGCGCCGATGTTGTGAACGAGAAGGATATTGTCGCGGTCTTCGGTGGATGTCACCACACCGATATGCGGACGGCCATCGGGAAGTTCCCAGGCGATAAGGTCGCCCACTCGCACGTTACCGGTTTTGACGGGAAGCGAAAGTGATTTTTTCTGTCGTGTGTAATAAGTCACGATATTGGGAACGCGCCTGTGGTCGATGTTCGGATCGGGTTTTTTCAATCGCCAGTGATTGGGATAAGCGTCAAAATGCGCTTTCATGTCTTCATGAATGGCTTGCTGAAGATCCACCCCCGCGTGCCTGAGCGCTCGCACCACAACATCGGCGCAAACGCCGCGCTCGATAGGCACATCGCCGCCCGGATATTTCAAGGCGACGTAAGCCGGATCGTAGTGTATGGTTTTGCCCACCTGCATCAGTGATCCTTCCACTACCAGCGAAGCGTTTGCAAAGCACAGGGACGCTTGCAGAAACAAGAACATCACGAAAACGAAGGCTCTCATTCTTTTACTCTTCAGGAATGGGCCAGCGCCGTTATCCGCGCGGTTCCCCGTGTAGTTCCCCATCAACCAGGCGCAGCACCCGCGCAGCGCGCGCGGCGAGGTCGGGGTCGTGGGTCACGATGATCAGCGCCGTACCGGCTTCGGCGTTAAGTTCGAGCATCAGATCAAACACCTGATGCGCCGTGCTGCGGTCGAGATTGCCGGTCGGCTCGTCAGCAAGCACACAACGCGGTCGCGTTACCAGCGCGCGCGCCAACGCGACGCGCTGCCGTTCACCACCGGAAAGTTCGCCGGGCAAATGCGCAACGCGATGCGACAAGCCAACGCGCGTCAGCATTGCCCGCGCCGCTTCCTGCGCTTCGCGACGGTTGAGCCGCCGGATGATCAGTGGCATCGCTACATTTTCCAGCGCCGTGAATTCGGGCAATAGATGATGAAATTGATAGACAAAGCCCAACGCCCGATTGCGCACATGACCACGTTCGGCTTCAGGCATCGTTGAAAAATCGCGGCCATCGAGAAGCACCTGGCCGCCGGACGACGTGTCCAGCCCCCCAAGCAAATGCAGCAGCGTGCTTTTCCCCGAACCGGAGCTGCCAACCACTGCCACGCATTCGCCGGGCGTAATGTCCAGATTGATGTCGGCCAACACCGGCACATGCAATGCCCCACTCACATAAGTCTTGGCAAGGTGGCGCGCCGACAAGACGGGGGGGGTGAACGCTTGAGAGGTATCTGCAATATCGTGATTCATAGCGTTCACTCGTAGCGCAAAGCTGCTGCCGGATTTACACGCGCCGCTTTCCAGGCGGGGTAAATCGTCGCCGCCAGCGCAAAGAACAGCGCCGTCGCCGCTACCACCGTCACATCACCACTTTGCAGATCAGATGGCAGGTCACTGATGTAATACACCGATTTGTCAAGAAACTGAACATGGAACAAGCGCTCGATCGCCGGCACCACCACATCGACGTTGAGCGCCAGCGCAATGCCGCCAACGACGCCGATCAACGTGCCGATCACACCGACCAGCGCGCCCTGAAAAATGAAAATGCCGAGAATCGACGAAGGCGATGCGCCAAGCGTGCGCAAGATTGCAATGTCGGCCTGTTTCTCGGTCACCACCATCACTTGCGCCGAAATGATGTTGAACGCCGCTACAAAAACAATCAACATCAGAATCAGAAACATCATTCGTTTTTCGATCTGCACCGCCCGGAAAAAATTCGCATGGCTGCGCGTCCAGTCGCGCACCTCCAGCGAAAAAGGCAGCGCATCAGCGATCTCCTTGCCGATCGTCGGCGCTTGCAACAAATCGTCCACTTTAAGTCGCACGCCGGAAACACCGGTCATCCGGTAAAGACGTTGCGCATCTTCGATGTTGATAAACGCAAGGCCGCTGTCGAATTCATACATGCCAATATCGAAAACGCCGGCCACTTTGAACGAACGCAATCGTGGCATCGTTCCCGCCGGCGTCGCCAGTCCCTGCGGAATGATCACCACCACGTCGTCCCCCATCCCGATGCCCAACATTCGCGCCTGCTCAAGCCCAAGCACGATGCCGAAGCTTCCCGGCGTCAAAGCGGCGAAGTGCCCCGCTTTCATGTGACTACCGACATCAGCCACCAATTCCTCGCGCGCCGGATCGACACCGCGCAGCAGCGAGCCTCGGCTCGCCCCATCGTACGACAGCATCGCCTGCCCCAACACATAGGGCGCCGTGGCGATCACATGCGGGCTTTGCCCGGCAATCTTTGCGGCAGAAGCCCAATCGTCAAGCTCGGGAAACGCACGAATTTCGATGTGCGACGCCACCGAGAGGATGCGCGTGCGCAACTCTTTCTGAAACCCGTTCATCACCGACAGCACGACAATCAACGCCGCCACCCCAAGCGCGATGCCCGCCATCGAGAACATCGAGATCACCGACACAAAAGCCTCACGCGCCTCGCCTTTACGCGAGCGCGTGTAACGCAACCCGATCAAAAATTCGTAGGGAAATCCCGCCATGAACGCGTTATGCCTGCCAATCGAGCGCCCGACGGCTCGACACAAAAGGTTTGACCTCTTCGTCGCCAAGCGCCGTATGCAGCGGATGTTTCTGATAAGCGGCCAGCGCCGCCAGATCATCAAACTCGGCGTAAAGCGCGATGTCGCTCGACGTCGGCTCAAGCGGTAAACCGTCGATCACTTCGAGATGCCGCAACCCTGGAATCTGCCCGACCAGCGATTCCGCGCGCGGTTTGAACGAAGCCAATCGCACCGTTTTATCTTCCGGCGTTTTCAATGTCCAGATAACGAGATGTTTGATCATGGTATTTCCAGATAGAATCCGTTTTCTATTATCTCATGCTTCGGATGCCTGTAATCCACCATTACCGGATAAAATTCACGTATGAATAACTCCCCGCTCCTGAAGCACCGCTCCATTCCCGCGACCGCGCAGCAAACCTTGGTTGCCTCCGGTGTCGATCCCGTGCTTGCCCGGATTTTCGCTGCCCGTGGCATCACCCATTCTGTTGAACTCGATTTGGCCTTGAAAAGGCTACCGCCTGTCAATCAGATGAAAGGCGCGATGGCGGCAGCAGCGCGTCTGGCGCAGGCAATCGACCAGCAGGAGCGCATCGTCGTCGTTGCCGATTACGACGCCGACGGCGCCACCGCCTGCGCCATCGCATTGCGCGGCCTGCGCGCGATGGGCGCTTGCGTCGATTTTCTGGTGCCTAACCGCTTTGAGCACGGTTACGGCCTAACGCCGGACATCGTGGCGCTCGCCGCAGCGAAGCATCCGCGCATTCTGCTCACCGTCGATAACGGCATCGCCAGCGTGGACGGCGTGCGAGTGGCGGCGAATATCGGCGTTGATACCATCATCACCGACCATCATCTGCCTGCCGCGCAATTGCCCGAACCAGCGATCATCGTCAATCCAAATCAGCCGGATTGTCTTTTCCCATCCAAACATCTGGCCGGTGTCGGTGTGATGTTTTACGTTCTGATTGCGTTGCGCTCGCTGTTGCGTGAACGCGGCGCACTCACTGACGACGCTTTGCCCAACCTTGCCGCCATGCTCGATCTCGTCGCATTGGGAACGGTCGCCGACGTTGTTCCTCTCGATAACGTCAACCGCATCCTCGTCGATCAGGGGTTGCGTCGCATCCGCTCGGGGCAAGCATCAGCCGGTGTGCAAGCTTTGTTCGATGTTGCGCGCCGTTCACACATCGCTGCACATACATTCGATCTCGGCTTTGCGATCGGCCCGCGTCTCAATGCCGCCGGCCGTCTTGCTGACATGTCGCTTGGCATCCGCTGCCTGCTGGCGGACGATGCCGCCACCGCGCTGCCCATCGCGCAGGAACTCGACGCGCTGAATCGGGCGCGGCGCGAAGTCGAAGCCGATATTCAGAAGGAAGCGATCGACGTGCTGCAACAAAATATTGCCGCCGCCGCTGATGTCGAACATTACACTATCTGCCTCGCCCGCCCCGACTGGCACCCGGGCGTGATCGGCCTCGTGGCGTCACGCCTCAAAGATCGTTTTCATCGCCCTGCCATCGTGTTCGGCAACGCCGGAGGCAACGCAAACGATGATGCCGCCGTCGGCGAACTGCGCGGCTCCGGACGTTCCGTTCCGGGATTTCATCTACGCGATGCGCTCGACCTCATCACCAAGCGCGCGCCGCATCTTGTCCACAAATTCGGCGGGCACGCGATGGCGGCAGGGCTGACACTGCACGAAAGCGCGTTGCCCGAATTCATCGAACACTTCGAGCGCGTCGCGCGCGAATGGCTCACCCCGGCGCAACTTGATCGTGTCGTCGAAACCGATGGCGAACTGGATGCCGATGCCTGCACCTTCTCACTGGCGCAAACCCTGCGCGATCACGTGTGGGGACAAGGTTTCCCGGCGCCGCGTTTTGACGGCGAATTTGCTGTCGAGCAGCAAACCATCGTCGGCGAAAAACATTCGCGACTGGTGCTGCGAAATCGAAATCAAACCTTCAACGCTATTTTGTTTCAATGCGCCGAACCGTTGCCGGAGCGCATCCGCGCCGCCTACCGGCTCGACATCAACGAATACCGGGGAACGCAATCATTGCAATTGGTGGTTGAGCATTGGTGGATGGTGTAAGTTGGGGTAAGCGCAGCGAACCCAAACATCAGAAATGTGCCATTGCGAGCGAAGCGAAGCAATCCAGAAAAAATTACCGCAAAGAACGCATAGAGCGCAAAGAAAAAGCCTTCATTCTGCACGTAGCGAAGCAGAGTCGCAGAATCCCTTTTCCCTCGTGGGAGAGAGCGCCCCAAAGGGGCTTTCCTTCCTTCGTGGCTTCGCGCCTTCGCGTGAGGTAATTCCCGGGCAGCGCTTCGCTTGTCCAGGCTACATCAACGCCCCAAGCTGTTGCCGCACTTTTTCCAGCGTGACGATGAATGCCGTGAGGCGTTCTTTCTCTTGCTCGACGACCGCCTGCGGCGCGCGCGCGACAAAGCTTTCATTGCCCAGCTTGCCCTGCGCTTTGCTGATTTCTCCTCCCAGACGGGCGATTTCTTTTTGCAGTCGTTCGCGCTCCGCTGCCAGGTCGATTTCGATTTTCAGCATCATCCGAAAATCACCAACCACTTGCACCGGCGCCGGTGACATCGGCAATTCCGTCCCGACTGCATTCACTTCAGAAAGTTTCGCCAAGGCCGCCAGATACGGTGCATACGCCTCGACCACCGCCGGATCGCCCGCCACCAGCAACGGCACTTTCTGCGCCGGCGACAAATTCATTTCCGAACGCAAGCTGCGGCAAGCGTTGATCATCTCTTTCAGATGCGCCATTTTCGCTTCGCTCGCTTCATCGAGAAGCTTCGGATCGCACACCGGATACGGCGCCGTGCCGATGAAATCGGTCGTCTTGCGATGCGCAATCGGCGCGACGGTTTGCCACAGTTCTTCGGTGATGAACGGAATCAGCGGATGCGTCAATCGCAACATCGTTTCCAGCACCCGCACCAGCGTGCGGCGTGTGCCGCGTTGCTGAGCCTCGTTGCCTTGACTCAATTGCACTTTCGCCAGTTCGACGTACCAATCGCAATACTCGTCCCACACGAACTCATACATCGTGCGCGCCACCAGATCGGGACGGTACGCGGCGAAGTGTTGCGCGATCTCTGTTTCGGTGCGCTGCAAGCGACTTTTGACCCAGCGGTCGGCAAACGAATATTCGTTCGCGCCATCACCATGTTCGCAGGGGTTTTGCAAACCGCAATCCTTGCCCTCACAGTTCATCAGAACGAAGCGGGTGGCGTTCCATAGTTTGTTGCAGAAATTGCGATAACCCTCGCAACGCTGCATGTCGAATTTGATGTCGCGCCCCGGGCTTGCCAGACTGGCGAACGTGAAACGCAACGCATCGGTGCCGAACGCAGGAATGCCGTCAGGAAATTCCTTGCGCGTCCGCTTTTCGATCTTCGCCGCGTCTTTCGGGTTCATCAGTCCGGTCGTGCGTTTTTCCACCAGCGCTTCGAGGTCGATGCCATCGATCAAATCAATCGGGTCGAGCACATTGCCTTTCGACTTGCTCATCTTCTGACCTTCGGCGTCGCGGATCAATCCGGTCACGTACACATCCCGAAACGGAATTTTGCCGGTGATGTGTCGTGTCATCATCACCATTCTTGCCACCCAGAAGAAGATGATGTCGAAACCTGTAATCAGTACCGACGACGGCAGATAACGATCGATCACCGGATTGGATCGCTGCGGCCATTCCGGCGTCCAATCGAGTGTTGAGAACGGCCACAGTGCCGACGAATACCAGGTATCGAGCACATCAGGGTCGCGCGTCAACGCGCCATGATAGTTTTCCTTCGCCGCCAGTGATCGTGCTTCATCTTCATCGTGCGCCACCCAGCACCGCCCATCCTCGCCATACCAAGCGGGAATCTGATGTCCCCACCACAGTTGTCGCGAGATGCACCAGTCTTGCAGATTGCGCATCCAGGCATAGTAGGTGTTGACCCAACTTTCCGGCACAAAACGAATTTCGCCAGATTCGACAACGTCGATCGCTTCCTGCGCGATGGTTTTTCCGCTCTTGCCCGGCTTGTTAACCGCAACGAACCACTGATCGGTCAGCATCGGCTCGATCACCGCGTGCGTACGATCGCCACGCGGCACTTTCAACTTGTGCGGCTCAACCTTGTCCAGAAATCCTTGCGCTTCGAGATCGGCAACGACTTGTTTGCGCGCTTCAAAACGATCGAGCCCGCGATACCGCTCCGGCGCCGCTTCGCTGATTTTGGCGTCCAGCGTCAACACGCTGATCTGCGGCAAATGATGGCGCTGCCCCACGGCATAGTCGTTGAAATCGTGCGCCGGTGTCACCTTGACGCAACCGGTGCCGAATTCACGATCGACGTAATCATCGGCAATGATCGGAACCCGACGGCCGGTCAGCGGCAACTCCACCGATTTGCCGATCAACGCCTGATAACGCTCATCGTCGGGGTGCACCATCACCGCCACGTCACCCAACATCGTTTCCGGTCGCGTCGTCGCCACCGTCAATCCCCTCATGCCGTTGATCGGACCATCGGTAAACGGATACGTGATGTGCCACAGAAAGCCATCTTCTTCATCCTGCACCACTTCGAGATCGGATACCGCCGTCCCCAGCACCGGATCCCAGTTCACCAGGCGCTTGCCGCGATAAATCAATCCTTCGTTATACAAACGCACGAATGTTTCGGTGACCGTCTTCGATAGCCCCGTATCCATCGTGAAACGCTCGCGGCTCCAATCGGGTGACGTACCCAAGCGCCGCATCTGCTGCGTGATGGTATTGCCGGAAATTTCTTTCCACTCCCACACTTTTCCAACAAACGCTTCGCGGCCGAGGCCATGCCGCGACAAACCTTGCATCGCAAGTTGCCGCTCCACGACCATCTGCGTAGCGATACCGGCATGGTCAGTACCCGGCTGCCACAACGTGTTGATGCCGAGCATCCGGTGGTAACGGGTCAGTGCATCCATAATCGTCTGCTGAAAGCCGTGTCCCATATGCAATGTGCCGGTGACATTCGGCGGCGGCAACAAAATGCAGAACGATGCATCAGCAGGTTTCGTATCGTCTGCGCCGGCTTTGAAATAGCCGGAAGCCTCCCATTGCGGATACCAGCGGTGTTCAATCTCTGCCGGGTCAAAACTTTTAGCGAGCGTCATAATGCTTTTAGAAAGATTTTTGTACAAAGTATAGAATTATAGCGGATACGTTTTGTCGAAAAGCCTTGTAGCTTCTCTTTCCCCAATCCCTTTACGCAAGGCAAGATTCCCGCTTTTGCGCACCGTTGCCCAAGATATTTTTGAAGGTTAAGCAAAAAAACGTTGCGGCCAAAAAAAAGCAAACGCCCAAGATTTGCCTGACTTACCCCTTCAGGAGCAACGCTACCGCCTGTGCTGCAATGCCTTCTTCGCGTCCGGTGAACCCAAGCCTTTCCGTCGTCGTTGCCTTCACTGAAACGCAATCAACGGCGCAATGCACATCTTCGGCAATCGTTCGCCGCATCGTTTCGCGGTATGGTGCCAACTTCGGGCGCTCGGCAATCACGGTCACGTCGATATTGCCGACCCGATAGCCACGCGCTTTGATTTCGTTGACAACCTGACGCAATAGCGCCCGGCTATCGGCATCTTTATAACGCGCGTCCGAATCCGGAAAGAAATGGCCGATATCGCCGAGCGCCAGCGCGCCGAGCAACGCATCGGCAATCGCGTGCAACACCACATCGGCGTCGGAATGCCCGGCCAGGCCGCGCTCGAAAGGAATATCGATGCCTCCCAGCCGCAATCGGCGGTTTTCGGCAAACGCGTGAACATCAAAACCGTGGCCAATCCGAATCATGAAATTTTTTCCTTTTGAAAGGCCAGAATCGCTTCGGCGAGAGGCAAGTCCTCAGCATAGGTCAATTTGAGATTCTGGACACTGCCGCGCAACAATAACGGCAAAGCGCCACCTGTTTGCTTGCAGTAACGCTCGACCGCCTGTGATTCATCAGTGCATAACAGCGCGCCTTCCTGCGATAACGCTTTGCTCAAAAGACCGTAGCGAAACATCTGCGGCGTTTGCGCGCTCCAGAAACGCGCCCGATCCAGTGTCGCGACTGCCCGCGCCGCAGCACCATCAGTCGCGCCCTCTTTCAAAGTATCGGCCAGCGGCACCGCCAAAAGCGCACCGCTTTCTCCTCCCATCGCGCCGCGCGCAACTGTGGTCAACGATTGCAAACACGTTACCGGCACGCAGGGACGCGCTGCGTCATGAACAGCGATCCAGTCTCGATCGCTGCATTGCTTTGCCAGCGCCAGAAGTGCGTTTCGCACACTCTCGGCGCGCGTCACGCCCCCGCAATACAATGCCTCAACTCCAGGCGGCAGATCGGTAAGCGTCGAAAATATTTTGTCGTCGGACGCCAGCACTACAACGATGTGGTCGGGCTTTAATCCCTGTTGCAAACGCCACAGCGTACATTCAAGCACTGTTCGCCCAGACAGCGCCATATATTGTTTCGGCTGCGGTCCGCCGAAACGCTGCCCACCACCGGCAGCGGGAACAAGGGCAATAAGTAGAGAGGAAGGCATATCGGTTTTTCTCGGCGAATCTTGAAGATGATACCGCTTCTCGGCAAAAAACGCTTTCCTCGACGGCAACAAAAAACCCCGCAAAAGTAGCGGGGTTTTCGTTTGTTTTTTACCGCTGCGCGAGCGGCGTGACAAAAAACTACGCCGTTGCCGCTACGATATTGGCGAATTTGTCTTTCTTCGGGCCTTTGACAGTGAACTGCACGGTGCCATCAACTTTCGCGAACAACGTGTAATCCTTGCCACAACCGACGTTTACACCCGGATGCACTTGCGTGCCGCGTTGCCGGATGATGATGCTGCCGGCGCGAACCACTTCGCCGCCATAAGCCTTAACACCCAGCCGCTTGGCTTGTGAATCGCGACCGTTGCGGGAACTGCCGCCTGCTTTTTTATGTGCCATGGCTCAACTCCTTTCAGGCAACGATGCTGTCGATACGCAACAGCGTGTAGTTTTGACGGTGCCCCTGATGCTTCTGGTAATGCTTGCGCCGCCGCATTTTGAAAATCTTGACCTTGGTCCCGCGGGCATGCTCAAGTACGGTCGCTTTGACCGCAGCGCCTGCCAGCGTGGGTTGCCCCAGACGTACGCTGTCGCCTTCCCCAACCATCAACACCTGATCGAGGATCACTTCTGCGTTCACATCCGCCGGTATCTGTTCTACTCTCAATTTTTGGCCAGCCGCAACTTTGTACTGTTTGCCGCCGGTTTTTATGACCGCGTACATGAATAACTCCGTTTAAAAATTTCCCCACAGCGGGGAAATATATAATTATAAAGGGTTTTCCGGCTTTTTGTCAAAACCGGACATCGGGAATCAGAAATTGAGGGTACGGCAACGTCATTGCGAACGCAGCGAAACAACCCGGAAAAAACACCTCTCGTAAAAGAGCGAAGCCGCGAAAAAGGACGCTCTGAAGCCATCTCTTTCAAGGGAGGCGAATGGTAATGGGGTTTCTCTGGGTTCTGCGCCTTCGCTTCGCGCCGCGCAGAATGGCGGCTCTTTCTTTATGTCCTTTGCGTTTCCTGTGGTCAAATCACGTTTTTCTGATCCCTATTCCCCGATCTCTGGCTCCTGACGCCCTGATTCCTGATTCCCAACCTCTGACCCCTGCTTTGGCGAACGCTGGTTTTTGCGCCCAAACAAGCCTCTCCTGCCAGATCGCTGCCGGGACGCCGCGCCCTCAGACGCCGCCGCTTTACCTTCCTCTGTCAGCGCTTCACGGGGCAGGGACTGCTCCGGCTTCGGGCTGCGCGGCGCCGAATGGCGGTCCACTTTGAAGCGCACGCCTTTCTTTTTCGGCGCTTCAGTCTGCATCGCTCCATTGGTTTTCTTCTTGCCGAACGGTGACCGTATCTCCGGTACATTTTCAGCCGCTCCGCCCGACATTTTTAATCCAACGGATTTGATCAGCGTTGCGACATCTGCCTGTTCCAATTCAATCACATCGCCGCGCTTGGCGACGCTTGGCATATTGACGACACCGTAACGGGTTCGGATCAATCGGCTCACGGTCAATCCCAGCGCCTCAAACAGCCGTCGCACTTCGCGGTTACGCCCTTCCTGGATGGTAATGTGATACCAGTGGTTGACGCCTTCGCCGCCGCCATCGATCAGCTTTTCACAGCACACCGGCCCGTCTTCCAGTTCGACGCCATTTTTCATTTCCTGAATCTGGTCTTCGCTCAATTCACCAATGATTCGCACAGCGTATTCTCGCTCCACTTCATAGCGCGGATGCATCAGCCGGTTGGCAAGCTCACCGGAATTGGTGAACAGCAAAAGTCCTTCGGTATTGAAATCGAGGCGGCCGATCGATATCCACTTGGCACCCTGAATCGGTGGCAAGCGGTCGAACACCGAAGCGCGCCCTTCCGGATCGTCGCGCGAAACGATTTCGCCAGCCGGTTTGTGATACAGCAAAACGCGCGGTTGCGGCTCGGTAAAACGAATTTTCACCGGCTCGCCGTTGATCCGCACTTCGTCGCCCGGCCCGACTTTCTGCCCGATCTCCGCCGGCATCCGGTTGACCGTGATGCGGCCGGCGACAATCAATTCCTCCATCGCGCGGCGCGAGCCGAAGCCGCACGACGCCAACACTTTGTGCAAGCGTTGCGGCTCCGAAAACACTTCGTCAGTCGTTTTCTTGATCTTGGTCGGCAGCGATTCCGCGAACTTCTGCATCACCATGTTCGGTTGGTGCGTTTTCGACGAGTTGGCTGAGAATCGGGCTTGCGAGGGCGAGCGGTGCTTCAGCGGCCTTGGCTGGGGCATCAGGCATCTCCAGTAAATGTGAGGAATCCAGTTCGGCCAGCGGCGGCAATTCTGCCAGTGAGCACAGACCGAGATCGTTTAAAAAATTTTTAGTGGTTGCATAAAGGGCTGGGCGCCCCGGCGTTTCGCGATGACCGACAGCCTCCACCCACTGTCGGTCTTCGAGCGCTTTGATTACCCCCGATGATACCGCAACACCGCGGATGGCTTCAATATCGCCGCGCGTCACCGGTTGCCGGTAAGCAATGATCGCCAGTGTTTCCATCACCGCCCGCGAATAGCGCGGTGGTTTCTCCGACGACAGACGTTCCAGGCTGCGCTGCACTTCGGGCTTGCCCTGAAAGCGCCAGCCGCCCGCGACCATCACCAGTTCGACCATCCGGCTCTTCCAGACCTCCTTCAAGTCTGTCAACAAAAGACGGACAAAGTTCGCCGACAGCGGCGGCTCGAACAGTTTGCACAACTGCGGCACGGGCACTGCTTCACCCGACACCAAAAGCACAGCTTCCAGCATCTTTGTGTAGTAAGCGATTTCTTCTTCGGTGTGCGAAACGTCACCGGCATCCGTCGTTTCGACTTCACCATCAGCCCTGCCGCTTTCCGTCGCCGCGCCATTATCGGCAATATCTGCGACGGCATTTACGGCTTTCGCTCCTGCTTCCTCGCTTTCGGCAAGCATGGTTTCCTGTTCCTCGCTCATCTTTACTTTCCAGTGAAAAACACCCCGTTGCTAAAACCGTGTTCGACAAAATTCGTCTTACAGAGTTTCATCATCGTCATTCAACACAAACGGCGCTTCGCGTTTGCTTTGCACATAAATCGGTGCGTAAGGCGCGGCCTGCGCGACCTCGATCAATTGTTCACGCGCCAGTTCCAACAACGCCAGAAACGTCACGACCAAATGCGGCACATCGGCGTGTTCGTGAAATAGCGTTGTAAACTCCCGATAATCGCCGTTTTCCAACAGCTTCAATACCCGGCTCATCTCTTCGCGCACCGACAACTGCTCGCGCGTGATCAAATGATGCTTCGCCGTTTTGGCGCGACCGATCAGTGAAGCCCAGGCGCGTCGTAAATCTTCCGGCGCCACGTCGGGCAGCCGCGTCGCCGCCATCCGGTCGAACCAAACGCACACCGTCGCAAAATCTCGCCCCTCCTGCGGCATCGTATCAAGCGCTTGTGCCGCAGCTTTCATTTGTTCGTATTCGAGCAAACGACGCACCAGTTCGGCGCGTGGATCTTCTACTCCTTCGCCAGGCGGTGTCGGCGGTTTCGGCAACAACAAACGCGATTTGATTTCGATCAGCACTGCCGCCATCAGCAAATATTCGGCGGCCAGTTCCAGATGGCTGCGCCGCATCATTTCAACGTAACCTAAATACTGCCGCGTCAATTCCGCCATCGGAATGTCAAGCACATTAATGTTCTGTTTGCGAATCAGATACAGCAACAGATCGAGCGGCCCCTCGAACATTTCGAGAAAAACCTCCAGCGCTTCGGGCGGAATGTACAGATCGCTCGGCAGCTCCGTCAGCATCTCGCCATAAACCCGAGCAACCGGCTTCACCTCGCCGACAGCCGTCATCGGCGCTTCCGGCAGCAGCGTTGCCGTTTCATTCATCCCGACTTCGCCCATCTGCGCTTCACTCACCCGAAACTCCGGTCGTACGACAGGCCCATCACCTCGCGTACATCGCGCATTATTTCGTTCGCCTGCTTGCGTGCCCGCACGCAACCGTCGGCAAGAATGTTGCGCACCAGCGCCGGAGCGTCGAGGTACGGTTGCGCGCGTTCGCGTATTGGTTCCTGCTCTTTCAGAATACCGTCGATCACCGGCTGTTTGCACTCAAGGCAACCAATCCCCGCCGTTGTACAACCTTTGGCCACCCAATCGCGCACATCCTTGTTCGAATAAATCTGATGCAACGGCCACACCGGGCAACGCTCGGGATTGCCCGGATCGCTGCGCCGCATCCGCGCCGGGTCGGTTTGCATCGTACGTATCTTGCGCGTCAAATCGGCCGGTTCTTCACGCATGAAAATCGCGTTGCCGTACGATTTCGACATCTTCTGCCCGTCGGTGCCCGGTACTTTCGGCGTTTCAGTCAGCAGCGGCTTCGGTTCGACCAGAATCACTCTCCGCGCACCTTCAAGATAACCGAACAAACGCTCGCGGTCGCCAAGCGGCAGATTCTGCGTTTCTTCAAGCAACACTTTCGCCGCCTCCAATGCTTCGGTGTCACCACGCTCCTGAAAAGCCTTACGCAGCTCTTCGTAACGGCGCGCTTTTTTACTGCCCAATTTTTTAATGGCCGCTTGCGCTTTTTCTTCAAACTCCGGCTCGCGTCCATAAAAATGATTGAAGCGCCGCGCCATTTCGCGCGTCAACTCGAGGTGTGATACCTGATCTTCGCCGACCGGCACCATATTGGCGCGATAGATCAGAATGTCGGCGCCCATCATTACCGGATAGCCTAGAAATCCGTATGTTGACAAGTCACGATCTGCGAGTTTTTGTTGCTGATCCTTGTACGTCGGCACCCGCTCCAGCCAGCCTACCGGCGTCGTCATCCCGAGCAACAGCGTCAGTTCGGCGTGCTCCAGCACTTGTGACTGCACGAACACCGTGGACTGCACAGGATCAATCCCCGCCGCCAGCCAGTCAACAACCATTTCAAAGGCACTGTCAGCGATAAGTTCCGGCGTTTCGTAATGCGTCGTCAGCGCGTGCCAGTCGGCAACGAAATAAAAACATTCGTATTGTTCCTGCAAGCGTACCCAGTTTTTGAGCGCGCCATGATAATGGCCGAGATGCATGCGGCCCGTCGGACGCATTCCCGACAATACACGATCAGCAAACATGAATTTTCTTGTTACGAGTTAGTTATTGCAAGTTAGTTGTTGCGAAATTAACCAATCAAGGTCAACCCATAAAGGCATATGAAACGCCATATGAAGCGCCTGCCCGTGTTATTCGATCTTTCTTTCTACAATCCGGTGAATACGCCGATCAACCAGGCGCCGGCTGTCATCAATGGCTCCATCAGCGTCCACAGAACACCCGTCACCAACAGCACCATCACGATCACCAATCCGTACGGCTCGGTTCGCGCATAGCTCATTGCCAGCTTCCACGGCAAAAATGAATACAGGACTCGTCCGCCATCCAACGGCAAAATCGGAATCAGGTTCAACGCCATCAAAACCAGATTGAATTGCACGCCGAACAGCGCCATCGTTATCAGGCCGCTGCCCAGCATTCCGGGAAACAGCATCACCAGCTTGGCGATAGCCGCCCAACCGAACGCCATCGCCAGATTCGACAACGGCCCCGCCGCGGCAACCCAGCGCATGTTCCGGATCGGATCCCTGAAATTCCGTGGCTGAATCGGCACCGGCTTCGCCCATCCGAACAACAACATCGGCCCGCCTGTGAACTTTGCCATCAGGAACAGCGCCAACGGAATCAGAATCGTTCCAACGGGATCAATGTGTTTGATCGGGTTCAGCGTGATGCGCCCCAACATTTCCGCTGTACGATCTCCGAACTTGCGCGCCGTATAACCATGCGCCGCTTCGTGTAACGTGATCGCCAGAATGGCCGGTACGCCGAACAATATGATAGTGACAAGAATGGAATCCATCCGCGCCATTCTACCGCATTGCTGTGCCGTATTGCTGTACCGCCTGGCCGCACAACCTGCCGTAAAGGTAAATCATACCGTATTTTCGTCAAAAGAGTGCCGAACGCCCCAAACTTCTGTAGTCTATTGTCTTTTATCTGCTTCGCTTTTTGTATCATGTCGCGCAAATTGCCTACGGTGGAATCGTTGCAAGATCGCCCCGGCCCGCTGATCCTGCTGCTGGCCGCGCTAATGACGATCGGCCCTTTTTCGATCGACATGTACCTGCCGGCGTTTCCGTCCATCGAGGCCGCTCTCGGCGTATCACCTGCCGCTTTACAGCAAACCTTGTCGATTTACCTGATCGCCTACGCCGTCATGATGCTCTGGCACGGCGCGTTGGCCGATGCCTGGGGGCGCCGGCCGATGATTCTGGTGTCGCTGGCGATTTACGCCGTCGCTACGCTGGGCTGCGCCATCGCCGGCAACATCGAATCATTGTGGCTGTTCCGGGCTTTGCAAGGCGTCTCCGCTGGCGTCGGCCTGGTGATCGGCCGCACCATCGTGCGTGATGTGTTCCACGGCACTACCGCGCAAAAAATAATGACGCGGATCACCCAGGTTTTTTCGTTAGCGCCAGTCGCTGCGCCGGTTGCCGGCGGCCTGCTGCTTGGCCTTGGCAGTTGGCGCGCGGTCTTTTGGGGATTGCTGATACTCGTCGTCGCATTGCTCGTCTGGTGCCATCGGGCGCTGCCGGAAACATTACCGCCGGCAGCGCGACAATCGCTTCGCCTCGGCGCGTTATACCGCAACTACCGCACTGTAATTTTCCGCCCCGAATTCCTCCTGCTGGCGCTGACGCCGGCACTGAATTTCATCGGCTCCTTCATCTACATCGCCGGCGCACCATCGTTTCTCGTCAAGCTGCTGGGCGTTTCCGAACAGGGGTTCGCCTGGCTCTTCGTGCCGATGATTATCGGCATCATCAGCGGCGCGACACTCGCCGGCAAACTCGCCGGACGCATCCCTCCTGAACGGATTGTCGCCCTCGGCTATCTCGGCATGGGCACAGCCTGCATACTCAACCTCGGCCTATGCCTCTTTTTGCCCGCCAATGTAATGTGGAACGTGTTGCCGATCATGTTTTACACGGCAGGTACCAGCCTGGCAGCACCCAACGCGCTTCTCATCATGTTGGCGCTTTTCCCGACCATGCGCGGCCTGGCGTCGTCGTTGCAGGGTTTTCTGCAATTCTCGCTGGGCGCCCTGGTCAGCGCCTTGCTGGTGCCGCTGATCGACACATCGCTGCTGGCGCTGGCTTTTGGTATGATTGCTTCTACGGCTGCCGGCGGTGCGGTGTGGATCGTTTATCGAAAAACCCGCGCGCCGCTTGATCCGGACGCTTTTTAATTTTTAAATTTTCACGCGAAGACGCGGAAATGTAGGAATGGGTTTCAAACCCGTCCCTGTGACTCACGCGAAGGAGCGAAGAAACGAAACGCTCCCTCCCCTTTAAGGGAAGGGTTGGGTGGAGGCGGAGTCGCCCCGTTTCCGTCAATTTACTTTTAGCAAGAAATAACCGTGAGACATCAAAATTTTTTCTTTGCACTCTATGTGTTCTTTATAGGGAGCTTGTTCTTCTCCACCGCACAAGCGCAAAACATTACCGCCGCGCAACCGCCGCTGCCGACGATCGAATTAACCATCGGCGCGCATATTGTCACCGCCGAAGTCGCGCAAACTCCTGAACAGCGCGAGCGCGGATTAATGTATCGCTTTACGTTGCCTAACGGGGGCGGCATGCTTTTTGTTTTTGACCAACCGCAACCGCTCTCGTTCTGGATGAAAAACACCCCGGCGCCGTTGTCGATCGCGTTCATCGACGCGCACGGCATCATCCTCAACATCCGCGACATGGCGCCAAACGACGACACCACCTTGCACCGCTCACAAGGCAACGCGCTCTACGCACTCGAAGTGAGCCAGGGGTGGTTCACCAGACAGGGCATCAAAGCGGGAATGTCCGTGCGTGGGCTGCCGCCGGCGGCGAAACAATAGTACGAAAGCGCTATTCGTGATTAAAAGTGTTTCTTCGCATTCTCTGCGGTTAAATCTTGTGCCGCTGCTTCAAACAACGCACGACGGCATCGAGATCCAATCCCTGATCCTGCAACAGCACCAGCAGGTGATACACCAGATCGGCGGCTTCGTTGGTCAGTTCTTCGCGGTCGTTCGCCATCGCGGCCAGCGCGGTTTCAACGCCTTCTTCACCAACCTTCTGTGCGATGCGCTTCGTGCCTTTGGCGTAAAGCCGCGCGGTGTAGGACGTCTCGGGGTCGGCGTGTTTGCGTTGCGCCAATAACTGTTCGAGTTCATACAAGAACGACAACCGGCTGGCGGTCGGCGAAAAACAGCTCGATGTGTTGCGATGGCAGGTCGGCCCTTCCGGCCAGGCCAGAATGAGCAACGAATCATGATCGCAATCGGCAGCGATTTCGACGACATCGAGAAAATGGTTCGATGTTTCGCCTTTGGTCCACAGCCTCCCTTTGCTGCGCGAATAAAACGTCACCCGTCCGCTCGCCTCGGTCGCCGCCAATGCTTCTTCGTTCATAAAACCGAGCATCAGCACTTCGCCGGACACTGCATGTTGAACAATCGCCGGGAGAAGGCCGTCGCCTCCGCTCCCTTTCCCCCAAGCCAATTTTGCCCGTTGTTCCGCGTCCAGTTTGATCTTTAACACGGCCGCACCTCCACCCCGTTTTCTTTGAGATAGCGCTTCAATTCTCCGATGTCAACGATCCGCTTGTGAAATACCGATGCCGCCAATGCACCATCGACTTTAGCTTCTTCAAACGCAGCAAGGAAATGCGCCATCTCGCCAGCGCCGCCTGACGCGATCAACGGAACTTTGCAAACCGCGCGCACTTTTTTCAGTTGTTCAATGTCGTAACCGCGCCGCACACCATCCTGATTCATCATGTTGAGCACGATTTCGCCGGCACCGCGCTTTTGCACTTCGCACACCCAATCGAGTGTTTGCCAGGCGGTTTGTCGCGTCCGCGCTTCGTCACCGGTGAATTGATAGACGCGGTACGAACCATCTTTTTCATCGTGCCAAGTGTCGATGCCAACTACGATGCACTGTTCACCGTAACGCTCGGCCAATCGGTCGATCAGCGATGGGTTGGCGAGCGCTGGCGAATTGATCGACACCTTGTCGGCGCCATAGGCCAGAATTTCGCCAGCGTCTTCAACGCTACGGATACCGCCCGCCACACAAAACGGAACGTCGATCACTTCCGCTACCCGCGCCACCCAGCTTTTATCAACGACGCGGCCATCGCTCGAGGCAGTGATGTCGTAGAACACCAACTCGTCGGCACCTTCTTGCGCGTAGCGTTGCGCCAGCGGCACGATGTCGCCGATGATTTCATGATTGCGAAACTGCACGCCTTTGACGACTTGTCCGTCTCGTACATCGAGACAGGGGATGATGCGTTTGGTTAAAGTGTTTCCTGCCAACATGCTATCGCCTCCTTGACCGTGAATTTTCCTTCGAGCAACGCCCGCCCTATAATAACTCCGATCACACCGCTGTTGCGCAGCGCCGCGATGTCATTGAGCGCGCCGATGCCGCCGGACGCTTGAAACGCCACCTGTGGAAACGCCTGCGCCAGCGAGCGGTACAATGCCACGTTGGCGCCTTGCATCATACCGTCGCGAGCAATGTCGGTGCATAACACATGACGCACACCGCAAGGTGCAAAGCGTTCCAGCACTTCTTCGATGGTGACCACCGACGCTTCCTGCCAACCAGCCACCGCCACATACCGCGCGCCATCGTCACCAACCCGAACATCGAGCGCCAGCACGATTTTATCCGCGCCGAAACGGGCGAACCAGCGCATCACCTCTCCCGGTTGTTTGACCGCCATCGAGCCGACCACCACACGCGCCGCGCCAGCATCAAGCAACGCTTCCACATCATCGGCGCTGCGAATGCCGCCGCCGACTTGCGTCGGCACGGTCACGCCTTTCAGAAGCCGCGACAGCAACGGCAACTGCCGCGCCTTCGGGTCTTTCGCGCCGTCGAGATCGACCAGATGCAGCAAGGTCGCGCCGTCTTTTTCATAGGCTTGCAAACGTGGCAGCGGATCATCGCCATACGTCGTTTGCCGCGCGTAATCGCCTTGCGATAGCCGCACCACTTTTCCGTTGATGAGATCAATCGCCGGAATCATCGAACGTTCTCCATAAAATTTCGCAGCAATTGTGCGCCGGCGCGACCGGAACGCTCGGGATGAAACTGCACGCCGTAAAAATGATCACGCTGCACCGCCGCGCTGAATGCATCACCGTATTCGCCGCGCGCAATTGTCCAATCACCTACTGGCATCGCAAATCCGTGAACGAAATAAAAATAATCGCCCCCACCGATTCCTTTGAACAACGGGTGCCCCACGTTCGGCGCGCATACGTTCCAGCCCATATGTGGCAGTGGCAATTCATTTTTCATTCCGCCTTTCATTTTCTGTACCGGCGCATCGATCACGCCAAGCAGCGGCACTTGTGACGGCACTTGCCCTCCACCGCCTTCTTCGCTTTGGCTTCCCAGCAACTGCATCCCCAAACAAATGCCGAGCACCGGCTGCGTACATGCGCGAATCAATTCCACCAAGCTGCGCGCGCGCAATTCACACATCGCTGCCTGCGCTGTGCCAACGCCTGGAAGAAAGAGGCGGTCGGCGGCGCGGATAACCGCCGCCGCGTCGCTGATTTCGACCGCGTAACCGAGCCGCTGCACCGCATAACGCAACGACGCCAGATTGGCGCAACCGGTATCGAGAATCACCGCCCGCATCACAGCATCCCCTTCGAACTTGGCAGCGCATTTCCTTCAACGCGAATCGCCTGTCGCAAGGTTCGCCCGAACGCTTTGAAAAGGCTTTCCACCAGATGGTGCGTGTTCTCGCCCTTCGCCTTTAGATGCAGCGTACAACCCATTGTTTGCGACAGCGAACGAAAAAAATGCTCGACCATGTCAGTACTCATATCACCGACTTTGTCGCGGTTGAACGAAGCCTTGAATTTGAGATAAGGCCGCCCCGACACATCGAGCGCGCAACGCGCCAGACATTCATCCATCGGCAGCGTGAAGCCAAAGCGGGCGATGCCGCATTTGTCGCCGAGCGCTTCGCGCAGCGCCTGCCCCAGCGCCAACGCCGTATCTTCAATCGTGTGATGGTCGTCGATGTGCAGATCACCCTCCGCTTTCACATGCAAACGAAAACCGCCGTGCGTGGCGATCTGGTCGAGCATGTGATTGAAAAAACCGAGGCCGGTATGAATGTCGTTGCCGCCTTCACGGTCGAGCCAGACGGCAACCTCAATGGCTGTTTCGCCGGTCGTGCGACGAACGAGAGCGTGACGGTCTTTTCCCGTCAGCCGACGAACGATTTCCGCCCAGCCCAACACGCCCGGTTGATAGCGCAAACCACCGATGCCGAGGTTCGCCGCCAGTTGCATGTCGGTCTCGCGGTCGCCGATCACATAGGACGCTTCCCGCGCCCAACCGGCGTCATCGAGATACGTTTGCAACAGCTTCGTCCTGGGCTTGCGGCATTCGCAGTTGTCTTCAGGAAAATGCGGGCAAATCAGCACGTCGTCAAAGCGCACGCCTTGCGAGTTGAATACCTGCATCATCAGTCGATGCGGCGCGTCAAACGCTTCCTGCGGAAAACGGGCGCTGCCCAGGCCGTCCTGATTGCTCACCATCACCAGACGGTAACCGGCTTGCTGCAATGTCAGCAACGCCGGAATCACGCCTTCCTCGAACGCCAGCTTGTCGAGCCGATCGACCTGCTTGTCTTCCGATGGCTCAAGAATCAAGGTGCCGTCGCGGTCGATAAACAGAATTTTTTTCATTGTACTTCCTTCAATACTTGCACCGCCCGTTCGCATTCTTCGCGCGTGCCGATGGTGATTCTCAAACAACCAGCCAGTCCCGGCTGTTTGCTCTGATCGCGCACCACGATACCTTGTTCGCCCAATGCCCGAAAGACGCGCGCAACATCCGAAAACCGCACCAGCAGCCAGTTGCCTTCGCTGGGGAAAACGCGATCCACGCACGAACACTGCGACAACGCCTGTTGCAACCAGCGTCGGTTGTTGATCACTTCGGCGACATTGCGCTTGACCCGCTGCAAACCGTTTTCGCCGTATTTGTCACTTAGCGCCTGCGTGGCGATGTCCGCGACCGGCGCCGGAATCGGATACGGCGTAATCGCCTTAAGTAATAACTGAATCACTTCCGGATACGCCATCGTGAAACCACAGCGCAGCCCCGCCAATGCGAACGCTTTCGACAGTGTACGCAAAATCACCAGATGCGGAAACGACGACAGCCAGGACGCCGTGCTCATGTCCGGGCAGAAGTCGATATACGCTTCATCGATCACCACCAGCGCCTTGTCTTCCGCCATTCGCAACAGGCGGCGCAAATCGTCGTGATCGAGCAGATTACCAGTCGGGTTGTTCGGATGGCAGACATACACAACTTTGACTTTGGGCGCTGTTTCACCAAGCGCTGCCTCAATCGCCGGCAAGTCGAGCTGCCAGTCTTTTGTGCTGAGCACGGTTCTGCGCGTGACACCGAAAGTTTCGGCGCTGACACCGTACATTCCGTACGTCGGTGGACAATAAAGGATGGCGTCCTTGCCCGGTTCGCAAAACGCCCGAATCAACAATTCGATGCTTTCATCGGCGCCTCGACTCACCAACAACTGTTCAGCGCGCACGCCCGCATACGCCGCGTACGCCGCCAGCAGCGCTGGCGGCTGACATTCGGGATAACGATTCAACGGTTGCGTCAACGAGTACGATTCCGCGCGCGGAAATTCGTTGGCGTTCAGCCAGACATCGCCATACCCGCCGATACGACGCGCCGATTGGTACGGTGTCAACGCGCGCACGCAATCGCGCGCCAGTTCCTGAAAATTCATACAGCCTCCGTTTTGCCGAAGGAAGTTTTGTCAATCGCTTCAACGCGCAAGCGCACAGCCAGTCGATGGGCGTCGAGCCGCTCGGCAGCGGCCAGCGTTTCCACCGTCACCGCCAACGCTTTCAAACCTTCCGGCGAAAGCGTTTGCACTGTCATCCGCTTCTGAAAATCGGCCAGACCCAGGCTCGAATAGGTGCGCGTGTAGCCGTAAGTCGGCAATACATGATTGGTTCCCGACGCATAATCACCAACCGCTTCCGGCGAAAAATCACCGACGAACACCGATCCGGCGTTCTGGATTTGATTGACCAGCACTTGCGGTTCGCGCGTTTGCAGAATCAGATGTTCAGGACCGTAAGCATTGCTGATCGCCAGGCACTCGTCGAGATCACGCGTCACCAGCAAACGGCTGTGCGCCAACGCTTGCCGGGCGATCTCCGCACGCGGCAACTCACCCAGCAGCCGTTCGGCTTCATCGGCCACCGCGCTTGCCAGCATCGCGCTTGGCGTTGCCAACACCACTTGCGAATCCGTCCCGTGCTCGGCTTGCGATAAAAGATCAATCGCCACAAAGGTCGGATGGGCGCGCTCATCGGCGATTACCAACACCTCCGATGGTCCCGCCGGCATGTCGATCGCCGCGCCGTCGTGGCGCTCGCTGACTTGCCGTTTCGCTTCGGTCACATACGCATTGCCCGGGCCAAAAATTTTATCAACGCGTGGCACTGTTTCGGTGCCGAATGCCAGCGCCGCGATCGCCTGCGCGCCGCCAACGGCAAACACTTCGTCGATCCCGCACAATGCCGCTGCGTATAAAATCTCGTCAGCGATCGTTCCCTTTTCGCCTGGCGGCGAGCACAACACGATCCGGCGGCAACCGGCGAGCCGCGCCGGGATGCCCAGCATCAGCACCGTTGACAACAGCGGCGCCGTACCGCCCGGAATGTACAGCCCAACCGAAGCAATAGGCCGCGTCAACATTTCACAGCGGATACCGCGCTGTGTTTCGACGCTGATCGGCGCGGAGCGCTGCGCCGCATGAAACATTTCGATGTTGCGAACGGCAGCTTCCATTGCCGCCTTGGTGGCTTCCGGCAAGCGTTTTCCGGCTGCCTCGATTTCGTCAGCGCCAACACGGATCGCCGCACGCTCGACGCGATCAAAGCGCACCGTGTAACTGCGCAATGCCGCGTCGCCGTCGCGCTTGACGGTTTCGAGAATTTCGCCGGCCGCCGCTGTAATCGCAGTAGAAGCGCCGATGGCCGGACGTTGCAGCAGCGCTGCCCGCATTTCTTCGGAACACTGCGACCAATCTGTGATTGTCATCCTGCTCATCGATCACTCCATCATCTTTTCAATCGGCAGCACTAAAATCGAACTGGCACCAAGCGCCTTCAGTTTTTCCATCGTTTCCCAGAACAAAGTTTCGCTGCTCACCATGTGCATCGCCACCCGGTTTTTTTCGTTGGCAAGCGGCAGCACCGTCGGTCGCTCTGCCCCCGGCAAGATGGCGATGATCTCCTCCTGCCGGTCTGCCGGCGCGTGCAACATAATGTATTTCGATTCGCGCGCTTGAATCACGCCCTGAATGCGCGCCATCAACATGTCGATCAGCGCCTGTTTGCTTTCCGGCATCGCGCCGTCGCGCTGAATCAGACACGCTTTCGAGCGATAAATCACTTCCGCCTCGCGCAACCCGTTTGCTTCCAGCGTCGCGCCGGTTGAGACCAGATCGCAAATCGCGTCCGCCAAACCGGCACGCGGCGCCACTTCGACCGAACCGGTCAGCAGACAAGGCTTGTATCCGATCCCGCGCTGATCGAAATACTGCTTCAACAGATGCGGATACGATGTGGCGATCCGACAATCACGCAAACTCTGTGGACCATCGTAATGTGTGTCGACCGGCACTGCCAGCGACAGCCGGCAACCGCCGAAGTCGAGGCCACGCAACAACTTGTACGACGGCGCTCCGCCTTCGGCGCGGCGCATCAACAGCGCTTCTTCGAGCACATTTTCGCCAACGATGCCGAGATCGACGACGCCGTCCATCACCAACCCGGGAATATCGTCGTCGCGCACTCGCAACAAGTCGAGAGGCATGTTTTCAGCGTAAGCGATCAAGCGTTGCTCGCTGAAATTGATTTTGACGCCGCAACGCTCCAGCAACTGTTGCGAATCGCGACTCAGTCGCCCCGATTTTTGAATCGCAATCCGCAAATGTGTTTTGTCCAGCATACAAACTCCTCGAAACAAAAATACCGCACAAAAAACCCTTAAAGCAAAAACCCCTGGAAATTCTTCCAGGGGTTTCGATCATCTCATCGTTTCGTTGCCGCCGGAAGAATTCGAAATGTCTTCCAGCACACACCGTCCTGAAAGACTAGTCAGGATGGTGATGGTGCGCAACGAACGGAAAAGCATTCTTCATGGGATTACCCGTAAATATTAATCGGAAATGTAAACCTCAGTTGTTTAGGTTAAACCATTCCGCTTTAAATTGCAACCATTTCGCGCTGATGAGGCGCCTTCCGGGGTCAGAAGGCAGATGTCAGAGGCCAGCCATCCGGAAACCAAAAACATGATTTCACCGCAAAGAACGCAAAGAGCACAAAGAATTCTCACGCGAAGGCGCGAAGAAAAAAGCTCCTTCCCCCGCGTGCAGGGGAAGGCCGGGTTTTTCGGCTGAGATTTTGTGTCCATGCGACCCTTCCCCCGCGTGCAGGGGAAGGCCGGGATGGGGGGTGTCAGAGGTCAGAAATCAGCGCGTAGGTCGTGGTGAGCGCCGCGAACTGCGACGTTTTGGCCTCACGCGAAAGCGCGAAGCCGCGAAGAAGGAAAGCCCCCTTGCCAAAGAGGGTGTCGGCGAAGCCGACGGGAGCTTGCGGGAATGCCCACCGGAGGCGGGCGGGGTTTTGAAGTTCCTTCCCCCGCCTGCGGGGGAAGGCTGGATGGGGGCGGCAGAGGTCAGAAGTCAGGCCGGGCGGCAGATTGCCGCCCCTTGCGTCTCTAGAAGCGTTTTGTACAAGGGGAAGCAACCTGCTTCCCGTCGCCGCTGCATGGATTCTGCGCCGCTGCCCCCCACCCTAACCCTCCCCCGTAAACGGGGGAGGAACCTCTTCACACCCTGCGTCGGTAAGCCAGCGCTGCGCCGCCCAGCAGCAGCGCCAGTGTCAGCATCGCCAGCGCAGCCGGGTTCAGCGTTGGTACGGAGGCAATCGGTGCGACGAGGGGCACGAATTTGGCCGTGATGGTGCGCGTGTTGCTGGTGATGCCAGCCATTGTCCAGCCGGTGAACGCGCCGGTGTAGGTCACGCCATCGACCGTGACCGATTCGATGCGGTAGCCCGGCGCGGGCGTGATGAGGAAGGTTTGGTTGGCGCCCTCCGGGACACTGCTGGCCGCCGGGAAGGGGGCAATGGTGCCGCCCGTGGTCTGCGTGACCGTGACCGAGCGCCAGTTGATGGGATCGCTGTAGCCTACCTCGTTGCCTGGTTCCCATAGATACCCGCCTTGGCCGATTCTCGCGCCAGCGTTGAATATGGGCCAGGCAAGACAGTAATTGGCTTGCACGTTGCC
>WQUA01000006.1 GCA_009786025.1 Pseudomonadota bacterium | reverse complement strand
CATAGGAGTACAGGAACATCTGCGGATCGGGCAGCAGGTTCGAGAACGCATCCAGACGGCCCAGCGCCAGCGCGGCGTTTTGCGCCAGGGTGTGCAGCCGCACGTCCAGTTGCAGGGGCGGCTTGGGCGGCAAGGGGTTGGGAACAAAGGCCCGGCAAGTCTCGCCGACCGTCGAGATCGGCAGGTAATGTCCG
Organism: Pseudomonadota bacterium; assembly: GCA_009786025.1. Classification (GTDB taxonomy): domain Bacteria; phylum Pseudomonadota; class Gammaproteobacteria; order Burkholderiales; family Casimicrobiaceae; genus UBA931. The sequence goes on along the minus strand of WQUA01000006.1, from coordinate 73,454 downwards.
GTAGGGCCGCGTTTCATGGCTGGAAGTTGAAATTTGCTGGCATGGAATTTCAAATTGGTTGCTATTTTGCAATTTAGCGGAGAAAAATGCAAGTCTGTTTACATTTGCGCTCTGCCTGCCGCAAAAGGAAACGGGCACCGAAGTGCCCTGTTTCGTATCGGTGAGCTTTGAAGCTCTTGTTGCCGACAGCCCCACCATCGGAATACCTGATACGATTTTAACTATACCAAACCAGCAGAAAAGGAACAAGTGATTATGGCCGCAAAATATCGGCTTGGGCTGGACGTAGGAACAGCGTCAGTATGTGCAGCAGCATTTTCGCTGGATAAAGACGGTTTCCCGGATAAGCTGATCTGGCATCACACCAGAATATTCAATGAGCCGTTAGAAAAAGGGCAAGGCGGTCTGGTTTCAAAGAAAGCCGGACGACGCAAAGCCAGAATGCAACGCCGCCAGATAGATCGTCGCGCTGCCCGCCTGCGCCGAATTGCACATCTTGCCAATCTGCTTGGCTTAAACCGCGAAGAAATTCCACCTGATGATGGCAGCTCCCTGCCTCGCCTGCGCGCCCAAGCCGCAACAGAAAAAATCGAGCCTGCAGACCTTTTGCGTATTTTCCTGCGGCTCTCGAAGCGGCGCGGATACAAAGGGGAGTTCAGAGCCAAGAAAAAAGGGGAAGTGGCGGAAGGCTCAAATGAGCTAAAACAAGCCATGAGGGCTTTGGCTACGGAGCGAGGCATTGCGCTCAAGGACGAAAATGACGCAGGGATCACACTGGGGCAATACCTTCTCTATCGGTTGGACAATGGGTTACCGACAAAACTGAAAGTCAAAGAAGACGATGATGGTGATTTCAAGGGCAAAAGAACTGAAAAGGCCAATGCTCCGAAAAATCTCTATGCTTTGCGCAGCATGGTCGAGCATGAATTTGAGACCATTTGGAATACCCAAGCCAAGCATCATCCCATCCTGAATAGCGTTTACAAAGACAAGCCCATCCGCGAACATTTCTACGATGCGTTATTTTTTCAGCGCCCCCTGAAATCGGCTGCCGGATTGGTTGCGCAATGCTCATTGGAGCCAACTTTGCAACGCGCACCGCGTGCGCAAATGGCGTTTCAGCGTTTTCGAATAGAAAAAACCTTGGCTGATTTGCGTTGGGGTTCGGGAAAACGCGCTGAAAAACTGACTTGCGAACAAAAGCAAATCATCCGCGATTTGCTCGACAACCAAGAGAAAGCGACATTCGAGTCTATCTATGAGGTGCTAGAGGAAGCCGGGTATCCGAAACCCCAAGGCAAGGGATTGAACCTTGATCGTTCCAGTCGTGAAGAATTGCCCGGCAATAAAACCCTGGCTGCGTTTCGGAAACTGGACAAGCACAGCGCCAAGCATCACCCGGAACGGGCGAATAATCTTGAACAAACATTTCTCAAGCTTGATGAAAAAACACAAATCGCCGTTATCAATTTTCTTGCCGAACTTGGCTCGCCAGAACAACTGGATGACCCTGAGTGGCACAACAGCTTTGTAAAACGGGATCGCTCGAAGCGAGAATTCAGAGAGCCGCTGATCGAATTCGTCAACCGCATCAAAGACCATGACAACTTTGACCGCCTGAGCAAGATGGGTTTTGACAGTGGCCGAGCTTCTTATTCTGTCAAGGCGCTACGAAAACTCACTGATTGGCTGAAAGAGCCAGAATGGCCGGGAGATTGGAGCGATACGGAAGATGGCGCTATGAGCGTTGACGAGGAAGGTGCGATTCGAGCCTGTTATCGCGCCGAAATCAAGAAGAGGCGGAAAGTGGTACAGCAAAACAGGTTGCCTGCGCCAAAACCTACGGGCAACGCTGTCGTGGATGGGGCGCTGCGCCAGATACAATGGATCATCAATAAAATGATCGCCGAGCTTGGCTATCCTCCTGAAGAAATCGTGGTTGAACTGTCACGCGGGATGAACCTTGGCATTACGCGACGCAATGAGCGCGAAGCGGAAAACGCCAAGAATCAAAAAGTGCGGCGTGACGCTGAACAAGAAATACGCGACCATGGCATGTACCCAACGGATACAAAAGTGGATCGTTACCTATTATGGTCAGAACAAGACAAAAGCTTCTGTCCTTATTGCAATCAGAGCATCAGTTTTGAGCAAGCCATGAGCGGCGCAGCAACAGAATGTGAACACATCATTCCAAAGAAGCTTTCTCAAATCGGGAAGAAACGATCAGAATTGGTTCTTTCTCATAGCTCATGCAACCATGCCAAAGGAGACTTCACGCCGTTTGAAGCATGGGGTATGGGCAGAAACAGCATACGTTGGCAATCTGTAGAATCAGCGGCAAATCGTTTCCTTGCAAAAGCGCTTGCCTTGAAAAAGAAATTTGATGACGCGCGTCGTAATGATCGCCAAGCCCCATTTCGTGGGGAAATGAACGGGCTTTTTCGCAAGGCAGCATTGCTTAAGCTACAGGAAGCAAGGGAAGACGAGACAGTGGATGGCTTCGCTGATCGGCAGCTTCACCAGACTTCGTGGATAGCGAAAGAAGCTGCGTTGTGGCTTGCCTGTCTTTGTCCGAACAAAGTTTCCACATCGCGCGGTGAACTTACTGCGATGCTGCGGAAAAGCTGGAAATTGGATACGGTCATCCCCGAAGTGCGTTATGAAAATAAGCTCCCAGTATTGGATGAAGAGGGAAAGCCCGTAACTCCAGAAGATTTTGCACAATTGAGGAAATACCTTGAGAGAAACGTCAGCAAAGAAGAACGCGGGGCGGACAAGAAAGCAAATCCAGGCCTGAATTTCAATCGTCGACCCAATAAGCGGATCGACCATCGCCACCACCTCATTGATGCCATCACACTGGCGCTCACTTCCCGCAGCCTGTTCCAGCAAATGGCGATAGCGTACAAGATTGCCGCAGAAAAAGAGGAGCGCCCACGACTTAAAGCACCAGCTCCGCCGTTGCTCAATGTTCGTTCCGCCGCTTTACAAGCTGTGCGCGAATGCAAAATTTCCTTCAAGCCGGATCGTTATCCTGAGGGCGCTTTGTTCAAGGATACTGCCTATGGGGTAGCGCAGCGAGACGGTGAAGGCAGGTTGCGCCTCACTTTGAGAACGGCTGTTGCGGGGTTAGGAAAGATCAAGGGGAAAACCAGCCTGGAGTCTGCTCGTAAGGCTATCTCCAATATTGTCAGCGATAGCGTACGAGAAATAGTTTCCGAGGTGTTTGAGTCGCGCATCAAACAAGGCTTGGCGGCGGGAACGGTACTGGAAAAGCCGATTTTTCATCCGCGCTACAACAAACCCATCAAGAAAGTGCGCTGCTACGAAACCTTCGCAGAAGATTCTCTGCCAATCATGTTTCGCAGCAGGCATGGCGAACACCGCAAATATTTGGTCAGCGCTGGGTATGCCTACGTAGACCTGCGGACAGATGGATCGAAAGAGCATCGGCTGGTTAAAATCCGCGATGCTCTTTGCAACAGGAAAAGAGCGGCTCCAGAAAATGTTTTGCGTCTTTACAAGGGCGATACTGTTCTTGATAGCAAAGATGGATTGCTGTACCGGGTTTGTCTTTTCAAGGCCGCAGGAACAATTGCTCTCCTTCCTATCTGGGAGCCCAGGTCTTTCAAAGAAGCTAACGAAAAAGCCGAAAAAGGGAGCAAGGTAGGCGGCACCATCTCCTTTGCTCCTGCCGCGAAACGCTTGAAACGGATTGACTGAGCATGCCTGAACAACGAGTTCTCGCCATCTCCAATCCAGCGACCTTGCGCATAGATACCGGACGGCTGAAAATCGAGCGTGAGGGTTATGAACCCGTCTTTGTTTCCCCCAAAGACATTGCCGTACTCTGTCTTGAGCATCATACGGTCACGCTCTCGGTTGCCGTCCTGCGAACACTCGCAGAGGCGGGCGCGGCAATCATTGTCACCGACACAAGGCATTTGCCTTGTGCAATGCAGCTTCCTCTTGCTGCAACGGGTCTGGACACAGGAAGGTTGCGCCAGCAAATTGCATTCGATACCAACGAAAAACGAGGCGTATTGTGGCAGCAACTCGTCAGCGCCAAGCTGCTCAATCAAGCTTATGCCCTACGTCTGCTGAAACGTAATGGCGCGCTGAGACTGGAGCGGCTTGCTTCACAAGTTCAGCCTGGAGATAAAAGTAATACAGAGGGGCAAGGCTCGAAGCATTACTGGGGCAATCTTTTTCCGGAAACGTTCAAACGCAGCAAGGAGGGCGCGGAAGACCCGTTAAACATTCGCCTCAACTATGGTTATGCCGTATTGCGCGCTATGATTGCTCGCACGTTGGTTTCTGTTGGCCTGAACGGTGCATTGGGATTGGGGCACTCCAATGCAGCCAACGCTTTTAACCTGGCCGACGATTTTATCGAGCCCTACCGTTTCATGGTGGACATTCAAGTAGCCGATGACGCAGATGCATGGAGCGAAGTTCCTGAATTCGATAGCCGCGCCAAACGCCATCTGCTCGGTTTTATCGAGCACACGGTACGCATGGATGGCAAGGAGGTGCGGCTGCATGCCGCAATAGATGCGAGTATCGCAAGCTATGTGCGCATTCTGGATGGCAAAGACCATCGACTGTTGTTGCCTGAGGGCGCCGCGCTCACCAAAGACAAACGAGCATGGGAGTTAATGGATGGCGCGTAATGTGGGTCATCGCGGTATATGATTGCCCGATGACCGAACGCGAAGAACGACGCGATTACGCGCTGTTCCGGAAAAGTTTGTTGCAGGAGAATTTCTTCCAGTTGCAAAATTCTCTCTATGTCCGCCATTTCCCTACAATGGCGGTCGCCGAAGCAACTGTTCAGCGCCTGCGTCCGGGCATCCCCGCTGGCGCACAGGTCGCTTTTTTTCTGGTGACAGACAAACAATATGGAATGACTCGTGAGTTTTTCGGCCCCCGCCCGACAAGGAAAAAGCCCGATTTGCCGGAGCAAATCGAGCTTTTTTAGAGCCGCATCTCAATCAAATCAACCGGTTGCAAGTGATCGAGTTTATCAGGCATTCCGATGGTGGGGTGTCGGAACTTTGGATGTTTGCGAAGAGGAAATAGCATCAAGTTTATCAGGCATTCCGATGGTGGGGTGTCGGAACTACAATGTGGAAGTTCGTCGAAATGCCGATTAGTTTATCAGGCATTCCGATGGTGGGGTGTCGGAACATGCGGGAGTATCTGTTTTGACGAATCAGTAGTTTATCAGGCATTCCGATGGTGGGGTGTCGGAACGACAGCGCTAACAGTCCCGGTGCCGCCGTAGTTTATCAGGCATTCCGATGGTGGGGTGTCGGAACGACTCTTTTATCATCCGGCGAATCATAATAAGTTTATCAGGCATTCCGATGGTGGGGTGTCGGAACTAGCTCTTTTGGTTGTCAACAGACAGAGAAAGTTTATCAGGCATTCCGATGGTGGGGTGTCGGAACAGCCGATTTTACGCGCCTCGTCGAGCAGAAAGTTTATCAGGCATTCCGATGGTGGGGTGTCGGAACTACGGCGCTCCCGTAAACGGGAGAGGGAAAAGTTTATCAGGCATTCCGATGGTGGGGTGTCGGAACTGATATGAGATTGTGGGACGCGCAGACATGAGTTTATCAGGCATTCCGATGGTGGGGTGTCGGAACGCGCCATATATACCAGACTGAGACCTAAGTAGTTTATCAGGCATTCCGATGGTGGGGTGTCGGAACGACCAGATAGTGCAGGCGGCGGCTGGCGCAAGTTTATCAGGCATTCCGATGGTGGGGTGTCGGAACTCTCAAAGCTTTTTCTTTATCAGCGTCGGCAGTTTATCAGGCATTCCGATGGTGGGGTGTCGGAACAGCGCGGAGTTGGAGAAAACGGAGACCCCGAGTTTATCAGGCATTCCGATGGTGGGGTGTCGGAACCATCTCCGTACACCAGCGCATCTCCGTACAAGTTTATCAGGCATTCCGATGGTGGGGTGTCGGAACGGACTTGAGGTTATGGGACGCGCAAACGTGAGTTTATCAGGCATTCCGATGGTGGGGTGTCGGAACTTGTCTGATGTGTGCTCTACGCCGTCAATCAGTTTATCAGGCATTCCGATGGTGGGGTGTCGGAACGACTGTGTGCGCAGGAGCAAACGAACCTGTAGTTTATCAGGCATTCCGATGGTGGGGTGTCGGAACATAGCACTGTGCATGCTGGCGATTTGCCGTAGTTTATCAGGCATTCCGATGGTGGGGTGCCGGGGCTTCGTCTGCCACAGGTCGAAACAGTGGCGTAAACAACCACGCTAACCCAATGCCGAATACGGTGGTCAGTCCGATCGTTCGCAGCGCCGGTGTGCCGCTCACGGCCAGCAGGCCGAACGCCAGTAGCGTCAGCGACGCGGCGACGCAAATGGCGAGGAAGGCGCGGGCGTCACTCTTTTGCGCAATCAGGAAGAGGCCGTAGTCGATGCCCATGCCGAAGACCAGCAGGAGGGTGAGCACGTTGAGCAGTTGCAGCGGAAGTCCGGCGTATCCCATGATGGCCAAAGTTCCGAGTGTGGCCAGCAGCGACGGCGTGACCACGCGCCAAGTCTGGCGGCGAAAGAAGGGCAACAGCGCCAGCGGAACCAGCATGTAGGCGGCAATGAGCACGGAGGAGAGCAGCGTCCGGTAACGTCCCATCAGCGAGGAGACTTCGGCGGTTTTATCGACCCATTGGGTATGGGTGTCGCTGAATGTCGCCAGTTGGCGCGCGGTGTCGGCATCGTGCAGCCCTTTCAGCAGGACGATGCTCGAAGTGCGGTTATCGCGTTCGCTGCGCCCTTGCCACAGGTAGCGCAATGATTTTGTCGCCGGATGCGTCAGCCATTCGTCCGCCGTCAATGGCGCGGTGGGCGGGATGTTGATCCAGTCCTCGGCAAGTTCCAGCTCTTTCGCCAGCGCGGCGCGGGCTTTGGTGAGCGTTTGCTGTGCTCGTTGTGCGGTCTGCTGCCGCTGTTGCGAGGGCAGCCAACGACTGATGGCGTCGAAGCCGGTGAGTTTGCCAGCGGCAATGAGCGGCGTCAGTTTTGCCAACAGCGCTTCTTCGTGTTGCAACACTTCTTCGGGGGTTGCGCCGGTGATCAGAAAAAGCTGCGCCGGGCTGGACAGTTCGAGCGCCTTGGCGACGCCGATCTGCTCGCGCAACAACTCCGGATCGATATTGATCAGACTACGAATATCGTCGTTCGTTTTCAGTTGCGCGATGCCCGCACCGATGACGAAGACGGCCAGCGCAGCGATGAGCCATTGTGTGCGGGTCGCCGTCCAGCGCGGCCAATGCCGCAATGCCTGCATCCATCGCGTAGCCAGCGGTGTGACCGGCAACGAGGAGGGCAGCAGGGCGGGATACCACAGCATGATCGTGAGCCACGCGCCGATGATGCCGCTGACGGCAAAGCAGGCCATTTGCCGCATGCCCGGAAACGGCATCAGCAACAGGCTGAAATAAGCCAGCGCCGGGGCAATCAGCACCAGGGTCAATGGCGAGAGCAGGCGGCGGAAACGAAGCCAGCGATGCGGCGTCTCGGAACTGTCCAGATGTTGTGCAAGCACCAGAACGCCGTAATCGACGGCGACCCCGATCAGACTGGCGCCGAAGACCATCGTTAGCACGTGGAGGCGGTCGAATATCAGCCAAGTCAGCGACAAAGCCGTCAGCGCGCCCGCGGCAAGCGAGAGCAGAATCAGTTGCAACGCCCTGAGGTTCCGAAATACGAACCAAGTGAGCAGAATGCAGCACAGCAACGACCCCGAGCCGATCAGCGACATCTCGAAACGCGCCTGCTGCGCCGCCGCCGTAGCGTGCAGAACGACACCGGCGCGCAGCAGTTGCACGTCAGGAAATTGTTGCGCCAGATCGTTTCGGACGGCGGTCAGATCGGCGTCGAGGCGTGTCTGAAGGTCGGAAGAAAAGGCGCTTTGTGTCAGTTGATAAAGCAGCACCGCATAGTGCCGATCTGCTGTTTGCACCATCAGCGTGTCGCCGTGAGGGCGCGCCGGGCTGGCCGCGCCCAATTGCAACATCCAGTTGCTGAAAAACCCGAAGGGGTCGTCGCGCCAGTTGAGTGTGCCGCCCGCGAAGAGCTGGTAAGCGAGCGCCAGGGCGCGCTGGGCTTGTGCCGGAGGGTCGGATTCGTTGATCCAGCGTAGATCCTGATCGGTGATGAAACCAGCGCGGTAGGGAAAATAGAGGTCACGCATGGCCTCGGTCTGCGCCTGGGGCGCTTGCAACGTCAGCGGCGCATTGTGCAGCATGTCTCGAACCCGGTGAGCCGCGCGCTGTGCAGTAGCGGCGTCCGGGGCGGATAGCAGTAACGCCAACTCCCGCTCGCCGTGTTGTGTCAGGGTTTTCAGCGCGGCTTCGGCATGCGGGTTGCGCTCGTCAACGGGAAGCAGCGCCAGCAAGTCGGTGTCGATCTGGCCGCGCCAGGGCAGGACGTGCGCAAGAAGCACAGCCGCCAGCAGCGCCAGGACAACCAGCCAACTCCAGGCCAGCGCGCGATGGCGGCGAGCGTAGCAGGAATCGTCGAGGGGCGCTTTACTCGAACTGGGCGCGTTCATCGGCAGTCAACGCGGAGTCGGTGACGGTATTGGAAAAGGTGATGCGGGTAATGTCGCCGGCGGCGCTGGTCAGCGTGACCTGACGAACGACGTTATCGCCCTCCAGCGACAATGCGCCGATGACCGCCTTCAAGCCAGCGTCGCGCGGCGTGAAATGCACTTGCCAGCCGGTTTTGCCGTTAAGCTGACCTTGATATTCGAAATATTCGGCCAGCGCCGACAGGTCGCCCGCAAACAGCGAAAACAGGACGCGACTAATGGCGTTGACCGCCGGCTCCTGATCGGCGCGCAAGTTCATCAACACGCGGTCTCCGTCTTTCTGGAGGATTTCGCCTTGAGTGATTCGCGTTGTCTGCGGGAACGGTTTCAGCGTGCGCCACAGCACGCCGTGCGTTTTCTCGACGGTGAAAGAGCCGTTGGCGATCAGCGGTTTTTTGATGCCTTTTAATTGTCGGGTCTGGGTGAAATCGCCGCGAATCACCGTGTCTATCGCCAGCCGGGATTGAATCGTCGTCAGCAAGGCCAGATCGGTCGCCTGCGCCGGAAGGGCAGGGACAAGCCAGCACAAGCCGAAGCAAGCAAGCAACAGGGGGCTTATCACGTTTTTCATAGGTAGCTCTTTAACTTTTCGCGCAGTATATCAGGGCAGGCGAAGCACATTTCGCGGGTTTGAATATCGACGGCAACTTGTACCGTATGTCCGTAAGTCAACCGTTTTTGTGTTGTTGCGTCACGGATTTCGTAGGCAATTTTCAGCCGGTTTTCCCATTCGACGAGACGGGCATCGAGATGGAGGCGCTGCTGATACGTCAACGGCTGCGCGTAGCGAATGAACAGTTCAATGACCGGCCAGGCGTAACCGGACGCGCGCATTTGTGGGTGATCATAATCAATGCGCTGTAACAGCGCTGTGCGCACGATCTCGAAATACTGGACATAGTTTCCGTGCCAGCACACCTCCATCGGGTCAAGGTCATGAAAAGGGACGGTCCAGTCCATGCGAGCGGTCAGCGACATCTGCGAGTCTCCTTGGGTCGGTTTGAGTTCAAGCGGCTGCCTTCCTGTGAAGGTGCGCTACATTTTATCTCCCTCTCCCCTTGCGAGGGGAGAGGTTAGGGAAGAGGGGGCAGGAGCCCCACCCCGGCCGCTCTCTCGAAGGAAGGGGCGTTCCTCCCCGGTAGGCGCCGACGACGCCCAGAACGGAAAAAAATTGGACCACTGGAAGGGCGCTTTCAGGCACTCTTCCTCCAGCAGCTTGGCGAACGCGGCGGCGTAAGGAACGATAACCGCTTCCCGGTTGCGACGCGGCAGGATAATCGATTCGGCGATCTGCCGCAGTGTGATGGCGAAACCGTCGTGGCGGCGAACGCCGAAAACAGCAAACAGCGGGCATTGCAGTGTCGCAGCAAGCACATAGGGACTAATCGGAAAACGGGTGCCCTTCCCCAGAAACGGAACCTGCACAGTGGCAGCGCTGTCTACCGGCACGCGGTCGCCGAGGATAACGATGAAACCGCCGTCTTCAATTCGTTGCGCCAACGCAATGGCGGTGTCGATGCCGATCTCGTCCGCCCGGATCAAATCAATGTCGTAGCCAGGATCAAGCTCTTTCAACAGCCGATTGAAGCGAGCAGAGTTTTTTTTATGAGCGAGAACGGTCATGCGTACGCCGATATAACGCTCCGTCAATTTACGACACAGTTCGATGTTGCCGAAATGAGCGGAAACAAAAATCGCACCTCGCTTTTGTTCGAGTATCGGCTGAACGTATTCCACGCCGTCTCTATGGAAAGGAACCGACAAATCGGTCGCGCTTGTCGCCAGCAGTTTATCGAGCAGGATTTCGGAGTACGCCAGAAAATGTCGAAAGGTGTTTCGCCGCGTCGGCATCGGCGTAACACCGCCGCTGAAAGCATACAGCCGTTGCAAATACTCGCGCGACGCTTCGCGGGCAATGCGCCTTCGTGCGTAAAACCACAGCAAAACGAAGAACAACAAAAAACGAAACGGCCATCGCCCGAATATGCGATAAACGCGCAGCAAAAAACGCATTCCTGCCAAACCGCCCGCTTCCTGCATTTGCGCCCAATGCATCAGCGTCGCTCCGAGGCAAGGAAATGGCGAGCGATCAACTTCGGCATCCGCCACAACATTCCAAAAAACAAGCGGGTGTGCATCCAGCTGATACGCACGTTGTCGCGCCCGATCCGGAAATGCGACACGCCATTCGCCGGATAATGCACGTAAACCGGCAGGTTTTTTATCGGCGCGCCCGCCCAATCAAGACGTACCAGAATTTCGGTGTCGAATTCCATCCGGCTCTGTGACGGCATCGCATCGAGCACCGGCAACGTCGCAGCGAGCGGATAAATCCGCAGCCCGCACATCGAGTCCCGAATGCGAAACGACAAGGTATTGATCCAGACCCAGAGGTGCGTCACATAACGACCTAACAGCCGACCAACCGGAACGCTGCTGTCGTAACGCGGGAACCCCACGATCACCGCCTGCGGCGCATCGCGCATCGCATCGAGAAACGCCGGTAACGCCGCAGCATCGTGTTGCCCGTCAGCATCCAGTTGCAATGCGTGGCTGTACCCCTTCGCGTGCGCCGCACGCAAACCGGCGATGACGGCGCCGCCTTTGCCTCCGTTCACCGGCAGCCGCAGCAATGAAGTTGTCGGCACAGAAGCCAGCTTATCGAGCGCCGCCGCGCATTCGGCGTCGGAGCCATCGTCGATCAGAATCACCGGCAACGCTAAATCATGCAGCGTTTGCACCACGGCGCCGACGGTGGCAGCGTGGTTATAGACCGGCACAAGGGCAACCGGCGCAGACGCAGCGGGTTTCATGGTGCGTTATTCGGCACGATGGCAGGGTGAGTAAACAACGCGCGCCCCTGCGAATGCACCCCATGCGCCGAAGCATAGATGAAATGCACCTCTTTTTTCTCCGGGGAAAAACGAAGCGTCAGCGATACTTTGTCGTCGGGTGACAAAATACGCTGGAACCTGAGCTGCCGGAAACCGGAGAAACGCCCTTCGACAGGAAAGTATCGTTGCGCCAACCGTAGCGCCCAATCGATTTGAGCGACGCCGGGCAAAATCGGCAGCTGCGGAAAATGCCCGGTGAACGCCTGCACACAGTCGCACAGCGCCAGCGTCAACACCACCTCTTGTTCCCCTCGCGCAGCAACCGTGAACGGCGGCAATGCCTGGCGCTCGAGCGAGCGCACGATCTCGGCGGTGGTAATTTTGCCCATTTCGTTGCAGGGCAACGACGACAAATAACGCCAACGACGCGGGATGGCGATACGCTCAAGCGACGCCGACAAGCCTTGCCGCAACCAACGATCGAAACGGGTCTTGCCCACTGCTTGCAGTTGCGCGCGGCCGCTGTCGCTCAACACCACGGCGGCAACAATTTCGTCGCGCTCCCCGTACAGCGCCGCCGTGCGCGCTTCGGCCACTTCGGGTAACGCCAGCAACGCCGTTTCAATCGCATCCAATGCCACGCGTCGTCCTTCAATCTTGGCGACGCGATCGGCGCGACCGGTCAACCGCCAACCGTTGTCGTCGCGTACGGCGGTATCCTGCGTGAAAAACCAGTCTTCGTCGGCCAAGAGCGGCGAGCGTAATTTAAGACAGCCGTGTTCATCGAGTGCCAGCGTGACGCCCGGGTGTTCCCGCCAGATGCCGCCGGGAGCAATGCGGTGCATGATGCTGCCCGCTTCGGTGCTGCCGTAGATTTCGACCACTCGTGAGGTCGCCAACCGCGACGCACAGACAGCGGCAACGCTGTCGTGCAACGGGCTTCCCGCAGAAAATGCCGCCAGAAAAGTGGCTGGCGAAAAAAAGGCATCCAGTTGCGCCAGGCGTTTCAACGTCGCCGGGCTGCTGATCAGCACATGCTGGCCTGGTTCCAGACGCAACAGCTCTTCCGGATAACGGTAGACTTCGCTGATGATCGGATAACCGGCCCATAGTGGCCACATCAGCCGGAACGGCAATCCGAACATGTGCTGATGCGGTACGGTGCCGACAAAACGGGTTTCAGGAGGCACGTCTTTACCGAAAATTTGTTGTAGCAACACTGCTTCGCGGTACAACTGCGTCGGCGTTTTGAAAATACGATTCGGCGCACCGCTGGAGCCGGAGGTAAAAACCACCAGGCCAGCACAATCGAACTGCGGCGGTGAGCCGGGAAACGCGCTTGTGCCGCCCGCCGCGCCGAACCAGTCGGGCAGAGCGCTGCCCTCGCAACGCCCAACCCAGGGAAACGGAAGAGCTGTGCGCGTTGCCGGCAAATCTTCCGCCACCAACAAAGCGGTTTGGCCGTTCTGCCAACAAGCGAGCAGCCAGACAGCGAACGCATAAGCATCGGCGTCGTACAACACGATTTCCGGCGCGTTGAGCTTCATCAGCGCCTGCCGGGCAGCGACGAGATCGGCGCGAAACGTCGCGTACGTTATCGGCTCTGTCTTTCGATAAAAGACGACGCCGTCCGCCGGCGCCGACAGCAGCAGCGGCGGCAAGATTGCCTGTAGCGCATCACTCATGGGGCACCGTTGGGGGGATTGGGGAAAAGCGACGCATCACACGGCGGCGAATCAGCCATTCGCTGCCGAACATCACGCCCATCGCTACGTAGGCGATCAAGCCGTTATAAAGCGTCCAGACGATCATCGGTTGCGTCGTTGTCCACCAGGCGACACCTCCGTTGACAATGAAGAAGATGCACCAGGCGAACGTGACCTTTCGGGTATAACGAACACCCTCGGGCGGCAATTCGGGATCGAGTCGGCGCGCCAGCCGTTCGACCAGCGTTTGCGACTGAAAAAGACTCGTTGCGAACGCCAGCAGAAACACTGCGTTGACCAGCACCGGATAATAAAGCAACGACATCGATGAACGCAGCAGCAATGCCGCTACGCCGAGCAACGCTGCGCACGGCCCCAGCCAACCAAGCACACTGCCGATGCCGTGCCGCCGCCACGCCAGCGGCAGCAGTAGAAAACCGCCCAGCCAGAAGGGCCACCCCTGCCAATAACACCACCAGAAAAACAACGGCAAGGCAACCCCGAGCAGCGGAACGACAAACGTCGGCATCAGCAAAGCTCCGTGGTGTGCCGGTGGTCAGCTTTCTTGCAAGTGCGCGTGGACAGCATCCACCACATCGCCGACGGTGCGCACTTGTTTAAACACCTCAGGCGAGATCGGCTTGCCCGTCAATTGCTTCAGTTTGATCAACAGATCGACCGCATCAATGCTGTCGATGTCGAGGTCTTGATACAGGTTTGCCTCCCGCGTTACGCGCGCGGCAGGAATCTCGAACTGCTCCTGTAAAACTTTGCGCATCCAGTCGAGGATTTCTTCTTTGGACATGGTCGAAGACATTGCGTTTCCTTGAAGATCAACGGTTGCGATGAGCCTCGATGTAGGCGGCAAGATGGCGAACCGAGGCAAAATGTTGTTTTGCCTCTTCCGCTTCTGCCGACAATGTCAGGCCATAATTATTGTGTAAGGCAACGCCAAGCTCCAGCGCGTCAATTGAATCGAGGCCGAGTCCTTCGCCGAACAGCGGCGCATCGTCGTCGATGTCGGCGACGGTAACATCTTCCAGGTTCAGCGTTTCGATAATCAGGGTTTTAATTTCATCAATCAGGGCGGACATCTTTTTTCAGCTCTTGGTTAAAAAAATCGGAAAGCGCCTCTGTCAAGGCGCGCGACGCCACCGCCGGCGGGGTGTTGCCCGCACACGTCGGCGTCAAATCATCATACACAGTCAACACAAAATGCGGTCGCCGCAATGGCGCTTGATACCAGGACTGCTGCTTGGTCAACATCGGCTCCGTCACGGTGATGACCACCGGCGTCACCGGCAACTGCCCGCGCACCGCAATATTGGCCACACCGCGCTGCAAGGGATTGACCCGTCGCTGAAGCAACCCCTCTATCCGAGTGCGGGTGCCTTCCGGGAAAATGATCAGATTGCTGCCGCGCCGCACCGATGCGATGCAGTCGTCGATCAGTTGCGGGCCATCCTGGTTGCGGATGAATCCGCACAACGACACGGGGCCAAGCATAAACGGATTGCGCCAAGCCGCCGCTTTGACGACACAGTCGGGTTGGCGCAACAGCGACATCAACAGCACCACGTCGATCAACGATGGGTGGTTGGCGATCACCAGCAGGCCGCGACGTTGCAGCTTTTCTCGGCCGTGTACTTCGTAGCTGATCGCGCCGACCGTCGTCATGACATAGCAAAAAAACCGAAGCGCCCAGTGCACCACATCGCGCGCCCACCTCTGGCGACGCGACCGCGGCCACACCAGCAGCCACAACAACGGAAACACCAGGCATGAGATGAGCACCCCGTAAAGCCCGAACAAAATAAAGCAAAACCCCGTTGCCGCGATACGCCAGTACCGCTCCAGCGAAAAGCGTCGCCCCTCTTCTACGCGCGCCGGCGCGGTCATCGACAACAAGCGCTCAGGCATGGCCGACCTCCGACTCAAGACGCAACAATTGCCAGTCCGCCGCTCCGGTCAACGGCAAGACGCCTTGCGTTTCGTCGAGAACGAAGCGTAGCAGCGGCAGCGCGGAAACGGGTTCCGGCGCGGGCGCGGTTACCGTAGAAGGCGCCGCCCCGGTATGGGCGAGGCGATAGTCCTTTCCCTTCGTCATCTCGAGCGCGAAGGCGAAGCACGCCGGCTCAGTGATGCAAAAAGAACGAAACAGCGCCGGCAGCGGCGCATCGCAAAACAGCAAAATCACAGACGGCGCGCCTTCGGTAAGCTGGGCCAACGCTTCGACAATGCCGGAAAACATCAGTTGGTTTTCCGAGGCCAGCACAATGGCCGACGCCCGACATCGCTGCGCAATTAAAAAAAGTCCCGGAATGGCGTTATGCACCGACATGCTGAATTCTTGCGGCGAAGCCTGACCTTTTGCCGCCAGCTCTTGTAAAAGAGCCGCCGCGCGACCGATTTCCCCTTGGCGACTGCAAAAAACGATCGGTTGATCGGCGTAAGCCAACGTCGGCGCATATAACACCTCCAGCGCGGCGCGACCCAATGGTTGCGCCCGTCGCCGGAGCAGCGGCGGCATCGCTTTTACCGGCGCCGTTTCTTCACTGGCGACAAGCGATGTTCCTTCGCGCGCCCAAGCCTGCCAAGTCTCGGCATCGGTCATTGCGGGCGCCCAAGCGCTCCAGCGACGAAAAGAAAATTCAGGCCACGCCATGGCGGATTACGCTCCTCACACCCCCCCTGAAACCGCAACTGCTCTCACAGACGCCGGGAAAAGCCCTTTATAAAAACAGTTACAGACAGCGAATTTTAACCGATTCCCCTTTCCGCAACACGTAAAAATGCCATCGCCGTCCTTCTTTTGACGGGCGTTCTGCCAAAGCCGTCATGGTCGCGTTTTTACCCACCTCGCGAGGCAAGCGGGGTTGCGCCTCGGTCACTATGCAATGACAGCGCCGCCAACAGCTTTTGATGGATGTCGCCAAAACCGCCGTTGCTCATGATAAGGATGTGGTCACCCGTCCGGGCGTCGGCAGCGAGCGCGTCGAGCAACGCGGGGAGCGTATCGAAGGTTCGCGCTTTTTCGCCCACCGGCGTCAGCGCCGCAGCAGCGTCCCAACCGAGGTTGGCGGCATAGCAGTAAACAGCATCGGCATCGCGCAGACTGTCGGGCAGCGCCGCTTTCATCGTGCCGAGCTTCATCGTGTTTGAGCGCGGCTCAAGAACGGCAAGAAGGCGGGCGTTGCCAATACGGCTACGCAGAGCCTCTAGCGTAGCGGCAATCGCCGTCGGGTGGTGCGCGAAATCGTCGTAAACCGCGATGCCGCGAACTTGCCCGCGCAACTCCAGCCGCCGCGCCACGCCCGGGAAACACGCCAGCGCGGCTAGCGCCACATCGACATCGACGCCGACATGGCGTGCGGCAGCAAGCGCGGCCAATGCATTCATTGCGTTCATCGCGCCGGGTTGCGGCAGCGACAAGGTTTTGCGCGCGTTTTCGGGGGTGATGATCAGGTTTTCCCCTCTCCCGCCGCGGGGGAGAGGGGCAGGAGCGGAAAGTTTCCACTCCGGCGACGGCATCACTTCACCGCCACCAAAGTGTTCGACGCCACTCCACACGCCTCGCGTCAGAACGCGCTGTAATGCTTCGCTGTCGGCGTTGACGATCAATCGCCCGCTCGAAGGCACGGTGCGCACCAGATGATGGAACTGGGTCTCGATCGCGGCGAGGTCGGCGAAGATGTCGGCGTGATCGAATTCGAGGTTGTTGAGAATCACCGTGCGCGGGCGATAGTGAACGAATTTCGATCGCTTGTCGAAGAAAGCAGTGTCGTATTCGTCGGCCTCGATCACGAAGAAGGAGCTGTCGGTCAAGCGCGCCGACACCTGAAAACCGGCGGGCACGCCGCCGATCAAAAAGCCGGGCTGCAAACCGGCGCAATCGAGAATCCAGGCCAGCATCGAGGCGGTCGTCGTTTTGCCATGCGTGCCGGCAACGGCAAGCACATGGCGCGGCCCCTGCGGAGTGGCAGCGCGCAACACCTGCTCGGCCAGCCATTGCGGCCCGGAAGTGTAGGGCAGGTTGCGTTCGAGAATCGCTTCGACCAGCGGGTTGCCGCGCGACAAGGCATTGCCGATCACGAAAATGTCGGCGTCGCGAGCAACTGTATCGAGTTGTTCAACCTCATAGCCGGACGTTAACGCGATACCGAGCGCTTCAAGCTGCGTTGACATCGGCGGATACGTTTGCGCATCGCAGCCGGTGACGGTGTGCCCCTGCTGCTGCGCCAGCGCCGCAATGCCGCCCATGAAAGTGCCGCAGATGCCGAGAATGTGAAGATGCATGACCGCCCGCCGAAAAATCGCATTGTACGTCAGGGGGGCGCCTCGCTCGCAAGGCGGATTGCGCGACAACATATTCCCGGACTATGATTCGGGCATCGAGCAATCGATATTTTCACCTTTGCATCGCACCAGATGGTTTCGGTTGTCGCCTGTCTGATCGCCGGCTCGCCCCGACCGCGGACTGCCCGGTTCGTGCGTCGAGCACCATTGAGCGTTTTATAGCGTTTTTAATACATTATCCCCATAGAGCTTGCTATAAACGTCTATCAAGAGAACCCCTTCCTTGTTTGTGATCTCTTTTTTAGCTCCATAGGAAATTAGAAGCTGGGCCATCTCCAGGAACCCTTCTTGTCTGCTGGAGATTACGTAAGCCAATGGCGTCGCTCCATGCTGATCCAGTGGGTCCACCCATGCTCCCGCGTCAAGCAATAATTTACCCGCCTCAGTAAATATGAGATCTGCCGCAACATGCAGTGGCGTCATCTTTCGGGGACCGGGTTTATTCAAGTCAACACCATGCGCGATCAGGAATTTAACCATCTCGATATCATTGTTCGCTATTGCGCGCTCCATAATGGTTGTTCCGTCCCTGGCGTCAACCGAATTGACATCCGCGCCATCGATTATGAGTTTTCTCATTGTTGAGAAATCATCAATAACAAAAGCTGCTTGCATTTCTTGCGAAATCGGATTTTTCATGGTTTCTGGAGCGTCAAGCAAAACGCGTTCGTGAGTTATTCATATCCCTATTATCTTGGACAAGCTCTTGGCCAAAGGCATCCAAATTTTTATTGTTCCTCCGAGTCCCCGCTTGGCCCGCTGTCCATGACGTGCCCCCTGCGCCAGGCCGACAAATAGGAATTCATGAGCGCGGCAAGGCTTTCGGCATCTACCGGCAGGCCAATGGCCACGATGACATTCTCGCGGCCCAGGAGACCCGCTTCAATCATCGACCGATAGTCGGGTTCGCGCCAAAGAAACCGCCGGCGGATCTCTTCTCTCACACGGCTCATGAACGTCATATAAGTCATGTGCGTCATGAGGCGCCTGAAGAATGAATAGCTTTGGTACACCGAATCATCCTCCAAGTACACACACACCCAAGACTGGGGATTCCCTTCATTGGCTTCCGTGACAATGGAACGGACATTCCCCCACGGAATTCTCACGGGCATCAACTGAATCGTTGTCGCATCCGTGTAGCCGCCGGCATCAAGAATAAGCCCGGTTTGCCCCTTCGCCACCCTGACACCCCCGGACGCGAGATAGTACAGCCCGAACCCGATCAGCGGTAACCCACCGCCCACGATGGAAAGCGCAGCGACCACGATCAAGGCCACCGTCACGGCCCCATAGGGGGCCATGGACGGGTCGAGCGCCAGAAGCGACGACCATCGCCACAGCATATAGACCACTGCAACCCCCGACGCCGCCAGCGCCGGATAGATCGCGGCCATTCTGGCCAGATAAAGCTTGCGCAGCGGAATCCGCATCGACGCCGGATAACCCGGGCCGAACGCGACGGACGGGCCATCACGCCCGCCTTCTGCAGGTTGCATCATCTGCCTTCAACTCGCATACGTCGGGATGCGCTTGCGAACCCCGGCCATCAGGCGGATTGGCAAGGCCTTCCATGTGTATCTTTCTCGCTTCAGCCTTGCGCTTCTGTTCCTTGCGGCGACACGCACGACATAGAACAGCGGTCGAATAGACAAAGCCCTTGGCGACTTCGTACCACCATTTTTGCTGCGATGCACGCCAGACCTGCTCGGAGCCGCAATCGCGACACGTAAACGGCTTGTCGACGTAATAGCCCAGGGTGACAAATTCAGGCCAGGAATAGCTGTTGTACGGTGCGAGAGCCTTGCTATTCACAGGAACGGCCCCGGCCGGCGTTGGGCACATGCTCTGCCTGAGTTGGTGCCGCTTGCGTTGTTGAGTCGCCATCATGCCAACCTAACGCCCGCGCTGGTCAACAGCGAAGCCGCTTGGAGTAAGCAAAATGTCCGACGCTTTTTCGGCTACCGTGGAATCCATATCAAGCCTTGACCGTTGGTAATGGCTTTTCGTAATTGATGCGCGAACTCCTGGAATTCTTCGACAAAAGGCTGACAAGCTTCGGGATCAAGCGCTACCTTTTTCCCTTTTTTGGCGAGCCAGGCAGAAAAGGCTTTTTGAACGGACGTTTGGTCAACTTTTGCAGCCAATGCCTCTAACTCAGGCAGTTGGTCGGCTTTAAGCGCAAAGAGCACACCGTCGCCCGTCAGGTCGATTGCTGAGTGATTAACGACTGCCCATGTTTGAAAAATAGAACCACTGCCCTGCACCGGCTCGGATGTGCCGTTCAATATCCAATGATATAAGTCCGTATTTCTATTAATTGCATTCGATGGGCCAATAGGTTTTAACGGTGAAGTTGGCCAGTCGAAGGGTAAGTTTTGCTGATCCTGCGCGGGCCTTTTGCCATCACAATAGTCATAAAGTGTTTCCGATGAACACTGTTCAAGAAACCCTATGTGAGCGTCCGAAGCTGTAAATATATGGAAATGGTTTGCCATTTTAGTTTCTAGCCCCCGCTAACCAATAGTGCGGCAGGCAGAGATGGCGCGCAGCGCAATCGCTGTGTTTTGGGTTTCCGGTAACGCTTGCTGCTGGCGCTTCATTTTGTCCCCTCCCGGCCCATGCAAGCTCTTGAATTTCGTCGGTCACGCATCATTGTTTTTTGACGTAAAGAGGCGCGCTGTCAATGTCGATCACGGCACGGTCGCTTCCCTGGAAGGTCACGAAGTGGCGCTCCAGCTGGCCATCGTCGCGTTCGGCTTCCAGCACCCAGCCATTGAGTCGGTAGCGTCCACGGCGGCTGGCGCCGTCGTTCGTGTTGCGGGCAGCGTTGGTGCTGACGCCATCGGAACTGGCGGCGCCGATACGCGCGCTGGAGGACGACGTACCGCTCTTCCTGCGGGTGCCTTTGGCGTCGGATTGCGTCTCCGAAATATGGCTGAAAGACGTGCCCCCGCCNCTTCTTTGCGTGATCCCCCCGTAGCCGTACAACGTAAGATCAAAGGCGCCGTCGCCGCTGAAGCGCCACGTGGTGCGCTTGATGCGCAGACTGTACTGGTTGCCCCAACCGTCGGTGCGTTCATAAACACCGTTCAGGCGCTCACCGGAGCGTGCCGGCTGCGCGAACCAGCCCTTGCCATTGGACAAACTGCGCCAGCCGCTATCTCCCGGGCCGCGAATCTCGTAGCTGCTGCCAAGCAGCGGTTTACGCCATTGAACCCAGCGCTGCGGCTCCAGTTGCCGCGACACTTTGACATTCAGTTCGTCGGGCGGGATTTCGTTTTGATAGCCGGTGCCATCCTTGAACAGCAGCCAGGTGGTGTGCAGATCGCGCTTGACCGTCTCGCCGGGGTTATGAACGACCTGTGCGCTGACGAAAACGGCGGCAATGTCGCTGTCGCGCACGCCCTGACCAGGCGCGGTACGGATGCCCTGCGCGGCGTAACCGCGCTCCAGTTGCTCCTGCCGCGCCCGTTGAGGTTGCGCCTCGGGCTGGCTCTGGCGGCGTTGTTGTGTCTGGACTTGGTTATCATTGCGCAGCATGGCTTGGGTCTGACCCCGCATCACGCTTTGCAACGTTTGCTGAAAGCCTTCGCCGTAACGCGTCATCACCCCCTCACCTCCGGCGGCGCGGATGCGCAGCAACTGTACCTTGTTGCCGCCCGCGGGCGAAGGCAGCAACATGTATTGCAACGCCGCGTTGCCTTCGGTGCAGCCTTGCGTGACTACGCCCGCTTGCGTTATCTCCGCCGGCTCACACTTGTCGCCCTGCATCGCACCTGCCTGCCGACGGATTTGCAGCAGTCGGTTTTGCGGGCTGCCGTCCTGCGGCGTCTCGTACAGCGCGTCAGCGACCCAGATTTCGAGCTTTTCGCCGGGGCTCATCCTGACCGGCGCAAAGGTGACGCCATTGTTTTCAGCGCGCGCCGCCCAGCCATCCGGCAAGTTACCGGCGTACGTTGACGAGATCATGAGTGTGACCGCCGCCAGCAGACCCAGCGCCCCTTGGCGCGCGCGCGCGGATATCGTCCGGCGGGAAGCGGTGTGTTCCTGTTGCTGCGCCAGCGCCGTAACGCCGCCTTTGAAAGTGCTGCAAATGCCGAGAATGTGAAGATGCATAACGTCTGCCAAAAAAGCACATTGTACGTCACCCTCCCGATTTTTCTTCCTTTTTCTTCCTTTCTCTTGCTCTCGTGGCGTAGATATGGAGCAGCAGGCGTTATCACCTGATCGCCAGGGTTCGCCAGCGCCTCCTTATGGTAATCTATGACCGGAGCTGCGACCATTTCTTCTCGCGCCAACGCGTGCCCCTGGCGCAAGCCGTCATCGTCGCGGTGTTCGCGTTCATTTCTTCAGCGCCATAAATATCTATGTCCATGACCATCACCCGCTTCACTCCGTCAACGCCTGCGCCGTTCCGAACGGTGGACAGCTTCAGCCTGCTCAGGATAGATGAACCCTCTTCATTAAGCGCCGTCCTCGAACTCGTGCGGCAGGAACAACAAACCGATCCCGGCGCTCGATATCTCATCACGCTGGACGACATCAACCAATGCCTCTACACGTCTGGACACGCCCGCGAAAGCGATGAAATTTATTACGACGCGGATTACGATATGGACGATCCGGCGTCTGTCGCACAGTACCAACAGGCAGAGCTGGCGTATGTGGCCGCGCAATTGGACGACCCGGCGTTACGTCGCGATTGGCGTGATGTCGGCGAAAAAGGGCTCACTTCTTTGCCCGAGGACATCGCGGCACTTGTCGAAATCAACCGCCACCCTGACCTGGTGCTCGATGACGCGGTCTATGTGCAAAAACTTCCGGTGGCGCGAGATGATTTGCTGATCGCCGGGCTACCGAACGGTTATTTTTCCTGTGATTGGGATATTTTTGACAACCATGCCGTTATCCGCTTGTTGCACGATCACGATTATCGTTTTTTCGGAATTGGCGCGGGGTGGTTGGGATTTATTCGGGAGGACAAAATCGACCCCGCAAAACTGGAACGGCTGATAGCCGATCTCATGACTCTTTATGGGCAAGCGGAAAATACACAGATGTGGGGCGAGTTGAAACAAGTGATACGGAACAGCCCCTATTTGTTATTGGGTTATATAGAGGACTTTTCGAGAATTCTTGAGTCCTAGCCCGCACCGGTCGAAGCGCGCCTGCAAACCCCGACCCTCCGCTTGTTCTGTTGTCGATCTTTATTTTTTGTTCGCTTGCTTTTCCGCCTCGATCCGCGCTCTTTCCGCTTCTTTCAGTTCGCGCCATCGCTGTTTGTCGCGCTCGTATTTGGCGTATATCGTTTCTTTTTCGCGGCGGCTGCGGTCGATGGATGCATTACGAACCGCGATCTCGCTTTCCAGATTTTCCAACTCACCTGCCGGCAACGCGTTTCCTCTCTCCTGCCGTTCCAGCAATTCCTTGCGCCGCGTTTGTTGCTGAGCTAGCACCAATTTCGTTGCCTCGATCTGCGCATCCAGCGTGGAAAGGGCACGGTCGCGAGCCAGATCCAGGTCTTCTTCTTTCAAATACGACGATAGCAGCGCCCGATCTTTGCGTTCGGCGATTTCTTTCTGCACCTGTTCCTGACGCTGCTTTTCTATTTCTTCATCGCTGAGTTTGCGCTGATTCTCAGGAAGCGTCGCTTCAATTTTCTTTACCGCTCGCGCTTGTTTATCGAGAACCGTCTGTTCGCGGTTGACGGCCTCCAGCGGCGCTTTGTCGCTATAGTGAACAACCCCTTTTTCGTCAACCCATTTGTAGGTTTTGCCGCCGGGCTGCGACTGTTGCGCAACAGCGACGCCAGCGCCCACAAAAAGAGCCAGCGCCAGAAAAAGCGTTGTGGCGGTTTGTCTTGTTATTGTTGTCATCCTCGTACCCTCTCCGGTCATCCCCCCGTGCTGCCCTCCGTTACCCACGACACCCCTATCCGCCGGAGCGCGTCGGCGGGAAACCGATTTAATAATTCCCGCATATTTCGTGTCATTAATAGATTTTCTCCCCTGGATGTTATTTTCGCAGGTCGCAGCAATCCGCAGAGGCCTTTTGTTGCTTTCTCTTTCCTGTATCCTGTCGCCTGTTGCACGATTTCCACAATTATGCGTATTATCTCTCTCAATGTGAACGGCATTCGCTCCGCCGAACGTAAGGGGCTGTCCGACTGGCTGACCCGGTTGTCACCCTGGGACGTCTTGTGCCTTCAGGAATTGAAAGCGGGTCTCAACGATCTTCCGACAACTCTGGTGTCGCTTGATGGGATGCACACAGCCTTTCTGCCGGCGCAGAAAAAAGGCTACAGCGGCGTCGGACTGCTCGCTTCAGCACCGTTTGCGCCGCGCTTCGGTTTCGACGACCCCGAGTTCGATGCCGAAGGGCGTTATTTGCAGGCCGATTTCGCCGGGCTTACCGTAGTCAGCGTCTATGTCCCGTCCGGTTCCAGCGGCGAAGAACGACAACAGGCTAAATACCGCTTTCTTGATCGCTTTTTGCCGCATCTGCGCTCGCTCATTGCTACGTCAGCGAACGCGGGGCGCGAATTGATCGTTTGCGGCGACGTGAACATCGCGCACCAGGAAATCGATCTCAAAAACTGGAAATCGAATCAGAAAAACTCCGGCTTCCTGCCGGAAGAACGCGCCTGGCTCGACCGGATGTTTGCGGAAACCGGCTTGGTCGATGTGTTCCGCACACTCGATCCACGCCCCGAGCAATACACCTGGTGGTCGAACCGTGGGCAAGCCTGGGCGAAGAATGTCGGATGGCGACTTGATTACCAGTTTGCCACACCAGCTATCGCCGCAACAGCGCGGGCGACGTCGATTTACAAGGAGCAGCGTTTTTCCGACCACGCGCCGCTCATCATCGATTACGATTTTAAACTCTCCTCTCTCCTCCAACCCCCCTCCCTCAAGAGAGGAGGAGAGTAAGACCATGATCCGCCTGGACCATTTAACGCTGGCGCGCGGCGCACAAATCCTGCTCGACGATGTAAGTCTGATGATCCACGACCATCACAAAGTCGGCATCATCGGCGCCAACGGTTGCGGCAAAACCAGCTTGTTCGCGTTGCTGCGCGGCGTTCTATCGCCAGAGCGTGGCAACGTGTTACTACCGAAGCGCGCGGTCATCGCACACGTCGCACAGGAAACGCCCAATGTCGCCACCTCGGCGCTTGACTATGTGCTCGACGGCGACCGCGAACTGCGCACGGTCGAAGCCGCCATTGCCCATTTGCAAGGCTCCGCCTTTGATAACCACCACGACAGCCAAAAAGAAGGCCTTGCTCTTGCCGAATGGCACCACCGCTTTGAAGCGATCGACGGCTACCGCGCCCGTGCCCGCGCTGGTGAGCTGTTGGCGGGGCTGGGTTTTAGCCATGCGCAACACCACGATCCGGTCAACATGTTTTCCGGCGGTTGGCGGATGCGCCTGAATCTGGCGCAGGCGCTGATGTGCCGCAGCGATATTCTGCTGCTCGACGAGCCGACCAACCATCTCGATCTCGATGCCGTACTGTGGCTTGAGGACTGGCTGCGCCGTTATCCCGGAACTTTGCTGCTGATTACTCATGACCGCGATTTTCTCGACAGCATCGTTGACACCATCGTTCATTTCGATCAGCGCACGCTGAAAACGTACAGCGGCAATTACGCTCTCTTCGAACAAGAGCGCGCTGCCGCGCTCGCCAATCAGCAGGCGACCTTTGAAAAACAACAGCGCACCATCGCACACCTGCAAAGCTTCGTCGATCGCTTCCGCGCCAAAGCGACCAAAGCGAAACAGGCGCAAAGCCGGTTGCGACAATTGGAAAAGATGACGCGCATTTCAGCAGCGCATGTTGACAGCCCCTTCTCGTTCAGCTTTCCGCTGAGCGATTCGCGTACCCGTCAACTGCTACGACTGGAAAATGCCGATCTCGGTTATCGCGCTGATGCGCCGGTGTTGCCAAACATAGAATGCGGCATTCTCTCTGATTCCCGTCTAGGGCTTCTCGGCCCCAACGGTGCTGGAAAATCGACGCTGATCAAGTCAATGACCGGACGTCTGCCGCTATTACATGGCTCGCGGCACACCGCGCGTGATCTGCGCATCGGTTATTTCGCGCAGCACCAGCTTGATACCCTTGATTCGCAAGCATCGGCGTTGCTGCATCTGCAACGTCTCGATCCCGATGCGCGTGAACAAACCTTGCGCGATTTCCTCGGCGGCTTCGCTTTTCACGGCGAACAAGCCACGCAAACCATCGCCTCATTTTCCGGCGGAGAGCGGGCGCGGCTGGCGCTGGCGCTGATCGTTTACATGCGCCCGCAATTGCTAATCCTCGACGAACCAACCAACCATCTTGATATCGACATGCGCGAAGCGCTGACCGAAGCGCTGCAAGCATACAATGGCGCGTTGATCGTCGTCGCCCATGATCGCCACTTGCTGTCGGCGACCGTTGACGAATTCTGGTTGGTTCATCAAGGCGCCGTCGCTCCGTTCGACGGTGACCTCGATGATTACCGCCGGTTTGTGCTCGACCATCTGCGCCATGAAGCAAGCGATGGCGCGAGCAACAACGATGCGATCAGCGCTTCTGCTACCGCGCCGCCCACCAACAACCTCGTCCCCGATCGCAAAACCCAAAAACGTCTCGACGCAGAAGCGCGGCAACGGCGCGCGCCGCTCGTCAAACGACAGAACGAAATCGAAAAAATCCTGGAAAAACTCAGCGCCGAACGCGCCTCGCTGGAACACTGGCTGGCATCGCCGGAGGCTTATCTCGATAACGCTAAAGCGCGCCTGACGGAAGCTTTGGTGCGACAGCGCGAAATCGCCAGAGAGATTGAGACAATGGAAGTAGAATGGCTGGAGCTGGCCGAAGTTGCCAGCCGCGAAGCCAAAACAGACTCATGATGTCCGCGCTCCGTAAGAAAAAGCGGCCCTATAACGAAAATGAAATATAATATTTTCCCCTGCGCTCCCTTTTTTCGAGATTCTTTTTTCGACCGTGCCCATAACGATCCACTTTACCCGCTGCCCGCAATGTCGCACGACGTTCCGTATCACGTCGCAACAGTTGGCGTTACGCGAAGGGCAGGCGCGCTGCGGCCAGTGCCGAACCGTTTTCAATGCGTTCGCGGCGCTGGTGAACTTCAAGGGAGAGCGCCTCCCCGGCCCCGGTATGGAACCGATACAGCGCGAAACCATGACTTTGCGCGATCCTGTTCCAGCGCCGGAAAGCGCATTCACCGTAATGCCGCACCCTCCCTCCTCTCGCGCTGCTTCTTTGTCGGCCGAAACGAAGAAAGCGCCACAGCCCGCCGCGGAGATTGAAACCACCGCGCGCGTTGAGCCCCCGTTGCGTGCCAGCGCGCGCGAGGAAAGCGTCGCACCGCCAGCAGAAGAAGACTCCTTCGCCATCGAAGAAACGGCAGAGGAAAAACCGCGGCGTAAAAAAAAGCCCCGCAAGAACAAACCCTCCCCGTTGACGCTGGTGCTCGACCCCGCCAAAAAACCGACGATCTGGCAACGACTGCACCTGCCGCGCTGGTGTCGCTCATTGTTCTATCTGATTTCGTTGCCGGGATTGACTGCGTTACTGGCCGCGCAAGCCGTTTTTTTTCTGCACGATGAGCTGGCAAACGCCTATCCGAAGTTAACACCAACCTTGTCGCTTGGTTGCCGCTGGCTCCACTGTGAAATCAAACCGCTGCAAAATATCGACGCGCTGACCATCGAGGCCTCCGATCTGCAATCCGACCCACACGACGCGCGGCAGCTTTTGCTGACGGTCACGCTGCGCAATCGCAGCGACAAACCCGTTGCTTATCCACGCTTGTCGCTCGAATTGACTGACACACAAGCGCAGTTATTGGCGCGCCGTTTTTTCGTACCGGAAGAATATCTGGTTCGCGCTACCGACACCCGTACCGGCGCTCCCGCCAGCCGCGATCAGGTTTTGCGTTTGCTATTACGCTCCGATCTCGCCGCCAGCGGCTACCGGCTATCGCTGGTTTATTGATCGTCGGTTTTCTTCCGCTTTAAACAAAACGGTCAGGACTCTTGCGGAGCTTCGTCCGTCACGTCCACAAACCGCTCTGACTCAGGCGTTTTCTCGAAGGCGCTGCCTTCAGGCGCATCAAGAAACGGGATGATGCTCGGATCGTAGTTGGCGATCGTGTTCACTTCATAGACCGCATGATTCGCCGAATTTTCCATATACGCATCGTCCTCGTAACCGGACAGAAAGCGCCAACCGCTATCCAGATCATTATGCGGTTCTTCACGATACATAAAACGAACCGGGTAGCCATCAACGGTGATCATATCCGAGGCAATGCAACCACCGTAGCCCTCGGCCAATGGTTTGATCTGCTCTTTGGACAACCGAAATTTTTTCATCGCACGCTTTGTGGCTGAGGCAACGTTCCATGAACCCTGCCGTAGTTGTCAGATATCGAGATTGCGCACTCCCAATGCGTTGATTTCGATGAACTCCCGCCGCGGCTCGACGCTCTCGCCCATCAACGTCGCAAACACTTCATCGGCACCAACGACATCTTCGATTTGAACGCGCAGCAAGCGGCGAACTTTGGGGTCCATCGTTGTTTCCCACAATTGTTCTGGGTTCATCTCGCCGAGTCCTTTATAACGCTGGATGCTGGCCGACGCGCGGGCTTCTTCAAGCAACCACGCCATCGCTTCTCCGAAGGAGCGGATCGTTTTCTGTTTATCACCACGCTTGACGCAAGCGCCCTCTCCGAGCAAACCTTCCAGCGTTTTTGAAACTTGCGCCATCATCGCGCTGTCGGCACGTTCCAGGAAAGCGCGGGTCAACGCGGTAGTGCTCAACGCGCCGTGTTGCGTTCGCTCGATGGTCAACTGCCAAGCGCCGTTCTCCGCCTCGTGCCGCGCCTCTATGGTGACCGTGCTGTCGCTGATTTTTTCGCTCAATTTCCGCGCGCTGTTCTTCGCCGCGGTTTCATCGGCGAGATCAACGTGCACGCCTTCGAGAATGGCCCGTAGCACCGCTTCATCAACCAGCCGCGACGAGCGCTCAATGGCCGTTTCCGCCATCAGGTAATCGCGCGCCAGGCTGGCCAACGCTTCTTCGCTGAACGCCGGTCGGTTTCGCGCCGGAACAAACTCCGTGTTCTTCAACGCGTTTTTCAGCAGATGCTGTCGAAGTTCGTGTTCGTCCTTCAGATAGGTTTCTTCACGTCCCTGTTTGATTTTGAATAAGGGCGGCTGCGCAATGTAGATGTGGCCACGTTCGACCAGCTCCGGCATTTGCCGATAGAAAAACGTTAACAGCAGCGTGCGAATGTGCGAGCCGTCAACGTCGGCGTCGGTCATGATGATGATTCGGTGATAGCGCAGCTTTTCCGGATTGTACTCGTCCTTGCCGAAACCAGTGCCCAGCGCTGTAATCAACGTGACGATTTCCTGGGTGCTGATGATTTTGTCGAAGCGTGCGCGCTCTACATTCAAGATTTTACCGCGTAGCGGCAAAATCGCTTGAAATTTTCGATCTCTCCCTTGCTTGGCCGAGCCGCCCGCCGAATCGCCCTCGACGAGGTATAACTCGCACATCGCCGGATCGCGTTCCTGACAATCAGCGAGTTTTCCGGGAAGCCCCATGTTATCAAGCACGCCTTTACGGCGCGTCAGCTCGCGCGCTTTGCGTGCGGCTTCGCGCGCCCGCGCTGCTTCGACGATCTTGGTGCAAATCGTTTTGGCGTCGTTGGGGTACTCGAGCAAAAAGTCCGCAAGCTTTCCAGCAACGATTTCCTGAATAATCGGTTGCACTTCCGACGACACCAGTTTGTCTTTGGTCTGCGATGAAAATTTAGGTTCCGGTACTTTGATCGACAACACGCACGTTAAACCCTCGCGCATATCGTCGCCGGTGGTTTCCACTTTCGCTTTTTTGGAAATCTCTTCTTTTTCAATGTAATTGTTTAACGTTCGCGTCATCGCTTGCCGCAAGCCGGTCAAGTGGGTGCCGCCGTCGCGTTGCGGAATATTATTGGTAAAACACAAAACATTCTCGCCGTAAGAATCGTTCCATTGCATCGCCACTTCCACTGTAACGCCTTCTTTTTCACCAACAGCGAAAAATGTATGCGGGTGCAACACTGTTTTGGCGCGATTCATGTATTTAACGAAACCTTGCACACCGCCGGAAAACGCGAAATTTTCACGTTTCCCATCACGCTCATCAAGCAACTCGATTTTGACACCGTTATTCAGGAAAGAAAGTTCCCGTAGCCGCCGCGCCAGAATATCGTAATGGTATTCGACGTTGCCGAAGGTTTCCGGCGATGCCATGAAATGAACTTCCGTGCCGCGCCGTTCCGTTTTTCCGGTTACTGACAGCGGAGCTACCGCCGCGCCACGCCTGAATTCGATTTGATGTATTTTTTCATCGCGCCAGATCCGTAATCGCAGCCAATCAGAGAGTGCATTAACCACCGAGACGCCAACACCATGCAATCCGCCGGAAACTTTATAACTGTTCTGATCGAATTTCCCACCCGCGTGCAATTCGGTCATAACGATTTCTGCCGCCGATCGTTTTTCTTCATCATCTTCTTTGATGTCGGTCGGAATACCGCGGCCGTTATCAATCACCGAAACAGAGTTATCGCTATGAATGATAACTTTTATTTCATCGCAGTACCCTGCCAGCGCTTCGTCAATCGCATTGTCGAGCACTTCAAACACCATATGATGCAATCCAGTTCCATCGGATGTATCACCGATATACATACCTGGACGCTTGCGAACGGCCTCCAATCCTTTTAACACTCTAATACTATTCGAGTCGTAATCTTTTACCGGCTTGGGAGGAACATTCATCTTGTATTATTTCTTTCTTAAAGCTTCATCAAAATCATAACAGCTTTTCATTAGAAAACAACGCTTCTTTTTACTCGGCGCTGCTCTCTGCTTTTACTTAAGACTATTTAAATGCGCATCGGCATTACAACATATTTATAATCGTATTGATCGGGGACAGTCAGCAAAGCACTGTCGTTAGCGTTGCCAAACGAAAGCATCACTTTTTCGCTGTTTAACCGCTGTAATACATCAAGCAAATAAGTAATATTGAAACCAATACTTAAATCTTCTCCATCGTATTGAATTTCAAGCTGTTCTTCAGCTTCTTCTTGCTCGTTGTTGCTGCAAATAATCTTGATTTCGTTTTTAGTAAGATTGAGATGCACGCCACGTACTTTCTCATTCGATAAAATCGCTGCGCGCTGCAATGCCGTCAGAAACGCCATTCGGGAAATTTCGATATGTTGCGTATATCCTACCGGGATCACTCGATTGTAATCCGGGAATTTACCGTCGATCACTTTAGAAATAATCTCAGTCGAACCAAAATGAAATCGTACTTGATTCGATAAAATATCCAGTGTTACCAGTGATTCATCATCAGTAAGCAGTTTTCCCAATTCCATAACTGTTTTACGCGGCAAAATCACTTCTTGACGCGTAAAAACACCGCTAACCGGCAAACTTGCCCATGCCAGACGATGCCCATCAGTCGCTACCAATTGCACAGAGCTTTGATCGATAACCCATAACATCCCGTTCAGGTAATATCGAATATCCTGCTGAGCCATCGCAAATTCAACCTGGCGCAACAAAGATCTTAAAGATTTTTGCGATAGCGTGATGCTTGCTTGTTGCGTATCTCCAAGGGTCAACCTCGGATAATCCGCCGCTGGCAGTGTTTGTAAATTAAAGCGCGAACGTCCCGCTTTAACCATCATCTTGCTGCCCTGTGTCTCCAAAGAAACATCAACATCATCCGGTAAAGCGCGAAGAAGGTCTTGTAACTTGCGAGCAGAAACTGTTATGGCTTGCGGTGAAGACTCCGGCACTTCACAAAACGCCGATATTTGCAACTCCATATCCATGGCGGTCATCCATAAGCGTTGCTCTTTCTGTTCGAGCAATACGTTAGACAGGATAGGTAGCGTATGTTTACGTTCGACAATTCCTGAAACCGATGACAAAGGTTTCAGAAGTTCATCTCTTGCAATCTTATCTAGTTTCATTGATAAATATAGTAATAGATAATAAAGGAGTGTTTTTTCGAGGACAACTTTTTATCTTCTTAAAAAACAAGCTGTTGAATCGCCAAGTCCTTGTGGATAAATACAAGAAACCATGTGAACGATTTCAGGATGCTTTTCTCTTGATAAAAAAAAAGAGCGTCATCCACAAATTATACTTCATTGATTGTTTGAATTCAGAAGTGACGCTTCTTTATTCAAAAAGTCTTCTTACCTCTGAGTAATACGGTTTGGAAAGAGTCTCTTTTGAAAAACGATTCGTTCTATGTAATGAAAAAATAAAGCACCACAAAGCAAGCTGCTTCCCCACGCAACAAAAAGACCAAAAAAGTTGATGGAAGGATCGTCCGGCGCCCAATAGTAAAACAGGCTGTTGATGATTAAACAAACAGGAAAGTGGATCAAGAAAATGGAATAAGAGATTTGACCCAGATATTGTAACCAGGTATTTTGAGGATAATTACGTAACTCTTTGACATAAAAGAAAATTATAAAAAAAAGTACCGCGCAGAGCGCAACGATGATGCGTACCCGGAAATCAAGGCTGAGGGCGAGAATGGTGATAAGCACCAAACTGGAAATGCTCGCGATAATATATAGACGGTGCTTTGCCTTAGAAACAGTCAAGTACGCGACAATGCCAAAAATGTAGTATGCGGCGAAATAAAGGAAAGAACAGTCCCATTTTTCGTCGCGGTTGAAGTAGAAAAGGGAAGCTAAACCTAAACAAACCAAAAGGAAAAAACAAAGGAAAAACCGGAGAGAAACGTCTTTTGTCAAACGCCAACTGAGAAAAGAAATCAAAAGAGTGACAAAAAAGAGTTGAAAATCAATAGCGATATACCAAACGCCAGCGGAAAGCGCATTAACTCCGAAAATGTCCTGAACCAAAAGAAGGTGCAATATAAATTGGAAGAAAGAGGGCGGGGCAGGTATAGAGTAGTGATCACCCATAAAAAAACGTGCGACAGCCGCCGCCAGTATGGCCGCGAGCATTGCCGCAGAGAAAGGAATGATCAATCGGTAATAACGGCGACCAACGGTTTTCCAGAAAGGAAAGGAATCGGCATCAAGAGAAAATAAATGGCGCGCAGCCAGAAAACCAGCAATAACAAAAAAAACTTGTACAGCCATTCGGCCATATTGGCTTAACCAAACAAATAAACCTGGCGCTAGAAAGAAAGCAGTATCTGACATCGGACCATAAAAGGCCAGATGGTGTAAAACGATCAACTGGCAAGCGATCGCTTTAACTGCGTCAAGAATGGGCAGCCGGGCAGGGACAGAACGCATCGCACAAGCGACGTTAATAAAAGTATGATTGTATCGTAAGAAGAGTAAACAAAAAAAGATAAAAGAAAATGTTTCACGTGAAACAAAAGAGAGGGGTAACCCGTAACGGAGCGGCTAAGGAACAAAGGTACAATGATGAAAATGTTTCACGTGGAACCATTAGTTAGAAAATGAAATATCCGGAGCGGTTTGACGTTATTGTCGTTGGTGGGGGACACGCGGGAACAGAGGCAGCTCTGGCGGCTGCGCGGATGGGCGTAAAAACATTGCTGTTAACGCACAACCTGGAAACTTTGGGGCAAATGTCGTGTAACCCGTCCATTGGCGGGATTGGCAAGGGGCATTTGGTTAAAGAGGTTGACGCGCTTGACGGGGCGATGGCGCTTGCAACGGATGAAGCGGGTATCCAGTTTCGGATACTGAACGCGAGCAAAGGCCCGGCGGTACGAGCAACGCGGGCGCAGATGGATCGCATTCTGTATCGCAGCGCGATTCGGAAAAGACTGGAAAATCAGCCGAATTTATCATTATTTGCGCAGGCGGTAGATGATCTGGTCGTCGAAAATGGCGTAGTCCGTGGTGTCGTAACGCAGGTGGGTGTCGTTTTCGAGGCAAAAACGGTGGTGCTGACAACCGGCACCTTTCTCGCCGGATTGGTGCATGTCGGGCTTTCGCATTACGAGGCCGGACGGGCCGGAGATCCTGCCGCCAAACGGTTGGCGGAGCGGCTGCGGGAATTGACGTTGCCGGTCGGACGACTTAAAACCGGAACGCCGCCACGGCTGGACGCTCGTACCATTGATTTTTTAATCCTTCAGGAGCAGCCGGGTGACACACCAACGCCGGTTTTCTCGTTTCTCGGCGATCGAATGATGCACCCGTCGCAACGGCCGTGCTGGATCACCTATACCAACGCGCGCACTCACGAAATCATTCGCGGCGGCCTCGATCGCTCGCCGCTTTTTTCGGGCGTGATTACCAGTTCGGGGCCGCGCTATTGCCCGTCGATCGAGGACAAAGTCGTGCGCTTTTCACAGCGCGATGCACACCAGATTTTTCTGGAGCCAGAGGGTTTGCAAACGCGCGAAATCTACCCGAACGGCATATCAACGTCATTGCCTTTCGATGTCCAACTGGCGCTGGTGCGCTCAATGAAGGGCTGTGAAAACGCGCACATTCTCCGCCCCGGCTATGCCATTGAATATGATTACGTCGATCCGCGAGCACTGAAAAAAACCTTGGAACTCAAAGCGTTACCGGGGCTTTTCCTGGCCGGCCAGATCAATGGGACGACCGGCTACGAAGAAGCAGCGGCGCTCGGTCTGTTAGCAGGGATTAACGCCGTTCGCAAAGTGCGGGGTGAGGAAGGCTGGTGCCCATCACGCGACGAGGGCTACCTGGGCGTGATGATCGACGATCTGATCACCCGTGGCGTCACCGAGCCGTACCGGATGTTCACCTCACGCGCCGAATACCGGCTGCAACTGCGCGAGGACAACGCCGATATGCGGTTGACGGAACAGGGACGGAGACTTGGCGTTGTTGGTGATGCACGATGGGAGGCGTTTTCTCGTAAGCGCGACGCAGTGGCGGCAGAACTCGAACGGCTCAAATCGACCTGGGTCAACCCCAAGATCATTGCCAGGACCGAAACGGAAAATCTCTTTGGGCAAGCGTTAGAGAGAGAGTATGCGCTTGCTGACCTGTTGCGGCGGCCGGGCATCACCCATGCGGCACTGATGTCTTGGTTTGATGGTCTTACCCTCTCCCCTTGCGAGAGAGGGTGCTTCGAAGGGACGGGAAAGCGCGACGGTAGAAGCCCTCCCCTTCAAGGAGAGGGGGGAGCAACAAGCGCCACTGCGCCCGTCTCTGTCGACGTTGCCGAACAAGTCGAAATCAGCCTTAAATACGAAGGCTACATCGTGCGGCAGCAGGAAGAAATCCGCCGCGCCAAAGCGCAGGAGGACGCTCGCCTTCCCGCCGATCTGGATTACCGCGATGTGCGCGGACTGTCGAGCGAGGTCTGCCAGAAACTTAATGCCCACAAACCGGAAACCGTCGGCCAGGCATCGCGGATTTCCGGCATCACGCCGGCTGCCATTTCGTTGCTGCTGGTGCATTTGAAGCGATTGCGGGGTCAGGGATCAGAAGTCAGGAGTCAGGGAACAGAAAGGCGTCCAGATTAACTGCAAAGAACGCAGAGCGCGCAAAAAGCACAACATGGAGAACCCACGAAAGGCGCGGACAACAGAAAGAGAGGGCTTTCAGCCGACCCGCGCTGAATATCGTTTTGTCTATGCGCCAAAAGAGATAAAAACAGGATTTGTTTGCGGAACAATCTTTTTATTGATCGCGTTAATCGCTCGAACCGTCATGGGTAACACGGATTTTCAAGTAAGTGAAGCGTTTCGATTTATTATCTTTTTTCTCTTTATTTCAGGGCTGTTGCTGTTGGCGCTTTCCTTTTATCAAAGGCGACTCAGCATCACCCTTGATCGAAAAGGCATAACAAGCAAGGGTTTCTGGTTCATTCGCATGCCTCCCTATTGTGAGTGGAGTGATTTTTCTCAGATATAAAAGAGCCATGATGCTCGTTCCCGCACTTCTTTTTGGTGGCGCGGTCGCGTTTTTGCTCCTTCCTGTCTCAAGCCGTTTGCCGTTGTGGCTGGGAAAAGAGGAGCGCGTCGTTTTTTCGATAAGCGAAGAAAACGACAAAGAACAACGCTGGGAGGCAACGACAGACACCAAAATGACTTTTGGGGTTCATACGCGCACGGACGCGGGGGCAAGGCAAACCGTCGCGATGCTTCTGGCAAGCGCTACCCCATTGAAACAAAACGAAAATGCTACAATGCGCCGGTTTTCGGAGCGCCCATGTCTGTCCAATCTCCTTCTCCGTCCTTTTCGCGGGATCTTTCGCTAGACAAGCAACTTGACGCGCTGGGGGCGTTGTTGCCGGACGGGATCGCCGAAAAAGTGCTGGCGTACCTTGCGCTGCTGCAAAAATGGAACCGGACGTACAATCTGACGGCGATCCGCGAGCCGGAGCAGATGTTGACGCATCATGTGCTCGATGCGTTAGCGATTGTGCCAACGCTCGACTGGGTGCTGGCGCCGGTATTGGCAAATCAGCCAATGGCGCAGGTGCTGGATGTCGGTTCCGGCGGCGGCATTCCCGGCTTGATGTTGGCGATGGCGCGCCCGGTTTGGCGGGTGACAATGGTCGATGCGGTGCAGAAAAAAACAGCATTTGTTGCGCAGGCGATAGCCGAGTTGCGGCTTCCCAACGCACAGGCGTTGACGGCGCGGGTCGAAACCTTGCGGGAGGAGGCGTCGGATTCGCCGATGCGTTATGATCTTGCTGTTTCCCGCGCGTTTTCCGATCTGGCTGCTTTCATTATGGGCAGCCGTCATCTTTTGGCGTCGCACGGGGTTTGGGCGGCGATGAAGGGAGCGGTGCCGGAGGCGGAAATCGCGGCGTTGCCGACGGATATAAAGGTTCGCGCGGTCGAGGCGTTGACAGTACCCGGACTCAACGCTCGTCGGCATTTGATTTTGTTGGAGCGTGTGCATGGCTTATAAGTTTCCTCGCATCATCGCTATCGCCAACCAGAAAGGAGGCGTCGGCAAGACGACGACGGCGGTAAATCTGGCGGCGAGTTTGCACGCGATGAAACAGCGGGTGTTGCTGATCGACCTTGATCCGCAGGGTAACGCGACCACAGGCGCCGGGCTCGACAAGCGGCAGATGACGGAGACGGTATATCAAGTCCTGCTCGGTGAAAAAGGGATCGTTGACGTAAGAAAAGCCTCGCCGACCGGAGGGTTTGATGTTGTTCCCGCCAACCGCGAATTGGCCGGCGCCGAGATTGAGTTAGTGGAATTGCCCGACCGCGAAACGCGGTTGAAGGATGCGCTGGCCGAGGCGTTGTCGCAGATGAAAACGGCGATTTCGCAGGTTACCGGAGAATACGATTTTATCCTGCTCGATTGTCCGCCGTCGCTATCGTTGTTGACGCTGAACGGGCTTTGCGCAGCCGATTCGGTGCTGATCCCGATGCAGTGCGAGTACTACGCGCTCGAAGGTTTGTCCGATCTCGTTCAGACACTGAAGAAAGTGCGCGCGCACCTCAATCCGGGGTTGGAAATCGAGGGGTTGCTGCGTACTATGTACGACCCGCGCAACACGCTGGCGCAAAATGTCGCCGCCGAATTGGCGCGCCATTTCGGCGACAAACTTTACCGAACGATTGTGCCGCGCAATGTGCGACTGGCAGAAGCGCCGTCGCACGGTGTGCCGGCACTCAAACTCGATCCGGCGTCGAAGGGGGCGCAAGCGTATCTGACGCTGGCCGGCGAAATGCTGCGGCGGCTGGAAGCGGCGGCTGCGATAGAAAAGGTTTAACCGCAAAGAACGCATAGAGCACAAAAATGATAAGACCCAAAGGACTAGGCCGCGGCCTTGATTCATTGATCCCGCCGGGAGACGAAGCGGCAAGCGCGCAGGCGTCGGAACTGCAAACGGTGGCGATCGCGCGCTTGCAGCCGGGCAAATATCAGCCACGCACGCGAATGGATGAAGCGTCGCTCAACGAATTGGCCGAGTCAATTCGTGAACAAGGATTGATGCAACCGATACTGGTGCGCGCCGTTAGTGACAACCGCTATGAAATCATTGCTGGCGAGCGGCGCTGGCGCGCCGCGCAGCGCGCCGGACTGAAAGAAGTGCCGGTGCTGGTCAAAACGATTCCTGATCAGACAGCATTGGCCTGGGCGTTGATCGAAAATATCCAGCGCGAA
Organism: Pseudomonadota bacterium; assembly: GCA_009786025.1. Taxonomy (GTDB): domain Bacteria; phylum Pseudomonadota; class Gammaproteobacteria; order Burkholderiales; family Casimicrobiaceae; genus UBA931. The sequence continues at coordinate 35,754 of WQUA01000006.1, read as the reverse complement.
AACCTGAATCCGCTTGAAGAGGCGCAGGGTTTGCAGCGCCTGATCGGCGAATTTTCGTTGACCCATGAGGACGCCGCCAAAGCGGTGGGCCGTTCGCGTAGCGCGGTGAGCAATTTGTTGCGGTTGTTGCAGTTGTCGGAGTCGGTGCAGGCTCAATTGAACAGTGGCGCACTGGAAATGGGACATGCGCGGGCGCTGTTGGTTTTGCCGAACGAGCAACAGGCGATGGCGGCGTCGCGTATCGTCGAAAAAGGTATGAGCGTGCGCGAAGCCGAGCGGCTGGTGCACGCGATGCTGCGTCCGCCGGTCAAGAAAAAAACCGTGACGCGCGACGCCGATCTCGCGCGACTTGAAACGGAACTGTCGGAACAACTTGGCGCCAAAGTGCAAATCGAAACCGGCAAAAAAGGCGCGGGCAAACTGATTATTCATTACGCGAATCTCGACACACTGGACGGGATTCTGGAAAAACTGCGGTAACAAACACAGAGGGGGAAAACGATGAGAAAAACGGAATCGGTGCATGGCCATGAAGTAATGGAGATGATGATCACGTCGGGTAAAACATGGACGCGAGAAAGCCTGGTCGTGGCCATTCATCAGAAATTTGGAACCGATGCGCGCTTTCATACCTGCTCGGCCGACGGCATGACTGCGGCAGAGTTGATCGACTTTCTCGATGCGCGCGGAAAATTCGATCATTGCGGCGATGGTTTTACGACCGCCGGGAGTCACGTTTGCAGCCATTGAACATTTCGCGCGAAAGCGCGGGAACGCAGGGGAAGGGTGTTGTTGTCAGTACCTGGTCGCGTTGTCGTTCTCGCACTCTGTAAAATATATCTAAAAGGTGTTTTCTGTGTTAAATTGCACAGTTGGTGATTGACCCGTTCGGGGGCAAAGTGACGGAAGCGCAAGACAAGAACACGCTGGAAACATCTGTGCTGGAGGATTACCGGCAGGATGACGATGAGGCGCTGGCGGCGGCGAAACGCGCCAAAAAAATTCTGATCCGGCGACCGGGCATGGCGGGCGGACGGATGCCCTGGTTTGACCGACGCAATGTCAGAACCTGGCGGCATGCGACGCAAATCGCCTTTGTTTTATTGAACGTCTTTTTGTGCGTGCAGTTCTATCTCTGGGTGCGGTATTACGAAACCGGCGAAACATCGTTCAAGGTGGCGCGTCCGGACGGCGTCGAAGGCTGGCTACCGATCGCCGGGTTGATGAACCTCAAGTATGCGCTGATGACGCTCGAGATTCCTCCTGTTCACGCGGCGGCGATGTTTTTACTGGTGGCGTTTCTGCTGATCAGTCTGTTGTTCAAAAAATCGTTCTGCTCCTGGCTGTGTCCGGTCGGTACCTTGTCAGAGGGCTTGTGGAGATTGGGGCAATGGATGTTGGGGCGCAACTTGCCCGTGCCGCGCTGGCTCGATCTGCCATTGCGGGCGCTCAAGTATCTTTTGATGGCGGCGTTTCTGTATATCGTGGTGGTCAGCACGGCGGAAGCGATCGCGTTTTTCATGTTGTCGCCGTACGGGTTGATCGTCGATGTGAAAATGCTGAACTTCTTTCGGTATATCGGCAACGCCGCGCTGATCACGATCCTGGTGCTAATCGTCGGCAGCGTTTTTATCAAGAATTTGTGGTGCCGTTATCTGTGTCCGTATGGCGCGCTGGTGGGATTGCTGTCGTTGCTGTCGCCGTTCAAAGTCCGGCGCGATGCCGAGGCGTGCATTGATTGCGCCAAGTGCGCGAAAGCCTGTCCGGCGCAGTTGCCGGTCGATCGGAAAATGCAGATTCGCTCCGCTGAATGCACCGCCTGTCTGTCGTGCGTGGCCGTGTGTCCGGCGCAGGATGCATTGCAGTTTTCGCTGCGCCCGGGCAAAGAAGTTGCCGCCAATGGTGATGCTCAGGGGATTAACCGCCGCTGGCGGCGGCGGGCATTATCGGGCGCGCTGCTGACATTGTTGCTCGCTGTTGTGGTCGGCGGCGTGATCGGCGCGGCGAAATGGTCGGGCTACTGGAAAACGGAGTTGCCGGAAGAGGCCTACCAGCAGTTGATACCGCAGGCGCAACGGTTGGCGCATCCGTGATCAGGGATTAGAGACCAGGAAGAAACCGCGTCGGGCGACGACACGGGCGATACTGGCGACCCCGGGGAAAAGAGGTTGAATAAAAACCACAGGCGGACAGACCAGAGGGTCGAAGTTTTTCAATATGATGAGTTGAGTCGCGTCATCGAAATAGAAGCCGTTTCCAATCCTGATAATTTCCTATTAAATCGTTTGAGAATAAAGCACACGGGCGCTGATCCTCGCCACGTGCGGGCGACTTATGAGGACAAAATTTATGATTCCGTCTCGTTCATCCAATAGGGGTACGGCGAAGATCGTTTTACCGATGTCCCCATGATTTCTACCTACGAATACACCTTCGCTCATTGAGCCGGGCAAGAGGTTGCGCATAGCGGCGAAAACCCTTTTGATGTTATGGGTAAACGGGTGATTTTTGCGCGAGACACAAGGGTTGGGAATACCAAGCGCATTGCGCTCGCCGAAATAGACCTTTCTTTTTTGTAACGCGTCAAAACTGTTGCGGGACGCCATAAAAGCCCTTACAATTCCGCGATTATTTGAGTAAGCCTGTTGGAAAAGACGGGCGGACAAAAGCAGGGATATTGCAGATCAATACGCGCCATGACCGCTCACAACGAACAGACCTCTTGTTATTATCGCTGCGCTCATCTGAGTCGGGCGATGTAATGGGGTCAGGGGCGCATCGTGCTGGCTGAATACCGCCGGTTGGTCGGATGGCAGGGCGCGATAACGGCCATAGGTGCGGTGATTGTTTATTTTGCTGCCTCTTATTCGGCGGCAAAGGCGGTTGTTTTTGGTGGCGCCATTGTTTTGCTAAGCGCCTTGTTTCTTGCCTGGCGGTTTCAGCAGGGACGCCGCAATAAGAAGGCTGGCGCAGGATGGTTTCTGCGGCAGGCTTACCGTACGGCGTTTGAGCGGTTTGTGTGGGTGGCGGTCATGTTGTTCGTTGGATTCCGGGTGCTGGGGCTTGAACCGCTCTGGATGCTGGTCGGATTTCTGGGGGGGCAGGCGGTTTGGTTGGCTGCTCCGGTTTGGATGAGGGTTGAGAAAGTAAAATGACAACGGAAGCGTTGACTTCGGCAGAGTATATCCGGCATCACCTGCAGAACCTGACCTGTGGTTTGCAAGAGGGCGGTATTCATTGCGCGCACAGTGCGGACGAGGCGAAAGAAATGGGCTTCTGGGCGCTCAATGTGGACACCTTTGGTGTTTCGCTGGTGCTGGGGCTGTTGTTTCTCTACCTGCTCCGCCGTGTGGCAAAAAAAGCCACGGCGGGCGTTCCTAGCAGCGCACAGAATTTTATCGAATGGCTTGTCGAATTCGTTGACAGCAGCGTACGCGGGTCTTTCTCCGGCCGCAATCCGCTGGTCGCACCCCTGGCGCTGACGATCTTTGTCTGGATTTTTCTGCTGAATCTGATGGATCTGGTGCCGATAGACTACACCGCGTTGGTGATGCAACAACTGGGCGTCAGCCATTTCAAACTGGTGCCGACTACTGACCCGAACGCGACCATTGGCATGGCGATCGGCGTTTTCTTTCTGGTGCTTTTTTATAGCGTCAAAGTCAAGGGAGTCGGAGGTTTTCTCGGTGAACTGACGTTGCAACCGTTCGGCAAATACGCTTTGCCAGTGAACCTTTTCCTGGAATTGGTTAATCTGATCGCCAAGCCTATTTCGCTGGCGCTGCGGCTATTCGGCAACATGTACGCCGGCGAGATGATCTTCGTACTGCTGGCGCTGATGGGCGGCGCCTGGGTGGGCGTCTCGTTGACAGGGATGACGCTGTTTGGCTCACAAGTGATCTTGTCGCTGGGTTGGGCTATTTTCCACATTTTGATCATTACGCTGCAAGCGTTTATTTTCATGACGCTGACCATTGTCTATCTCGACATGGCGCATCAGAAACATCATTAACCCGAATGCATTTTTGATTTTTTAACAGGAGACACAAAAGATGGAACTCGCACAACTTGTAAGCCCTCTGCTCTATATCGCCGGCGCATTGATGCTGGGCTTGGGCGCCCTGGGCGCTGCTGTCGGCATCGGCATTCTTGGCGGCCGTTTTCTGGAAGGCGCGGCGCGCCAGCCGGAATTGATCCCGATGTTGCGTACTCAGTTCTTCATTGTGATGGGCCTGGTGGACGCGGTGCCGATGATCGCTGTAGGTATCGCGCTGTACGTCCTGTTCGCTGTGGCGAAATAACGTCGGCGCACCGTCGCGTATTGTCATTCTCACCATGAGAGAAAAGGTTTTTGCATGAATATCAATGCGACCCTACTCGGCCAGACGATCATGTTCGCCTTGTTCGTGTGGTTCTGCATGCGGTTTATCTGGCCGCCGGTCATCCGTGCGCTGGAAGCGCGCAAGCAGCAAATTGCCGACGGGCTGGCGGCTGCTGAACGTGGCAAGCACGATCTGGAATTGGCCGCCAAGCGTTCCGCCGACTTGCTGCGCGAAGCCAAGGGGAAAGCCGCCGAGATCATCGCGCAAGGCGAAAAGCTGAAGGCCGAAATGCTGGATCAGGCCAAGGCCAGTGCGCAAGACGAAGCCGAGCGCATCATGGTCGCGGCGCGCGCCGAGGTCGATCAGGAAGTTTCGCGGGCGCGCGAAGCTTTGCGCCACCAGGTGGCAGATTTGGCGGTGGCCGGCGCGGCGAAAATTTTGCAGCGCGAAGTTGACGCGAAAGCGCACGCTGACTTGTTGTCGGCGCTGAAACAGGAACTGTAAGGCGCTGCCATGGCTGAACGATTGACCGTTGCCCGCCCCTACGCCGAAGCGGTGTTTGCGTTGGCGGCTGAGGAAAAAAGGCTGCCGCACTGGCAGTCGGCGCTGGCGTTGTTGCGGGCAGTAAGCGAAGCGCCGAAGGTGCGCGAATTGCTCAACAATCCGAAAACAGACGTTGCCGCCAAGATGAAAATGTTTGCCGAAGTGTGCGGCGACGCGCTTGATGCCGGCGGAAAGCGCCTGGCGGAAGTGCTGTTGCGCGCTGGTCGGATCGGGCTGATGGCGGAAATCGAAACCTTGTTTTTGCAGCGCAAGGAAGCGGCGGAAGGCACGGTCGAGGCGACCATTGAAACGGCGTTGCCGCTTGATGCAACGCAGGAAAACGAAATACGGGCGGCGTTGGCGAAGCATACCGGCAGGAAGGTGGACGCGCAGATTTCCGTCAATCCGGCGCTGATTGGCGGTACGCGGATCACGGTTGGCGACACGGTGATAGATGCTTCTGTGCAAGGCCGGTTGGCGGTGATGGCGCGCGAGTTACATGCCTGACTTTTTGAATGAAAGCGATGCCCCTGAGGGCATGATGAGGACACCATGCAGTTGAATCCTTCTGAAATCAGCGAACTGATTAAAAACAAGATCCAGAATCTCGACACCCGTGCCGAGATCAAGACACAGGGAACCGTGATTTCCGTGACTGACGGCATCTGCCGTATTCACGGATTGTCGGACGCGATGCAAGGCGAAATGCTGGAATTTCCCGGTAACGCCTTCGGTCTGGCGCTGAACCTCGAGCGCGACTCGGTCGGCGCCGTGGTGCTCGGTGAATACGAACACATTTCCGAAGGCGACACCGTCAAATGTACAGGGCGCATTCTGGAAGTGCCGGTCGGGCCGGAGTTGATCGGGCGCGTTGTGAATTCGCTGGGTCAGCCGATTGACGGCAAAGGGCCGATCAACGCCAAGATGACCGACGTGATCGAAAAAGTCGCGCCCGGCGTGATCGCGCGGCAATCGGTGTCGCAGCCGGTGCAGACCGGGCTGAAGTCGATTGACTCGATGGTGCCGATCGGTCGCGGGCAACGCGAATTGATCATCGGCGACCGTCAGACCGGCAAGACGGCGGTGGCGGTCGATACCATCATCAACCAGAAAGGCAAAGACCTGATCTGTATTTACGTCGCAATCGGCCAGAAAGCATCGTCGATCAAGAGCGTGATTCGCAAGCTGGAAGAACACGGCGCGATGGAATACACCATCGTGGTTGCCGCGTCGGCATCCGACTCGGCGGCGATGCAGTACATTGCACCCTATTCGGGCTGCACGATGGGCGAATACTTCCGCGATCGCGGGCAGGATGCGCTGATCATTTACGACGACCTGACCAAACAGGCGTGGGCGTACCGACAAGTATCGCTGTTGTTGCGCCGCCCGCCAGGGCGTGAAGCGTATCCGGGCGACGTGTTTTATTTGCACTCGCGCTTGCTCGAACGCGCTGCGCGTGTCAATCCCGATTACGTGGAGCAATTCACCAAAGGCGCGGTCAAAGGCAAGACCGGCTCATTGACGGCGCTGCCGATCATTGAAACACAGGCCGGCGACGTGACCGCGTTCGTGCCGACCAACGTGATCTCGATTACTGATGGCCAAATCTTTTTGGAAACCGACCTGTTCAATGCTGGTATTCGTCCGGCGATTAACGCCGGTATTTCAGTGTCGCGGGTCGGCGGCGCAGCGCAAACCAAAGTCATCAAGAAACTCGGCGGCGGCGTGCGTCTGGCACTGGCGCAGTACCGCGAGTTGGCGGCGTTTGCGCAATTCGCGTCCGACCTCGACGACGCGACCCGCAAGCAATTGGATCGCGGGCGCATGGTGACCGAACTGATGAAGCAGCCGCAGTACGAGCCGTTGCAGGTTTTTGAAATGGCGCTGACGCTGTTTGCCGTCGAAAAAGGATACCTCGACGATGTGCCGGTCGAACGGGCGCTGATTTTTGAAAGCGCGATGCGGCAGTTTATGAAGAGCAAGTACGGCGAACTGATGAACCGTATCGAGGACAAGAAAGAGTTGAGCGGCGACGACGAAAAAGCGTTGACGACAGCGCTGGAAGATTTCAAGAAAACCGGCACGTACTAAACGCGGCATTGAGACGGACGGACGAAGGCGAACACAATGGCAGGCTCGAAAGAGATACGCACCAAGATCAAAAGCGTGCAAAACACGCGCAAGATCACCAAAGCGATGGAAATGGTGGCGGCGTCGAAGATGCGCAAAGCGCAGGATCGGATGCGCGCCTCAAGGCCGTATCTCGAACGGATGGTGTATATCGCGTCGCACGTTGCAAAAGCCAGCACCGAATACCGTCATCCGTTCCTGGTAAAGCGCGAAACCGTCAAGCGCATCGGCGCCGTGGTAATTTCTACTGACAAGGGATTGTGCGGCGGCTTGAACACCAACTTGCTGCGGATGGTGTTGCAGCAACACAAGGCGTGGAAAGCGCAAAAGCTGGATGTCGATTACGTGGCGATCGGCAATAAAGGATTGGGTTTTTTGTCGCGGATGGGCGCCAATATTTTGTCCAGCGTCGTGCAACTTGGCGATGTGCCGCACATTGATCGGCTGGTTGGGCCGCTGAAGCCGCTGTTCGATGCGTATATCGACGGTCGCCTTGATGAAATTTATGTGTTTTCGACCGGCTTCGTCAATACGATGAAGCAACTGGCGCGCAAAGACCTGTTACTGCCGGTGCCGCCGGAATTTCGGGATCCAACTGGCGAAGTACGCAAGACCGAGGCACAGCACGGTTTGTGGGATTACATTTACGAGCCGGACGCCAAAATGCTGCTGGACGGTGTGATGCGCCGCTACATTGAAGCGGTGATTTATCAAGTGCTGGCGGAGAACATGGCGTCGGAGCAGTCGGCGCGGATGGTGGCGATGAAAGCAGCGTCCGACAACGCCAACAAAGTCATTAACGAATTGCAATTGGTGTACAACAAGACACGGCAGGCGGCGATCACCCAGGAGTTGACGGAAATCGTCGGCGGCGCCGCAGCAGTTTAACGAGTTAAGAGATAGCGAGCAGGAGTTAAAAAAGATGAGCCAAGGAACCATCGTTCAGTGCATCGGCGCCGTGGTGGACGTTGAATTTTCGCGCCAGGCCATGCCCAAAGTGTACGACGCCCTCAAAATGGACGAAATTGGGCTGACACTGGAAGTGCAGCAACAACTCGGCGACGGCATCGTACGCACCATCGCACTGGGAAGCTCCGACGGTTTGCGTCGAGGCATGAAAGTGGTGAACACCGGTGCACCGATTTCGGTGCCGGTTGGAACCAAATGTTTGGGGCGTATCATGGACGTGCTGGGTCGCCCGATCGACGAAGCTGGCCCGATTGGCGCCGAAAAAACATTGTCGATTCACCGGAAAGCGCCAACCTTTGAAGAACTGTCGCCCTCGACGGAACTGCTCGAAACCGGCATCAAGGTGATCGACCTCGTTTGCCCGTTCGCGAAGGGCGGCAAAATCGGACTGTTCGGTGGCGCCGGTGTCGGCAAGACAGTGAACATGATGGAGCTGATCAACAACATCGCCAAAGCGCACAGCGGCTTGTCCGTGTTCGCCGGGGTCGGTGAGCGCACCCGCGAGGGCAACGACTTCTATCATGAAATGAAAGACTCGAACGTGCTCGACAAAGTGGCGATGGTCTATGGCCAGATGAACGAACCGCCGGGCAACCGTCTGCGTGTGGCGCTGACCGGCCTGACCATGGCCGAATACTTCCGCGATGAAAAAGACAGTTCCGGCAAAGGCCGCGACGTGCTTCTCTTCGTCGACAACATTTACCGTTTCACGCTGGCCGGCACTGAAGTGTCAGCACTGCTCGGACGGATGCCGTCGGCGGTGGGTTATCAGCCGACGCTGGCCGAAGAAATGGGTAAGCTGCAAGAGCGCATCACCTCAACCAAGACCGGCTCGATCACCTCGATTCAGGCCGTGTATGTGCCAGCGGACGACTTGACCGACCCGTCACCGGCAACCACCTTTGGTCACCTCGACGCCACCGTCGTGCTGTCGCGTGACATCGCATCGCTGGGGATTTACCCGGCAGTCGATCCGCTCGATTCGACCTCGCGGCAAGTTGACCCGCACACCATTGGCGAAGAGCACTACAACACGACGCGCGCTGTTCAGCAAATGCTGCAACGCTACAAAGAATTGCGCGACATCATCGCGATTCTGGGGATGGACGAACTGTCGCCGGAAGACAAATTGGTTGTGTCGCGGGCGCGGAAGATTCAACGCTTCCTGTCGCAGCCGTTCCATGTGGCCGAAGTGTTTACCGGCTCGCCGGGCAAATACGTGCCGCTGAAAGAAACCATCCGCGGCTTCAACATGATCGTCAACGGCGAGTGCGACGAGCTGCCGGAACAAGCGTTTTATATGGTGGGCGCGATCGACGAAGCCTTCGAGAAGGCCAAAACCCTGCAATAAGGAAGTGTTATGAGCCTCACTTTGCGTGTCGATGTTGTCAGCGCCGAAGAATTGATTTTCTCTGGCCAGGCTGAATTCGTCGCCTTACCGGGAATCTGCGGCGAACTCGGCATTTATCCACGTCACACGCCGCTTCTCACACAGATCAAACCCGGCGCCGTACGGCTCAAGCTGCCCGGCAAAGAGCAGGAAGAAGTGATCTTTGTGCAAGGCGGATTTCTGGAAGTACAGCCGAGCTTGGTGACGGTACTCGCCGATACCGCGATCCGCGCCAAAGACCTCGACGAAAAAGCGGCAATGGAAGCGAAAAAGAAAGCTGAAGAAGCGATGGCGAACCAATCGTCGAAAGAAGACCTCGCTCGCGCTGAAGCCGAACTGGCGGCAGTGATGGCGCAAATGGAAGTTCTGCGCAAGTACAAAAATCGCGCCGAAGTACGGTAATCAGAGGCCGTCTGGACAAGCGAAGCACGGTCTCGGTTATTAACCCGCAAAGAAATTCTCACGCGGAGACATAGAAATGCAGGGGCGGGTTTCAAACCAGCCCTTTTTATTGCTCGCGAAGAAAAAAGCCCCTTTCCAAAGGGGTGCCGCCGAAGGCGACGGGGGTTTGAAGCAAGCCCGGAGAAGCGAAGCGCCATCCGGGAATGACTTCACGCGAAGGCGCGAAGAACTCGTTATTGCGAGCGAAGCAATCCAGTGTTTTCCGAAGCACACATTTTCTGGAATGCTTCGTCACTTCGTCCCTCGCAATGACGCATTTTTGATATCTGTCCTCTGATCCCTGACGACCCTATCTCCTCCCGTGCCATCCCTTTTGAAGGGGGGGTTCGCGTTCTTCGCGTCTTCGCGTGAAACAAAAGGGGAAAGGGCGGGTTTGAAACCCGCCCTGCAGTTCGTGTTTTTCGTGGTTAAAAAACGGGTTTATCTCTGTCGAAACCGCTGCGTTCGCCGGTAGGCAAAGAAATCCTCGATTACGCCTTCACGGATGCGTTGCTGCAAACGCTTCCAGTATTCGGGGTGAAAGATGTCTTCGTGGTGTTTTTCGAACGCTTTCCGTAATGTGTCGTCGTTGAAAAGAAACTGGCGAAATTCTTCGGGAAACACATCATTTTCGGCGACGCTGTACCACGGCTCGCCGGCGAGCTCATCTTCGGGGTAACGCGGTGGCGGAATCGCACGAAAGTTCATCTCGGTCATGTAGCGAATTTCGTCGTAGTCGTAAAATACGACCCGGTTGTTTTTGGTAACACCGAAATTTTTAAGCAACATGTCGCCCGGGAAAATATTGGCGCTCGCCAGTTGGCGGATAGCGACGCCGTAATCGTCAATGATTTCAGCGCGTGCAGTTTCATCGACCTGATCGAGGTAAAGGTTGAGTGGGATCATCCGCTGCTCGAGATAAAGATGGCGGATTAAAATGCGATCACCCAGATCGTCAAGTTTTTCCGGAATTTCGCGTTGCAGTTCAGCCATCAACTCGTCGTCGACGCGATTTTTTTCGAGCGCAAAGTTTTCGTACTCCTGGGTGTCGGCCATACGACCGACGCGATCGTGTTCCTTGACAAGCTGATAACAGGCGCGCACACGGTCGGCATCAACGTTTTTTTGCGGCGCGAAGCGGTCTTTGATCACCTTGAACACGGCATCGTACGATGGTAACGTGAACACCAGCATCACCATGCCGCGCGTACCTGGGGCGATGGTGAACTTGTCCGTCGTCTGTTCCAGATGGCGCAGGTATTCACGATAATACTCCGTCTTGGCGTGCTTCTGGCAACCAATTGCCGTGTACAACTCGGCGGTGGTTTTATGTGGCAGAAGTTCGCGCAGCCATTCGACGGTGGCGGCGGGCAATGGCGCATAGACCATGAAGTAAGCGCGATTGAAGCTGAAGACGATACTGGCGTCGCTAAATTCGGTGAGACAGGCATCGACATACAGTTCGCCGGAATCGCTGCGGCTGATCGGCAGCAAGAAAGGGTACATGATGCCGTCAGAGAGACGCAGTTTGCCGACGATCCAGGCGGACTTATTGCGGTAGAACACCTCATTATAAATTTCAAGGACGCCGCTTTTCAGCGCGTCCTGGCCAAAGCGGCGGTTGAGAACGTCGGCAATATCGGCGATGTCGCGCGGCAGATTCTCCCAGGGCAGGCGCAACGGCGAGTTGCGCAAAATGACCCGGATGCGCTCTTCAACGCCCGCTGCCAGCGGGAAGTTGATGGAAATCGGTCGCGGCAAATCGCGGCGACGGTACTCAGGCTGCGAGCTGAACACGAACATCTTGTCTTGCGCCAGATCGCGATGCTCAAACAGACGGCAATAAACCGAATTGAAATAACTCTCGGCGATTTCGAAGCGCGGGTAATTCGGCAGCAAGGTGGTGTAATGTTCCTTGACACGCGCCAGAAAGACGGCATCGTGACATCTGTCGCCGGCCATCCGTCGGATCAATTCAGCCGACAGGCCGACATGGTGGTCGTACAAATGAATCCGTTGTCGCATCGCGATCTGGACGGATGGCCAGTCGGCGTTTTCGAAGCGGCGTTGAGCGCCGGCGGTGATTTCGAGAAAACGGCCGTATTGAGCGTCGAAACCTTGCAGAATGGTGTGCGCAACCAGCGTCTCCATGTCGGCGGCCGCAGCGCCGCCGGAAGACAAGGCGGTGGCGCCGGAAGACAGGACGGCGGCAGATTCCATGTTTGCGATCAGAGAGCGGTTGTTAGGAAGCAAACTTTTATTTTAACCGCAAAGAACGTAAAAGGAGCAGAGAAAAAACGCGTAAGTTATGCGGCTTATTCCTTCTGACGGGAGAGGAAAAGGCTTTGCGGGGAAACCCATCCCTATCCCATCCTCCCCTTGAAGGGGAGGGTGAGAGAGGGGGGAAGAAAAGGCAGATTAGAATTGCGCTTCTTCGGTCGAGCCGGTCAGTGCGGTCACCGACGAGGCGCCACCCTGAATCACGGTGGTGACTTTATCGAAATAACCGGTGCCGACTTCCTGCTGGTGCGCAACGAAGGTGTAACCCCGACCAGCGGAAGCAAATTCCGGTTGCTGCACTTTTTCGACGTAGTGTTTCATGCCGTTCCCTTGCGCGTAGGCATGAGCCAAATCGAACATGTTGTACCACATGCTGTGGATGCCGGCGAGGGTGATGAATTGATACTTGTAACCCATCTTCGACAATTCGTCCTGGAACTTGGCGATGGTGGCATCGTCCAGATTCTTCTTCCAGTTGAACGACGGCGAGCAGTTGTACGCCAGCAGTTTGCCGGGAAACTTGGCGTGGATCGCGTCGGCGAAATGCTTCGCGGCCTTCAGGTCGGGCGTTGAGGTTTCGCACCAGATCATGTCGGCGTAAGCGGCATAGGCCAAGCCGCGGCTGATGGCCTGCTCAACACCAGCGCGGGTACGGTAGAAACCTTCCGGGGTACGCTCGCCAGTGATAAACGGCTTGTCGTTGGCATCGCAATCCGAGGTCAGCAGATCGGCGGCATCGGCGTCGGTGCGCGCGATCACCAGCGTTGGCACACCCATCACGTCAGCGGCCAGCCGCGCGGCAACCAGTTTCTGCACGGCTTCCTGCGTTGGCACCAGCACTTTACCGCCCATGTGTCCGCACTTCTTGACCGAGGCAAGTTGATCTTCAAAGTGAACGCCGCCGGCGCCCGCTTCAATCATTCCCTTCATCAGTTCAAACGCGTTCAGCACCCCGCCGAAACCGGCTTCAGCGTCGGCAACGATCGGCAGGAAGTAGTCGATATAGCCTTTATCGCCGGGGCCGATGCCGTTCGCCCATTGAATCTGGTCGGCACGACGGAAGGAGTTGTTGATGCGCTGGACGACTGCTGGCACTGAGTTGGCCGGATACAGCGATTGATCCGGGTACATCGAGCTGGCGAGGTTGGCGTCGGCGGCGACTTGCCAACCGGAGAGATAAATGGCTTCAACGCCGGCTTTGGCTTGTTGCAATGCCTGCCCGCCGGTCAGTGCGCCGAGGCAGTTGACGTAGCCCTTTTTGGCGCTGCCGTTGATCAGCCCCCACAGTTTATCGGCGGCCCGGCGCGCCAAGGTGCATTCAGGGACGACTGAACCACGCAGCGCGACAACGTCGGCGGCGCTGTAGGGGCGGGTGATGCCTTTCCAGCGCGGCTGTTGCCAGCTTTTTTCCAGTTCCTTGATTTGTTCATTACGGGACAACGACATTTTGAAGCTCCTATTGTTAAAAAAGCAAAATTAAAAAATCAAGCCAAAAGTTCATAACCGGGTAACGTCAGGAAATCGACCAATTCGTCCTGCGTGGTGATACGATGCAGCAAAGCAGCAGCATCGGTGAAGCGGCCAGCACAGAAACGATCGTCTCCCAGTTCCCGGCGAACTACCGCCGTTTCTTCCGCCAACATCTTTTCGAATAACGCCGGCGTTACCTGCTCACCGTTATCGAGCGTTTTGCGATGGCGAATCCACTGCCAGATCGAGGTGCGCGAAATCTCGGCGGTGGCGGCATCTTCCATCAGGCCGTAAATCGGCACACAGCCAGTGCCGGAAATCCATGCTTCGAGATATTGTAACGCGACCCGGATGTTGGCGCGCATTCCAGCATCGGTGCGATTGCCGGGGCAGGGTTCCAACAGTTCGGCAGCGGTGGTTGGTGGATCGTTTTCGCGCAACACATCCAACTGGTTGCGGCGCGCGCCAAAGACGCGGTCGAACACCGGCATGACGACATCAGCCAAGCCGGGGTGCGCGATCCAGGTACCGTCATGGCCGTTGCCGGCCTCCCGCTCTTTGTCGGCGCGCACTTTGTCATTGACCCAGGCGTTACGTTCGGCATCCTTGCTCGGAATGTACGCCGCCATTCCGCCCATCGCAAAAGCGCCGCGACGGTGACAGGTTTTGATCAACAGTTTTGAATAAGCGCTGAGGAACGGCTTTTCCATCGTGACGACCTGTCGGTCGGGCAGCACGCGGTCGGGATGATTTTTCAGCGTTTTGATGTAGCTGAAAATATAATCCCAGCGACCGCAGTTCAGTCCGACAAGATGATCGCGCAGGTGATAGAGAATTTCGTCCATCTGGAACACGGCGGACAGCGTTTCGATCAGCGCCGTGGCCTTGATCGAACCGCGTGGTAAACCGTAGCGGTCTTCGGTGAAACAGAAAATGTCATTCCACCAGGCCGCTTCCTTGTACGTCTGCGTCTTCGGCAGATAAAAATACGGCCCGCTGCCCTTGTCGAGAAGTCGGCGGTGGTTGTGATGAAAGTACAGCGCGAAATCGAACAACCCACCCGGGATCGGCGCGCCCTGCCACAACACATGTTTTTCCGGCAGATGTAAACCGCGCACCCGGCACATCAGCACGGCTGGTTTCTCTTTCAGCGAGTAATGCTTTCCGCTCTGCGGATCGGTGTAAGTGATGGTGCCGTTGACGGCGTCACGCAGATTCATCTGACCCTCCATCACCTTGTCCCAGGCGGGCGCCAGCGAGTCCTCGAAGTCGGCCATAAAGACCTTGACATTGGCGTTCAGCGCATTGATCACCATCTTGCGATCCACTGGGCCGGTGATCTCGACGCGGCGATCCATCAAATCGTCGGGAACGCCACGGATTTTCCAGTCACCGTTGCGGATGGACGCAGTTTCCGGCAGAAAGTCCGGCAGCGCGCCAGCGTCGATCTTCGCCTGCCAGACACGCCGTTCCGCCAGCAGCGCGTCGCGCGTCGGCGCGAAACGCTTAACCAACTCACTCAAAAACGCCAAAGCGTCTTCGGTTAAAACTTCTTTCTCGGCCACGCTCCGAATGGGCGCAGCCAAAATCAAGCCTGTATCGTGCGACATAGTTTCTTTCCTTAAGTAAGCCAAGCGGCCGCGACGCGCGAACGCAACAAAAGTTCCAGACAAAACGGGTCGGGCCAAGGTCCAAGATGATAAACCCGGTTCCCGCCGAATGACGCAGGGTCGCGTGACAGAGGGCATCCCTTGTGGGGAGTCGAGGCAACGGCAGTCAAGGATATGCCAACCTCGGAGAACTATCATAAAGCAAATAGCGCAAAGAAAAAACCCCGTTGAAAAAAGAGTCAATCGGCATGGCGACGTAATGGCCAGGCATCGGCAACCAAGGATCAGGAGTCAACCCTTCGTCATTCCGCGCGGGGCAAGGGAGAAGAAGGATCAGGTATAGTGGCAGAAAAGAAAGTTTTGAAATGTCTGTGTTGAAAGAAATCTGTATTCCCAAAGCTCCCGCCTGTTGGGAAACCTGCGGCAATTGTGCGACCGGCGAATTGCTGGTCAGTAGCGTTAACGTTGCGGTCGGCGATACCGTGGCGCACGACGATACTCTGATCGTGGTTGAAACAGACAAAGTGTCGCTTGACATTCCGTCGCCTTACGCTGGCGTTGTGGTCGAAGTGCTGGTCAAACCAGGGAGCGTTGTGAAAGAATACGAGGCGATTGTGCGGATGAAAACGTGAGGAGCTCTGCAAAAAAGCGCGGAACGATCCTTCAAGGGGGTAAATCTCCGCTGTCATCTGCTGGTGGCGACGCTGGAGATAAAGATTTTCTGGTTCCTGGGTAATCCCACCCAGGCGCCCCCGCTCACGGGGGCGGCGCGTTCGGATCTTTCGTGCTTTTCGTGGTTAAAAAAGAGCTCAGTGAAATCACGCTTCGGCTCTTGTGGCGGGCAATGATGGAGCAACCACCGCCGGTTTTCGTGGCGAAATGAAGCGTGTTCCCGGATCGAGCTGCGGCGCTTTCGGATAGCCAACCGGGAACTGGACAACATTTTTGTCGTGCAAGGTGTTCAAGTCGATCAGGCGCAGCGCGTCCACCGGACAGGATTGTACGCAGATGGGGGAAAGCTCCGCGTCCAGCCGTTCGTAGCATAGGCTGCATTTTTCAGCCTTGTTTTTCTCCGTGTTGAATTGCGGCGCGCCATAAGGGCAGGCGGTAATACACTTTTTGCAGCCGATACATTTTTCCTGGTGATGGACGACGATGCCATCGGCTCGGATGGAATATGCTTTTACCGGGCACACTTGGGCACAGGCGGGATTCTTACAGTGGTTGCAAGCAAGCGAATAAAACGCGCGCTCTTGATGAGGGTAAAACTCCGCAGCAAGCGGCGACACTTTGCGCCAGAAAATATCTTGCGGCGGCTGGTAGTAATTTTTACAGGCCATAGCACAGGTTTCGCAACCAATGCAGCGGGTTGAGTCAACCAAGAAAGCGAGACGTTTGCTCATGAGCGGCTCCCCGAAGAAACTTTGGCGATATCGACGAATTGATCGTGAATGGCGACGCCCGGCGCGCCGGTTTTGAATGCGCCCATATCGGCTGATTCGTCATCAACCAGATTTTGCACATTGAAATCCAGCGCCGGATACCAGGCTTCATAAACCAGCACTCCGTCTTCCGGCACATCAGTCGTTATCTTGGCTCTGAGCGTCAAAGCGCCGAGAGCATTGGTCAAGCGAACCGAATCCATTTCTTCAATAGCCTTGGTTTTGGCCAGTTTGGGATGGAGATAGACGAAAGGTTCGGAAGAAAGATGCTGCATCCAGTCGATATTGAGAAACTGTGAATGGATGGCGTATTTGGTATGCGGAGTGAGCAGACGGTAGGGTGCTGTCGCCTTTCGTCCTTCCTTATAGACTGGCAGGGCGGCATGCCCGTTTTTCGCGCACAACTCGGACTGAAACTCGTATTTTCCGGAAGGCGTTTTGAATTTTCGGTCTGCCCAAGCGGCGCTGTTTTTGAGCTTGGCTTTGGCCGGGCCTTTCTGCAAATCGCTCCAGTGCTTGATGCCGAGCAGGTCGTAAATGCCCTGATTGAATTCTTTCTCCATCCATTCCTTGCTGTCAACGGTTTGCGGAAAGGTACACGAACCGGGGCTGAGTTCGTTCAGCCGCTTCGAGATCAGCGCATGGATTTCGTTATCAGACTTACACTCATGCATTGGCCGAATCGCCTGCTCGTTGAGGCCGACCCAGTAGTGCCAGTATGAAGCGTTAACGGTCCACTCTTCAAACGGGGTTATGGTCGGCAGCACGATGTCCGAATACTTGACGGTCTCGTTAAAGAACAAATCCACCGAGACGACCATTTCGAGTTTTTCGAGCGCCCTGAGCATTTTGGCGTGATCAAAATCCTGCGCAACCGGGTTTTTGCAGGCTGACCACAGCATTCGAACCGGCGGATCCGAGGCATCCAGAATTTCCTGCGCGGTCTTGTTGATGTTCATGGTACGGTCGGTGTATTCGGCGACAGCGGCGCCGGCGAAATCGAATTCGCCCTTCGGGCCGCTTTTGCCGTGGAATCCTTTGGAGCCGGCAGGGGGCTTCTGGGTCATCGCATGGTAGTTGAAGCCCCAGGTCATCAGATGTGCGTAGCGAGCGCCGCCGCCGGGCACGCCAATGTTGCCGGTCATTGCCAGCAGCGCGTCAACGGCGCGCACGTTGGCGCCGCCGTTGGTGTGCCGCTGCATTCCGTAGCCGATCCAGATCGTTGCCGGTTTGGCTTTCGCGAATGCCTCAGCAACGCGGCGAATATCAGCGGCTGGAATACCGCTGCGTTGCGCCGCCCATTCGACGGTCACATTCTTGCGCAAATAGTCAGCAAACGCCTCGAAACCGATCGCGTGATTGCGAACAAAATCCTGGTTCACCAGGTTACGATCAAGAAGGTGGCGCGCCATGCCCAGCGCCAGCGCGCCATCTTCGCCTGTACGTACCTGCCAGAACTCATCGGCCTTGGCGGCGGTTTGGGTCAACACCGGGTCGATCACCAGAAGGCGCGCGCCGTTTTTTTGCGCTTCGTACAGGTATTTCATCGAGTGCACCGAGCACCATGCTGGGTTGGCGCCCCAGACGATAATGTACTTCGCTTTCGGCAGGTCTTCCGGATCGTTGCACACCATATCGCCGAAGTCGTAATTTTGCGCGTCGATACCTGCCGGCCAGCACGGTGTGCCGATGAGCCGCGAGGTATAGCCCAGCGAGGACATGAATCCTTCGATGCCATAATGGGTGATGCCAAAATTACCGGAGTATTTGGTCAACGCCAAACCCAGCAAGGAGCCGTCCTTTTCCTTGATTTCGAGAATTTTCCTGGCGATGCGGTCAGCGGCCTCATCCCAACTGATCCGTTTCCAGTTACCGCTGCCGCGTTTTTCCTGAAGCATCGGATATTTGATCCGGGCCGGTTCGTAAACCTGGCGCGGATAGGTATAACCCTTGACGCACAAACCGCCGTGCGTGAAAGTCGATTCCGGCGCGCCTTCGACAAACCGGATCACGCCGTCCTTGACATACGTTTTCAGGCTGCAAGTATCATAGCAGTTGCGTGGGCAGGCGTTTCGGAAGACTTGGTAACCGCCAATTTTGAAGGAGGCGCCGGATGGAGCGGCGGCCTGCGCCGTCAGCGGACGCAGAAGGCTGCCGACGGGTAAAGCGACACAGACGCCGCCAGCAAGCACCGCCTGCAAAAGTTGCCGCCGCGATGGGCAGCATACCTCTGGAGGGGCGATGATGGGCGAGTGGGGGTCAGGCGGAGATTTCACAGACATGAGAGACTCCTTTGAGGTCGTGAGAGACGGGAAACGGGTTCGCCAGGGTTTGACTGACCCATTCATCGAATCCGGTCAAGACGGCGCGCAGCACGGGCGGCAAAGCCTTGTCAGCAAGCGCCGCCGCGAGAAAAGGCGGCAACCAGCCGCGCCAATGTTCTGTGACCAGCCACGATAATGCTTCATCGACAGCGGCAACCGCTTCCGGCTGTCGGATTGTTTCTTTTAGAGAACACAGGATAGCGTAGCTTTCCAGTTCAAACGGCAAAAAATCGTCCGGCGTACCATCGACGGGGGTTTCCAGCCCCAGCGAAGCATAAAGCGCGCGGATTTTTAAGGTTTCGGCTGTCATCAGAAGCGGTTCCGGCGACAGCCATACGGAAGCATACGGCGGTGCTGTCGGAGCCATTGGGCCGACAAAAAGGCGGTTGAATGCAAATTCTTCCTGAAGCCAGTCAGGCGTTTCGCCAAGATCGGCGGCGGCAATAGCGCCGCCTTCCAGAAGCGCCGAATAGGCAGAAGCCAGCATCGTCGCATCGCGTGCCGCAAAAAAATCCCGAAAAGCCAAAGCGGAAGCGGAGAGCATTGTTGCGCGAAGGAAAAAATCTATCCCTTACGAATATAGCAAAACAAATCAGCCCGCGCAAGACGTTGTCGTATCTTGCTCGTTTCCTTTTATGGGTTGTCTCTTTTCGTGTCTTGTGAAGGGGTTTTTGCGCTCTCTACGGTTAAATTCCGGATCCCGTATCCCTGATCTCTGGTGCTTGATCGGGCGATACCCGAACGAAAAGCAAATCGAAAACTTCGTGCCCTAAACGCAGGCCGCGCGCCTCAAATTTCGTTTGCGGTCGTGTTTCGGGGCGGGGCGCAAAACCGACAACGCTGTTTTTGAGCAGAGGTTCGGCGGACAGCGTCGCCAAGACGTCTTCGGCGTATTCGGCCCAGTCAGTAGCGAAGTGAAAATAGCCGCCGTCGAACAAACGTAGCGCTAATTCGTGAACCAACGGCGCTTGCAGTAACCGGCGTTTATGGTGTCTTTTCTTCGGCCAGGGGTCGGGGAAAAAAATGTGGACGCCGACAAGCGACGCCGGCGCGATCATGTGCTCGACCACTTCGACAGCGTCGTGCTGAATGATGCGCAGATTCGTCAAGTGCGCACTTTCTATTTTTTGCAAAAGACTGCCGACGCCGGGACTGTGAACTTCAAGCGCGATGAAGTTGTGTTCGGGGTGTGCGGCGGCAATACGAGCGGTCGTTTCACCCATGCCGAAGCCGATTTCGAGGACGGTCGGTGCATGGCGGTCAAACACGGCAGCAAAGTCCAGCAAGGTATTGCAGAAAGGCAGGCAGAACTGCGGGCCGAGCGTTTCGATCGCGCGTTGTTGCGCCGGTGTGATTCGTCCCTGACGGAGGACGTAGCTGCGAATGGGGCGGTGGTGGTCAGGCATCAGAGGGCAGAAGTCAGAGATCAGAAATCAGAAAGCAAAAAGCAAAAAGCAGCGCATAGGTCGTAGCGAGCGTAGCGAACCATAGAGGGTCGGTCTCACGCGAAGCCGCGAAAAAATGAAAGCACCCTTTCTTTCAAGGAGCGGGCCGGGGTGGGGAAAGGGTTGCTCACTTATAAAAGCCATTTCACGTAAAGGCGCAAAGAGGAGAAACGTTGCGAACGTAGCGAAGTAAGTGGGAGAGGGTACAAACCCCCGTCGGCTTCACCGACGCCCCGTTCAAAAAAGGGGAGGGGCTTTCCCCTTCGCGTCTTCGCGTGAAATGAGGTTTTTCTGATTCCTGCGCTACTGGCACGAACACATCAGATTACGGTCGCCGTAAACGTTGTCGATACGCGCGACCGGCGGCCAGTATTTGTTCGCTTTCAGCGACGCCAACGGGTACGCTGCCTGTTGACGCGAGTACTTGTGTGGCCATTGGTCGGCGCAGACCATCGCGGCTGTGTGCGGCGCATTTTTCAGCGGGTTGTCGTGTTTGTCCATCACGCCGTTTTCTATCGAACGGATTTCGTCGCGAATAGAAATCATCGCTGCGATGAAACGATCAAGCTCGGCTTTCGATTCGCTCTCGGTCGGCTCGATCATCAGTGTTCCCGGCACCGGAAAACTCATCGTCGGCGCGTGGAAGCCGTAATCCATCAAGCGCTTGGCGACATCCTCAGCTTCAATGTCGGCACTCGCTTTGAGCGGGCGAAGGTCGAGAATACATTCGTGCGCAACGTAACCATCGGCGCCGGTATAAAGTATCGGATAGTGCTCTTTTAGCTTACGCGCAATGTAATTGGCGGAGAGAATCGCCGCCTCACTGGCGGCGGTCAAGCCGTCTGGCCCCATCATCGCCAGATACATCCACGAAATCGGTAGCACCGACGCACTGCCGAACGGCGCGGCGGAAACAACGTGTGCGGCATTGCCGAGCATACGATGCCCCGGCAAAAACGGGGCGAGATGTTTTTTGACGCCGACCGGGCCAACGCCAGGGCCGCCGCCGCCGTGCGGAATTGCAAAAGTTTTGTGCAGGTTCAGATGTGAGACATCGGCGCCGAAGTCGCCGGGTGCGGCCAAGCCAACCAACGCGTTCAGGTTGGCGCCGTCGATATACACCTGGCCGCCATAACGGTGAACGATCTCGCAGGCTTTGCGGATGGTCGTTTCAAAAACGCCGTGCGTGGACGGATAGGTGATCATTGCCGCCGCCAAAGTGTCAGCATGTTCAGCGGCGCGTGCTTCGAGATCAACAAGGTCGATGTTGCCGTCGCTGTCGCAACGGACAGCGACGACTTGCATTCCCGCCATATGCGCCGACGCCGGATTGGTGCCGTGCGCTGAGGTTGGAATCAGACAGATGCTGCGTTGCGCGTCGCCGCGCGAAGCGTGGTAGGCGCGGATCGCAATCAGCCCGGCATATTCACCCTGCGCACCGGAGTTCGGTTGCAACGAGAACGCATCGTAGCCGGTGATCGCGCACAAGCGTTGCGCCAAATCGTCGATCAAAGTGCGATAACCTTGCGCTTGCTCTTTGGGTGCGAACGGATGCAGTTCGGCGAATTGCGGCCAGGTGATCGGCAACATTTCGCTGGTCGCGTTCAGTTTCATCGTGCACGAGCCGAGCGGAATCATCGTGCGGTCAAGCGCCAAATCCTTGTCGGCAAGGCGGCGCAAATAACGCAACATTTCGGTTTCGGTGTGATAGCGGTTGAAAACGGGATGCTGCAAATACGGCGTCTTTCGTTGCAGTGCCAGAGGAATCGCTTCGACGTGACTGCCGAGCGTAGCGTGCAACGCTGCCTTGGCGGAAGCCAGTTTTTCTTTTGACAGTGCAAAGGAGAACGCTTCAAGAATGGTTTCGAGATCGGCGGCGGTGGTCGTTTCATCGAGCGAAACGCCCAGTGCGCTGGAATCGATCTCGCGAAAATTCATTCCATGCTTGCGGACGCTGGCGTGCAGGTCGGCCAGTTCGCCGCCACCGGGTGTGATGGTCAGCGTGTCGAAGAAAGAAGTATTGACGATAGCGGCGTCGAGTTTGATCAGCGCCGCTTTCAACGCGCCGGTGAAATGGTGAATGCGCGTAGCGATTGCGCGTAACCCATGCGGGCCGTGATAAACAGCGTACATCCCGGCCAGCACTGCCAGCAACACTTGTGCGGTACAGATGTTCGATGTCGCTTTTTCGCGGCGAATGTGTTGCTCGCGCGTTTGCAACGCCAGGCGATAAGCAGGCGCGCCTTGCGCATCGACGGAAATACCGACCAGCCGTCCCGGCATCGAGCGCTTCAACGCATCGCGCGTCGCCAGAAAACCGGCGTGCGGGCCGCCGTAACCCATCGGCACGCCAAAGCGTTGGGCGCTGCCGACCACAATGTCGGCGCCCCAAACGCCTGGCGCTTCGATGAGCGTCAACGCCAGCAAATCAGCGGCGACGATCAGCTTGCCGTCGCGCGCGTGCACCGCGTCGGCCAGCGCTTTGTAATCGTGCAAGCCGCCATCAGCGGCCGGAATTTGCACCAGCGCTGCAAAAGCGTCGGTGTTTGCCGCTGCCGACGCCGGGCCAACGACGACGCGAATGCCCAGCGGCGCAGCGCGGGTCAGAATCACATCGCGTGTTTGCCGGAACACATCGTCAGCGACAAAGAAGGTCATCGATTTTGATGACCCCGCGCTGTCAACTGAACGCAGCGCCAGCGTCATCGCTTCGGCGGCGGCAGTCGCTTCATCAAGCATCGACGCGTTGGCGATGTCCATTCCGGTCAGGTCGCACACCATTGTCTGAAAAGTCAGCAAAGCCTCCAGCCGCCCTTGCGAAATTTCCGGTTGGTACGGCGTATAAGCGGTGTACCAGGCCGGGTTTTCGAGAATGTTACGCAACAACACGGAGGGCATGTGCGTGCCGTAGTAACCCTGACCGATGAAAGACTTCATCAAAACGTTTTTATCGGCGATCGCACGCAATTGCGCCAATGCGGCTTCTTCGCTGAGCGCAGCAGGAACAGCCGGCGGCGCTTTGCTGCGGATGGTTTTGGGGACGGCGACATTCATCAGCGCCGCGCGCGAAGAGACGCCGATGGCGTCGAGCATCTCGGCTTGTTCGGTAGCGGTGGTACCGATGTGACGGTGGGCAAAGGCGGTATGAGACATGAGAGGAGCCTGTGTAGAGCGTTTTAGAGAAAATGTTTAGCTATTCCCATAAATAACTGAGGCAAACCCCTGTCCGTCTTCGACGGGCGCCCCTTTGAAAAGAGGGCAGGTAAGTCAGTTGAGGAATGGCCATAAACAAACCAAGTGGAGCGATAAAAATGCGCGGCTTAGCCGATTTCCTTCGCGTAAGCGTCAGCGTCGAGCAACGCATTGAGCGCGTTGCCGTCGGCGGGCTGGAGTTTGAACAGCCAGGCGTCGTAAGCGTTCTGATTGATGAGTTCCGGCGCATTTTTCACCACGTCGTTCTGCGCAACGACCGTGCCGGCCACCGGTGCGTAAACATCGGAGGCCGCCTTCACCGATTCGACAACGGTGCAGGCCTCACCGGCGGCCAGCGCGCGACCGACTTCAGGCAGTTCGACGAACACGAGATCGCCGAGCGCTTCCTGCGCATGGTCGGTGATGCCGATGGTCAAAGTGCCGTCAGTTTCGCGGCGAATCCACTCGTGGCTGGCGGTGTATTTGAGGTGGGCGGGAATTTGGCTCATGATGAACAATCCTTTGCTGAAAAGAGCGATTAAATGGAAATCAATACTTTACCCTGCTTGGCGAACGGCGGCTTGACGACGCGCGCTTTCAACCGCTTGTCGCGCACGGCGACGGCGACGGTATCGCCCTCCTGCACGGTGTTTGGTATCCGCGCCAGCGCGATCGCACGTCCCAGCGTTGGGCTGAAGGTGCCGCTGGTGATTTCGCCATCGCCATGATCGGTGTGGACGATCTGGTGCGCGCGCAACACGCCGCCGCTGTCGAGCAGCAGCAAACCGATGAGTTGACGCGCCGGAGGTTGCGCCAACAACGCGGCCTTGCCGACAAAATCGCGCGCGGCGTCCTTGAAATCGACCGTCCAGGCCAAGCCGGATTCGAGCGGCGACACGGTTTCATCCATATCCTGTCCGTAGAGATTCATTCCGGCTTCAAGGCGCAAAGTATCGCGGGCGCCGAGGCCGCACGGGCGCACGCCGACGGCGGTCAGTTGCCGCCAGAGCGCGATGATCGCATCGTGCGGCGCGATGATCTCGAAACCATCCTCACCGGTGTAGCCGGTACGAGCGATGAAGAGTTCGGTGCCCCTCTCCCCTTGTGGGAGAGGGGTTGGAGGAGAAGAAACCCCATCCCCACCCTCCCCTTGAAGGGGAGGGCTTTTCATCGTCACCGCCGAAAAGGGTTTCAATTCGGCGGTTGCCGGCTTCGCTTCCGGCAACACCTGCCAGACGCGCTCACGGGCGTTTGGTCCCTGAACGGCGAGAATACCGAGATCGTAGCGGCGTTGGATCGTGACGGCGGGCGCATGTTTGGCACGCAGCGATTCAAACCAGGCGGCATCCTTATCGGCAGTGCCGGCGTTGACGACGACTCTGAAAAACGATTCGTCGATGAAGTAAACGATCAAGTCGTCGAGCACATGACTATCGTCGCGCAACAGGCACGAATAAAGCGCCCGCCCCGACGTTTGCAGTTTTTCGACATCGTTGGCGAGCGCGTAACGCAGAAAAGCGCGCACCCCATCGCCTTTCATGTCGAGCACCACCATGTGCGAAACGTCGAACATCCCGACATCTCGGCGCACCGCGTGATGTTCCTCGATTTGCGAGCCGTAATGGATCGGCATGTCCCAGCCGCCGAAATCCACCATTCGCGCCGAAGCGTCCCGATGCAGAGGATTCAAGGCAGTTTTTTTGAGCACGGTATTCCTTTTGTTGGCGAAGTCACAACACGCGAAAGGCGTGAAAATCACAGCTTAAAGGCATCATGGCACGCTGTCAAAATATCCCATCTTATAATGCACACAGGCATTTTCGGCAGCGCAATCAGGGAAGCATGAAACGAATCAAACGATGGCTTAAATGGGGCTTTTTGTGGCTGCTGCTGGCCGGGTTTCTCTATTTTTGCTGGCTTTTCGCGCAAGTGGTCTGGTGGAATTATGCCAATCCGCACGAAACGGCGGTCATGGCGGAGCGGCTGGCGGCCATGCGAGAAAAAGACCCGAAAGCGACTTTGCAACAGACGTGGGTGCCCTATGAGCGTATTTCAAAACAGTTGAAGCGCGCCGTCGTTGCTGCTGAGGACGATCGCTTTCTCGACCACGGCGGCTTCGATTGGAACGGCATGACAAAAGCGTTGGAGAAAAATCTGAAACGAGGCAAGACCGTCGCCGGTGGTTCGACCATCAGCCAGCAACTCGCCAAAAACCTGTTTCTGTCATCCAGGCGCAGCTACACGCGAAAGGCCGAAGAAGCGATCATCACGGTGATGATCGAAACGGTGTGGAGCAAGGAACGCATTCTGGAAGTGTATTTGAACGTCGCCGAATGGGGTGATGGTATTTTCGGCGCCGAAGCGGCAGCGCGACATTATTACGGAGTCAACGCCGCGCAACTGGATGCACAGCAAGCGGCGCGGTTGGCGGTGATGTTGCCCAATCCGCGGCGCTATCAGAAAATTTTCCCACCGCGTCTCGAAGCGCACGCGCAACGGATTGAGAAGAGGATGCAGATGTCGGTGGTGCCGTGAGCGGAGGTCAGAGGGCAAACTGACAGCAGAGAACGCAAAGAACGCAAAAAAGAATCCTTGCGCGAAGGCGCGAAGAAAAGCATAAAACAAACGAGCGGCAAGTTGCCGCCCGTTTGTCGTCTTGGTCTGGTTGAAGTTACTTCTTCAGCGACAACACATAATTAACCATCGCTTTGATGTCTTCGTCAGATACGCTTGACTGCGGCGGCATCGGCGCCGGACCCCAAACGCCCCGGCTGCCTTTCTTGATATGTTCGGCCATTTGCGCCGGAGCGGCGGCGTCGCCTGCGTGTTTTGCGGCAATATCCTGGAAGGCCGGGCCGATGGTTTTCTTGTCAACCTTGTGGCAAGCGGTGCATTTGTGTTTCGCTACCAGTTCTTCACCGCTTTCGGCGTAAGCGACACCGGCAACGAGAAAAGCGGCAACGGGAAGGAACATGGCAATTTTTTTCATAAGAACTCCAAAAAGAAAAAGGAACAAATGCATCATAGCGAAAGGCAAAGCGTTTTACGATTACAATGCCGTAAAAGGTGATGATTTTTTTTGAAACGATTGATAGCAAATTTTTATTACGTAAGTGCAAACGCATGAATTCGTTATTGCCCCTTCGCGCAGTGGGACTTTTGGGAGGGACTTTTGATCCGGTTCATCGCGGGCATTTGGCCATCGCGCGCGGCGTCGGCGCTCACTTCGGGCTGGATCAGGTGCGTTTGATTCCGGCGCGTGAGCCGGTGCACCGGGCAGCGCCAGCGGCTGGGGCCCATCACCGGCTGGCGATGCTGCGGCTGGCGACGGCGCCGTATCCTGAGCTGGTGGTGGACACCCGCGAATTCGATAGCCCCCAGCAGAATTACACCTTGTGGACGCTGCAAAGTTTGCGCGCCGAATTGCCCAATACTCCGTTGCTGTGGATCATCGGCGAGGACGCGTTTGCGCAATTGCCTGGTTGGCACCGTTGGCAGGAATTGTTCGACGTGGCGCATTTCGTGGTGATTAACCGTGCCGGCTCCCCTCTCCCGCTTGCGGGAGAGAGGTTGGGAGAGAGGGGGGCAAACGGCCCGACCTTTTCAAAAGGGGGCGCGGTGGGAGCGACATTCAGCGCCTTACCGAAAATCCTGCAAGCGGCTGTTGCACCCCGGGTGACCGAAAATAAGCAGGCGCTTACTTCCCGCCCATCCGGCCTGGTGTATCATTTGTCCTTGCCGCCGCAACCGGCGTCAAGCACCCGAATCCGGGAGGCATTGGCGGCGGGGGCATTGACAACAGGGCAGGCGGGAGACGTTGCCGATTTGCTTCCGGCGCCGGTTTTGGCCTATATTGCCCGCCACGCTCTTTATCAGGAAATGGTTCATGGCAGGTAAATCGAAACAAACGCTGGAAAAAGTCGCCGTCGCAGCCCTTGAAGACATCAAGGCGCAGGACATTGTTGCGCTCGATGTGCGCAAACTCACGACGCTTTACGACACGCTGGTGATTGCCAGTGCGGCGTCCGTTCGTCAGACCAAGGCGCTGGCGCAACATGTGCGTGACAAGTTGAAAGAAGCGGGAGCGACGATTGTTGGCGTCGAAGGTGAAGAAGGCGGCGAATGGGTGCTGGTCGATGCTGGCGATATTGTCGTCCACGTGATGCAACCGGCGATCCGCGCGTACTACAACCTCGAAGAACTGTGGTCGCCGCCGGTGCCGTTGCGAATGCCGCTCAAGAAAGCGGCGGCAAAAACAGCGACAAAAGTAGCGGCGAAAAAGCCGGTCGCAAAGAAAACCGCTGTGAAAAAAGCCGCCGAAAAGGCCATCACAAAAAAGTTGACGGTAAAGAAAGCCGCCGTAAAGAAAACAACCCGGAAGACCGCCGGAAAAATAGTGGCGGAGTGAACCCCGGCAATGCGGCTGAAAATCATCGCATTCGGCCAGCGCTTGCCCGGCTGGATGGTGGCTGGTGTTGACGATTATCTGCGGCGCTTGCCGCGCGACTGTCGCGCCGAAGTCGTTGAACTGAAACCGGAGGCGCGCGATCGCGGCAAAACCGTCGCGCAAATGCTGGCGGCGGAGGCCGCGCGCGTTGAAGAGGTCTGTGCTACCGGGGCATTCCTGAAAGTCGCGCTCGATGAGCGCGGGCAACGATGGGACACTCGGCAACTGGCGCAAAAGCTCGTGCAATGGCGCGATGTGGCGCGCGATGTAGCGTTCATCCTTGGCAGCGCCGACGGGTTGGATGCGGCGTTGAAAGCGAGCGCCGACGCCCAGTGGTCGCTGTCGCCGCTGACCTTGCCGCACGGACTGGCGCGTATCGTGGTGGCGGAGCAACTGTACCGCGCTATAAGCTTGAGTGCGGGGCACCCGTACCATCGGGAGTGACGCTATTCGGTATATCATACGCGGTGAGAAGACCAAGGGGAAAGAAACGTGGCAGAAGGCGAGAAGCGGCGAAAGGTAGCAAGGGGGCTCATCATAGCGTTGGCGGTATTGATGCTGACGGCGTGTAGCAATAAACCGACCGACATGCGAGACACCCCCGTCGAAAAGGCGGGAGAGAGCAAGCTGCGCGGCTTGGCGGCGCCGCTGTTTTCCAAGGGAGGCTCCAGCGCCCAGGGCAAAATCACGATTTACCAGAAGGATGACCGTTGGTTGCTATCGGTTTCGATATTCGGCTTGCCGCCGGGGGCGTCGTACCGGGTGGCTTTTTTCGACAACGGCAATTGCTCGTCGCCGAATGCGTTTTCGGCGGGCAAATTATGGTTGCCGCCCGACACGCCGGAGGGAACCCGCCCGGACAAATGGATTCCGCCTTTTTATGCCGGAACGAACGGCAGCCTCGACGCCGCTGTGCGTTTGCCGAACCCGGGACAGCACAGCGAGGAAGTATTTCGCAAGCGTAGCGTGCTTGTTTTTGCCGGCGATGCCGTACAGGAATTGAAGCCGGGCGTTCCTAATGAAGTGGCCGCCTGCGGCGTTTTTGATACGATACAAGCTTTGTTTTGAGCGTGGCGATGCAAGCAGGGCGCGCCATTGTTTTTTCAAGAGATAAGGAACTGTTATGGGACTGTTGAAAGATAAAAAAATCCTGATTACCGGCATGATCTCCAACCGCTCGATTGCATACGGTGTCGCGCAGGCGTGCCGTCGCGAAGGCGCGCAACTGGCGTTCACTTATTTGAATGAGGATCTGCGTGCGCGCGTCACCAGAGTCGCCGCCGAGTTTCAACCAAGCTTTCTGTCGCCGTGCGATGTTTCGTCCGACGAACAGATCGCGGCGCTTTTCGACAAGGTCGGAAAAGAATGGGGAGCGCTCGACGGTTTGCTGCATTCGGTCGCCTTCGCGCCGCGCGAAGCACTGGCCGGTGATTTTTTAAACGGCATATCGCGTGACGCTTTCCGCGTCGCCCACGACATTTCCAGCTACAGCTTCGCGGCGATGGCGAAAGGCGCGCGCCCGCTGATGCAGGGGCGCAACGGTTCGTTGCTGACCCTCTCCTATCTTGGCGCCACCAAGTCGATTCCCAATTACAACCTGATGGGCGTGGCCAAGGCAAGCCTCGAAGCAAACGTGCGTTACATGGCGTCGTGCCTTGGCCCCGAAGGATTGCGCGTCAACGCCATCGCCGCTGGCCCGATCAAATCGCTCGCTGCTTCCGGCATCGGTCAGTTCAACAAAATCTTCAAGCACGTCGAACACGTCGCGCCGTTGCGTCGCAACGTCACGATCGAAGAAGTCGGCAATGTAGCCGCGTTCTACTTTTCCGATTTGTCGAGCGCGGTAACCGGCGAAATCACCAATGTCGATTGCGGCTATTCGTCAATTGCGGTAGGGATTGATGAACAAAAGGACGAAGAGTAAACAAGAAGGCAGGGCAGGGTTTACCCTGCCGAGAGACGCGAGGTGACGGGATAACTCTCGCCCTACGGGGCGCTTCGCATCAAAAGAGGCGGATCGCGGCCTTCGGTCTGGCCCACGAAGGCCATCCTGTAAAATACAGGCCCATCTTACAGACCCCGCCATGACGCTTTCAGACCAACCCCGGCGCCGATCCTACACGCGAAGTGACTTTGAATTCGATCTGCCGCCGACGCTGATCGCGCAGTATCCGCTACCGGAGCGAACGGCCAGCCGTTTACTGCACGTTGTTCCAAAGGAAAACAATGCGCCGATGTTGACGGACATGACGTTCAAGGATTTGCCGCGCCTGATCGCGCCGGGCGATTTGCTGGTGTTCAACGACACGAAAGTCATCAAGGCGCGGCTGTTCGGAAAGAAAGCAGGAAGCGGCGGGCGCGTCGAGCTGTTGATCGAACGCCTGACCGGTGATGATAGCGCGTTGGTGCAGATGCGGGCATCGCACATGCCGAACGTAGGCACGGTCATTGCGCTGGATGGCGCACGCGCCACCGTGCTGGGACGGCAAGATCGTTTTTTTGAGGTGCGCTTCGAGGGCACGGGCGATCTGGTCTCTTGGCTGAACGAACACGGGCAGATGCCATTGCCGCCGTACATTCGCCGCACCGCAGAAGACATGGACGACGCGCGCTATCAAACGGTGTATGCACGGGCGCCGGGCGCGGTCGCCGCGCCGACAGCGGGGTTGCATTTCGATGAAGCGTTACTCGCCACGCTGGACGCGCAAGGCGTGCGGCAGGCGACAGTAACGCTGCACGTCGGCGCTGGAACGTTTCAGCCGGTGCAACACGAAGATTTGTCGCGCCATGTGATGCACCGCGAAATGTACGAAATTTCGGCAGAGACAGCAGCGACGATCGCGGCGGCGCGCGTGCACGGCGGTCGTATCGTGGCGGTAGGCACAACCAGCTTGCGGGCGCTGGAATCGGCTGCCGATGATACGGGAGCGCTGCATGTTGGCCGTGGCGAAACGGCGCTATTCATTACGCCCGGCTATCGCTTCAAAGTGGTGGATTGCTTGCTGACCAATTTTCATTTGCCGGGTTCGACGCTGCTGATGCTGGTTGCAGCGTTCGCCGGTTACGAGACGATGCGCGCCGCCTATGCGCACGCGGTTGCAGCACAATACCGTTTTTTTAGTTACGGAGACGCGATGCTTTTGGAGAAAGCAAGCCTCCCTCTTCAAGGTGGAAAAATTCCATCCCCTTCAAGGGGAGGGTTAGGGCGGGGATGGGGTAATAGAAATGGGGCGCCAGCTTCCTTCTCCCCCCTGCCCCCTCTTCCACAAGGGGAGAGGAGAAAATCATGAGCTTCGCCTTTGACGTTTTACGTACGGACGGCCGCGCCCGTCGCGGTCGCCTGCAGCTCGCGCAAGGTGTCGTCGAAACGCCGATCTTCATGCCGGTCGGTACCTACGGCTCGGTCAAAGCGATGGCGCCCGACGAATTGACCGACAACGGCGCACAGATCATTCTCGGCAACACCTTTCACTTGTGGTTGCGCCCGGGGTTGGAAGTGATCGGCCTGCATCAAGGGCTACACCGTTTTATGAACTGGCCGAAACCGATCCTGACCGACTCCGGTGGTTTTCAGGTATTCAGCCTCGGCGCGTTGCGCAAAATCCGCGAAGAAGGCGTAGCGTTTTCGTCGCCGATCAACGGCGACCGGATGCTGCTGACGCCGGAAGTGTCGATGGACATCCAGCGCGTTTTGAACTCCGACATTGTGATGGCGTTTGACGAATGCACACCGTATCCGGCGACGCGCGAGGAGGCGGCCGCGTCGATGGCGTTGTCGATGCGCTGGGCGCAACGCTCAAAGAACGCGTTCGTTGACGGCGGCAATCCGAACGCGCTGTTCGGCATTGTGCAGGGTGGTATGTATGAAGATTTGCGCGACGAATCGTTGCAGGCGTTGACCGATATCGGCTTTCACGGCTACGCGATCGGCGGCCTGTCGGTCGGCGAACCCAAAGAGGACATGTTGCGGATGCTCGACCACATCGCGCCGCGACTACCGGAAAACCATCCGCGCTACCTGATGGGCGTTGGAACACCGGAAGATTTGGTCGCCGGCGTCGTTGCGGGAATTGACATGTTCGACTGTGTGATGCCGACGCGCAACGCGCGCAACGGCTGGCTTTTCACCCGTTTTGGCGACATCAAAATCCGCAACGCCCGCCACCGCACCGACACCGGCCCCATCGACGAAACCTGCGAATGCGTTACCTGCCGTCATTACACCCGCGCCTATTTGCACCACTTGCAAAAAACCAACGAAATCCTCGGTGCAAGGCTGGCGACCATTCACAATCTGCATTACTACCTCGACCTGATGCAACAGATGCGCGAGGCGATCGAAGAAGGAACGCTGGCTTCTTTTGTGGAGCGGTTTCGGCGGGGCAGAAGTCAGAAGTCAGAGATCAGAGATCAGAGCGCGGGTTGGCGATGAATGCCGCAAGAGGTGGCAGCCTGTCGTCTGATCTGATTCCTTTTACGCGGAGCCGCGAAGAAGAAATCCTCCTCCGTATCAAACACAATGTAGGGGAAGCCGTCTGCTTCCCGCCGCCGTACCATGCAATCATCCGAAGTGACGGGATAACCCTCAGCGAGCTCTTCATCTCATTCGACAGACCGCATCGTGGGTGTATAGTTCGCATAGGTCGGGGGGCTTGAGAACCTCGTGCTATGCTGCTTAAACGATTTTGAGATGGGTTCTGATATGGGCTGGTGGAAAATTAACAATGATTCTGATGCAGAAGTTGGCGATTTTGTTTTGGATGAGGTGCGACGGTTTTTACAATCAATCTCAATTGCGTATGAAAAAGATTTGCACAGGAAACCAACGCTTGATGAGTTGCAGCACCTGTTGACGCTGGGCTTTTCTGTAAACGCCAACAGTGAGGTCATAAATCATTTTGAAGAGCTTCGCGTTGAAAAAGTGATGATTAAAACCGGGAAGCGGAAAAAACGAATAAAGCCGGAGGTTGGAGACATCTTTTCGTTTAAAATCGATCAGGAGTTATACGGCTTTGGGCGGCTCGTCTTTAAACTGAGGAGCGGAACCATTGCCGAAATATTCGACTGTGTGTCAAAACACCCTATATTTGATTGCTCAAAAGATAATGAATGGTTGATTGCGCCCATTCTGATCAATGACTTTATTTTATTGGATGATCAAACAGGGGGAGACTGGGAGGTGATCTCAAAAGACCCTGAATATAAGCCGGATGAAAAATTCAACGATATATTCTTCTCCTGGAAAGACTATAAGAATGAATATAAACTTGAGGGGGTTCAAAAGCAGGGGGTTATCGTCAATGAAGAAGTTGCAAAAAAATACCCCCGCTATGTCACGACCAATGATAAAGAGGTTAAAAGAAGGGTTCTGGATGCCCTGAAAAGGAAGCCCGAAGTTTGCGCAGGTCAGGGTGGGCTTGCGAATCCCGACGCTCGAACGGGCGATAACTGAAATTGTTTTGCGCAAAAATTCTTGTAATAGTTGCCTTCCTAATCTACGTCAGTCCCTTTTGAAATGTTGAATTCAATAAAATTATCTGCCAAAGAAGCTGAGCAGTTTTTTTTGGAAGACCCAATTAAACAAGCTGTATGATCATTTCTCAAAATATGAAAACACAATCAAAGATGTGATTGTTGAAAATTTTTTGACCGGCGTTGCGATGCGGCCTTACGAGGGGATGGCTGCTGCCAAATCTGTGTTGTATATAGCGGGGGTTCTGATGTTTTTGGGCAAGAAAGAATTGAGCGGCACGGTCGCCAAGTATGGATTGGATAATGCCGGCATGGCTGTTTCCCTGAAAAGGGAGTTGCAGAGGCTTATTGCCCTGTCTATGTCTGGCGACCTGGCGGATATATAGGTCGGAGCAGGCGAGTCCCGACGCCTAGACAGGCGATAACGGAACAACCGTGCCCACCGGGCGGTCCGAAATGGCGAGATAAATCTCGCCCTACGCGCTTTCCGATGCATTCGATAAACTACGCTGTTGGTGTATATTCCACTCCAACCCGAGGCGTAGCACTATTGCCGCAACAGGTTTTTCGACAGATCAAAAGGAGGGGTTTGTGTTTATAAACTTTGCTTTTGCGCAAGCTGCTGCTGACGTTCAGCAAGGAAACGGGTCGTGGGCGCCGCTGGCGGCGCTGGCTTTGGTCCTCGCCATCTTTTGGGTTTATCTGATCCGCCGACAGCGAAAACGGGCGAAGGAGCCGCACGCCACCTTACAGCAAGGCGAAGGTGAGACAGCCGCCGCCGAAGAACTGAAGGGGCTTGGCGGCTGGCTGATTCTCGTCTGCCTCGGGCTGATCGGCACGATTTTGCGCTTGCTGTACTATTTGGCCGTCGATTTTCTCCCCATTTTTACCAACGGGTCGTGGGAGGCGCTCACGACGCCGGGGGCTGAACATTATCACGCCGCTTGGGCGCCCCTGATCCTTTCCGAGGTCGCCAGTAATTTCGTTATCATCGCGCTGGCCGGGTGCTCGCTTTACCTTTTCTTCACGAAATCGCGGTACTTTCCAAAAGTTTTTATCGGGTACATGGCGCTGAATATTATTATCGTCACCGCCGATTTCCTGGCCTGCAAATTTCTTCCTGTCGCCGACGCCGAAAGCAGCGCCGAGACCCTGCCCGAAGTATATCGTTCATTGTGTGCCGCCATGATATGGATCCCCTACATGCTGTATTCGCGTCGCGTGAAAAACACATTCGTCAGATAGAAGCGCTGCCGACCCTGTTCCAATGGGCGCCGAGCCTCCGCTCCGGATATGCCATCGGGGACGCGGCTCTCCATCCGGTTCGCTCGGATGCCGCCGTGTAGCGGCCAAATCGGCAAGGCTTTCCATACATTCTGGTAAACTACCCTGTTTTCCGCGCGGTTCGGCTTGATCCGGGTCGGCGCGGCGGGAGGCGACGGAGTTGCCGTCAGCATAAGTTGAGAAGCCATCACGCCCCGGCTGTTTGGTTTTCATTTCTTTTATTTAATGGAGGTTCTTGTGTTTATCAGTTCCGCATTTGCCCAGGCCGCCGAAGGCGCTCAACAGGGCACCTCGCAGATGACGTCCATCGGCCTGATGGTGTTGATGTTCGTTGCTTTTTGGTTTCTGCTGATCCGTCCGCAACAGAAAAAGGCGAAAGAGCACCGCGCCATGATTTTGGCGCTGCAAAAAGGTGAGGAAGTGGCAACCGCCGGCGGCATGATCGGCCGGATCGCCAATCTTGACGAATCGACGATGACGCTGGAGATCGCCAAGGACACGGAAGTATTGGTGCAGCGCGCGGCGGTGACGCAACTGTTGCCCAAGGGCACGATCAAGGATTTTTAACTGTTGTTTTGTGAGCGCCGCCGAAAAGCCCGGTTTGATGCGATTCGGCGCGTTTGATTTTATCGGCCTATCCTGTTTGTCCGACTGTCCGGCGGGACGCGCCCGAAAGAACGTTCTCCGATCATGAACCGTTATCCTCTCTGGAAATACCTTATCATCATTGTCGCTGTGTTGCTGGGCGCGTTGTACACCGCTCCCAACTTCTTTCCGGAAGTGCCGGCGATACAGGTGTCGTCCATCAAAGCTACCGTCAAGGTCGATAGCGCGCTGCTGACGCGGGTGCAGAATACGCTCAAGAATGCAAACATCGCATACGGCGACGGTTTCGTCGATCCGGTCGGTGTCAGACTCAAGATGTCGAGCCGAGACACCCAGATGCAGGCGCGCGATGTGCTGCAAGAGAAGCTCGGCAACGATTACATC
>WQUA01000005.1 GCA_009786025.1 Pseudomonadota bacterium | reverse complement strand
AATATGGCGAATCAGTTCCATTGTTAGTCGTTTTTACATGCACGTACCCGTCGATACTGCTTATATCAGAAATATCTTTTACAACAGCTTTGACAATTTCCATTTTGCCCATCGGTACACTCCGGTGCAATATTTTTCATCAGACTAAACGCTTGCATGAACCGGCGCTGCTTGCGCGCGGCCGGGTTGAGCCCAATGTTAGACATTACGTTTCCCTCGGGATTTGCTTGCAAGATGGGAGAGCATTTGCTCGTGCGAGGCTTGGGCCGCAGCAATATCTGCTGCCAAATTCTCTGTATCGTGAATAGCGCGCCACTCATGGACGGCTTCCGTTCCGAGCGACGCTGGCACCACCCCATACAGCGGCCAACCTCTATCGGCGCCGTTGCCGATTTGATAGGTAAGTGGATGAGGATAGACATGATTTACATCAATGCGCCCAATAACCTTGGTGTTTGGGGTTTTTACTCTTCCGTAGATTCCAATGCAAGGTGAACGCCGGAGATGAGCGTATTGGTTTGGTGCTACGCGAATCTCGATATTGGCGCCAAGAATTGTAAGATTTGATGTCTCTATATCTTCAAACTGGTAATCATGAGTGAACACCAAAGGTGTGATTCCGATGTAACATAACCGAGCGCCGTTTTCTTGGTCACTAGCTGTCAGTACAAGAGTGCATCCCCAATATCCGTCAAATGGAGTGGTTTTGAGGACATCGCTTGCCTCTAGGTACTCGTATTTCGTGGCTCTTTTGTCCATAGATGATGTTCCTGATTGCCTAACTTATAAATGAGCTGAAACATTTTGGCATGTTCGGGTTAAACGTAATGTTGGGCGCCGCGCTAAGCCTGCTTCGGCTTGAGAATCGCAACCGGATCTTCACCATAGTCGCCTTCAAGCCAGCCGTGGTAGCCCAGGCACATGCCGTCGCCTTCCCTGAGATCGATTTCCTCGGCAATCTCGCCTGACTCCCGATTCACCAGTTGGACAAGGACAGAAAGTTCTACCGTGTGTTCGTCGTTGCCGAGCGCGCCGGAAACGCCATCGATGACCATCATCAGGCCGTACACGGCATCGTCGATGGCCTTTTCCGCAGCGGCGCGCGCTTCGGCGGATAGTTCAGGATCCATTTGTTCAAGCGCATACCCCCGAACATCTTCAAAGAGTATGCGGCCTGCCACGTGCTGCAACCATAGCTCGAAAGCCCTTGCATCGCGCGGTGGTTGCTGAAGTTCAAGTTCCCATGAAGCCATACCTATTCTCCTTTTGCAATTCAATGCCGGTTGTTCAAGCCAACCTACTGTTTTCTCGATTGCTTCGCCTTTGCCAACAAAGGCGGTTCAAGTCATCAAATATAAAACATGTTAGCAATTCCGAATCTGAAAATTGTAATTGAGCAAGCGCAGGACAGCATTTGCCCTACGCTTGCCGAAGCCGCGCTTCAACCATTGCCATAAGGTCGGGTCTTTGGGATGCGCTGAGATAGCGTACAAGAATTTCGCAAATGGTGTGTTCATCCACCTCGGAATCCCCTTCCGGACCGGTAATGAAGAGATCGCCGGAAAGAATTTTTTTCACCAGCGCAACGCCCGCTTCCTCATTCTGGAGTACCAGAAAAGCCATCGCCCAAAACCAGAGTGCAGGCGCCCAGAACAGATCGCAACGCAACTGCATTCGAAATAAAACGCTTTGGGTATGCGCCAGCAGCCCTACATCGTCGGCAAACTCAATAAACTTCGACCGCTTCTTGAGCATCCCCGGAATATTCGTGAAAGATTTTACGTAGCGCCAGAAGCGGAGATTTCTTGTGTAAAAGTCAAACGTGGCTTCCGCTGCCGGGATGACCGATCCCAAATCGTTGCGACCGAACAAAAACAACTCTCGTATCCGAGACTCTCCCGACAACCCATGCAGCATGGACTTTGACGACTCATAAATCTGCACCCGTTTACTGTATAAAGGCAACAGGCGTTCATGCGCCTGTTGCAACAGTTGAAACTCGCCTTCGTCTTTGACCGACATCGTTTCAAATCGAAGCAGGTGAAAATAAAAGAGAATCCTCTCCTCAGCAGACAAAAGCCTGGGCGCTCGGGGCACCAGCGGAGTAATCCGGTGATGATTCATCGGATAGAACGAGCCTTGTTCTCCGAGAGGAAGCGCCGCTGATTCATCCGCGATGAATTGCAACAAGATTTCGCGTTCCTGATCTTTCATGGCAAACATCCTTCACAAGAAAAATTGAGCGAAACGAAGCTCAGCGTCAAAAGCAAGCTTCGGGTGCAACGCTCAACGCGCCATCGGCTATCGATAACCATAAACCCAGATTGAGTCATCGCCCTTCTCATAGGGTTGCCCGAGTGATTGCAGCACTCGCTCAAGCTCCGCCTCACAACTGACAATGATTGGGGAAAGCAACTGGCCGACGCGCTTCAAGTGCCGCGGTCGGATGCGCACCCATTCGATAGAGTACAGAGGATGGATTGCCTCCGTCCAATCTCCGTGATACCAGACATCTGTATCGAAGACGCGTGGTTCTGGTTCAGGGTGCAAAACATCCTTTCTCTGATAGGGAGGGGAAAAAGGCAGCTTATCGATTTCGGCAAGAAGCTCTCGCCATTTCGTGTCGTTCATGAGCGAGCCAAGCCCCCGCCTGGTCAGCTCTTCCTTAACTTTGTGCTTGTGCTTATCTTCGTCGTTCATGGCTTGAGCTGATGCTTGAGTTATAGCAGTCTGTGTAAATCCTCAGGTGGATAACGTACCGTTGCAAGCAAAGGCAGATAAAAGTTAGATTTTCGGCCATTAGCTGCCAATATACTTGAAGTAAAAAGCCGGGGGAACCGTTGAAAAATTGACTTCCGCGTGCAGTATCGGCTCTTGAGGTTTTCCTCTGGCCCATAAATTTACTTCAACCCCAAGCGTTTTTGAGTCATTCATTTGAAAAATATTCTCTATTCGGCTTTGCCCGAAAACAGGCGACTGCCATTCACTCTGTTCGATACCATAACCATCCAACGCCTCGACAATTTCCTCAAAGACGGGATTGCTGATCCCGAATTTATCCGAAAGCGCGGAAACATTGTTTTGGCTGATAAGCAGGACGAATTCTCGAACCCATTCTTTGATCATGCGCTCTTGGGATTTATCCACGGCGTAACCTCGCACTCAAATTTTCGATACGCTTTAGCGCGTCCGGGCTGAGTGAAATGTCAAGATGGCTGACCATAATTGGGCGGGTAGCACGCTATGTATTGAATGCGTTCCATATCGCAATCTGGATAAATCCATTTTGACCAGTTTGTTTTTAACCATTCGACGGACACGCCTCCGGCCGGATGCTTTGCTTCAATGGGAAGCACAAGTTCGGCCAGCCCGGCGTGATAACCGGATGAGCAGATAATTTTATAAGAAGATGGGGAACCATGATCCTCGATGAGCATAAAATCGACGATAGGCTCGAAAGGATGCTTTGCCGGAAAACGAAAAACAGCGCCTCTCCAGAGCGATTCTTCATTAGTGTCAATGAACGATTGCCAATTCACTGCGACACCACTTGTGAAGACAGCACCAAGAAAGATGAAAGGCCCTCGGTCGATTCGACAGACCAGGGGCGCCCGGTATTCACCCGCAACAGCTTCCTGCCCTGTTCATCGCTCAGTTCCGATTCAACCTCACATGCGATGGTTCCGGCGCATGGATACGAGCTATCTGACCCAAGGTTTTCAGTCGTCACAACGGGAACCTTTTCGATGAACAGATGGGAGTACCCGAGCGCATCGACCAAACGGCACTCGACGAACCCCGGAAAATGGTCGTCAACGAATCGCTCGATCTGAACGGTAACGGCAATCATAATCTCAAGCAGCAAGTGCAATCTGAATCCTGTAGGGCGGGCACCATGGGAAAGCAGTGTTATCTAACTTGTAAGCATTGTCAATCTTTCCGTCCAACCCGCAAGGCTTTATGGCGGAGACGATAGCGTAGGCTGCGGCCTTCGGCTTTATCCGCTGCTGATACCCGACAGTCTTCGCGGTAAAATAACAGTTTCGCGCTCATTTGCCCGCTCCTTTATTTTTAATCGCTTGTCTTATGCTCGTTCACCCCCAATTTGATCCCGTTGCCCTTTCCATCGGTCCGTTTGCCATTCACTGGTATGGGGTGATGTATCTGCTGGCATTCGCCATTTTTCTCGCACTCGGCAAATACCGTATCAAGAAAGGCCGCCACCCCGGCTGGTACACGCGAGACATCGACGATATGCTGTTTTATGGTGTTTTTGCGATCATCGTCGGCGGCCGGCTGGGCTATGTGCTGTTTTATAAGCCAGCTTATTATTTTTCCAACCCGCTGGAAATCTTCCAGCTCTGGCACGGCGGGATGAGTTTCCACGGCGGCTTTATCGGCGTTCTCGTCGCCGTGACTTTTCTCGCCTGGCGGAAGAAGCGCCCCTGGCTGGAGATTACCGATTTTGTCGCGCCACTGGTACCGTTGGGACTCGCCGCCGGTCGACTCGGCAATTTCATCAACGGTGAGCTGTGGGGACGCTCCACCAATCTTCCCTGGGGGATGATTTTCCCGCAGGTTGATGATTTGCCGCGCCATCCGTCGCAGCTTTACCAGTTCGCGCTGGAAGGTGTGCTGTTATTCGTTATTCTGTGGTGGTTCTCGGCGCGCCCGAAGCCGCGCGGTGCTATTTCCGGTCTCTTTCTGATCGGCTACGGCAGCTTCCGCTTTCTTGTCGAATTCGTCCGCCAGCCCGACAGTTTCCTGCCGCCCCTGGCGCTGGGGCTATCGATGGGGCAATGGCTGTCGCTGCCGATGGTGATCACCGGTGTCGCGTTAATGGTTTGGGCGTATCGGAAGAACGGTTCGTCAACGCGATAAGCGTCGTTCTTTTCATAAAACCGCCGTCAACCGAAGGAGCTTTTATGAATGGGATATCGACAGGCTGAAGAACAAGTACGCCAAATTCGATGGCCGCGCCGGTCGCACCGAGTAATGGCTCATTATGCTGATCCATTACATCATTCTCGCGCTCTGCACCATTCCTGGTTTTCTTTTCGGCGAAACCAGCAAAATCATAGCAGGCCGCCTCATTCTTTTATTTGCTGGCATTCTTTCTTCCATCCCTCGCTGTTACCGTTCGCTGGCTTCATGACCTGGATCGCGGCGGAGGATTTGTTTTTCTGGGCATTATTCCCTACCTCGGCGGCGTCATCCTGCTGGTGCTCACGACTCTGCCGGGGGCACCGGTTCGAGCCGCCCACACTGACATCTCCCGGCGCATAATCGCTTCGGCGCAAGGCGCAGAAAATTTTGCCGCGCCTTGTGAATTGCTATGGATTGGCTTGCGTGCTTCTTTCCCGCGCTAGTCAGTCCTCACGCCGGAACTCGCCTTCAATAATGCCAGGAGATGTGCGATATGCTGCTCCTGCGGTGGCGCCATTGCCGTCGTTGTTACTTCTGCTTCTCCTTTCGCTTTTACCTCTACCTCGCCAGTCGCCCAGAAACAGCAGCAGTACCGCCAACACATCGCTACCCAACCCCGGCAGAATCAGCAACAGTGCCGCCAATCCCCGGCGTGCTGACGCCAACAATTGCCAAGGCGAGCCTTCCAGTCGCCGCAACGCTTTCCAATACGCTTGCACGCGCCGCCATTCCCACACCAGCAACGCAAACCCCAGCACTGCCGATACCAGAAAGATCAGCCAGACACTCACGCCTACCGCCTGAGCAACCATCACCGTCAGCCAAAGATCAAGAAGCCAAGGCAAAAGCAACCATAACAACAAAACAAAAGGCATCGTTTCACCCCCAAAAATCTGTCATCACCCTCCCGCCGCGACTGTATTCACGAATCATTGCCAACTCGTTAAACTTCAGCCTTGCAGGAAAATTTATCTTTCCTTTTATATCATATTCTTCCACAATGCCTTTTTCTGCCGGTTACAACCGCATGAGCCCTACTATGTTGATCGTTCACACCACCTTGCCGGATCAGGCCGTCGCCGAAACGCTGGCGCAACAACTGATTGAACAACGACTGGCCGCCTGCGTTCACGTCGGAGCGCCGGTTCGGGCGCACTACCGCTGGCAGGGAAAAATCGAAATTGCCGACGAAATCCCCGTCATCATCAAAACCGCCCGTACCCGCTACGCCGCGCTTGAACACTATCTCAAGGCGTATCATTCTTACGAAGTGCCGGAAATCGTTGCCGTCCCCATTACCGAGGCGTTGCCCGCTTACTATGACTGGGTGCGGCTCGAGAGCGCCCCGCCATCACCGTGAGCGAAAACCAATTCCCAAAGGTCTTGTGACGTTTGTATAATGCTTCTATTCGAGTTTCGAATTTCCCTGTTTTGTGCGCTCATTTAAAATGGACACATCATGGCTCTCTTACGTTTTTACGCCCTCATTTTCCTTCTCGCTCTTGGTGTCGGCAGTAGCGCCTTTGCCGCCTGCGGCACGCAGCCGCTGTCAGACAAAGAGGCGTTTCGCCTTTCGGCGATCCCGCTCGATACTCGTTCAGTGCAGGTAAAAATCGCCATTGAACCGTGCTATTACCTCTACCAGCACAAATTGTCGTTTTCCATCGAGCCGGACGTTCTCGGCAAAGTGTCACTGCCTGTCGGCGAGCACAAAAACGACCCGACTTTCGGCGACACCATGATTTACCGCCGCGACCTTGCCATCGTTTTGCCGTTCACCAAAGAACTGCCGCGCGGTAGCGCCTATACGCTCAAAGTAAATTATCAGGGATGTGCTGAAGCGATCGGCCTGTGCTATCCCGCCGCCGCGCAAATGTTGACGCTCAAAGTACCGACCGCGATGGTTCCGGGTGAGGAAGTGTTTTCGATAGAGCCGAAGAAGAGGTGGTTTTGATTCGCAGCGTTGGGGCTCGCAAGCTTATCTATACCGTTTTAAAGCACACCGGTTCGTTCAGCGTTAGGTTATCTGCACAATCCACGCAAGCTCACCATGGCTGAAAGCGACATCCTTCGCAGATGGCTTGAGGAAGCCGGCGATGATGAAATTCTGATTGACCCAGAAGACATCAACCTTGAAGCAGCAGCCAATACGTGGTCTTTTTCACCGCCTGATGATGAATTAAATCAAATTACGGTCGCCGGTGTCGAGCATTTCATTAACGAAATCATAGAAAAAAGAAGAGCACGCTTAAATGGCCAAGAAATGACCTTCTATTGTTGGCACGACTTTCAAACCCGTCAACTCCGCTTTGGTTTGGTTTCAAAATCTCATGGCCGCATCCCCTTCAGATGTGAGGTTGAGCAAACCACCGAATTATCAAGCGTTATTGAGCAAGTTGTGAACGATGATTGGCTTAACGACCAATACTTTCGCTGCGAAGCGGATTACGAGGGTTATGTGGAATGCCAAGAAACGCCTTTTGTGCTTTTAGTCTTTGTCGCAAACCTGGCTGGCTGAGAGTCTGGCGTTACACTGCCACGCAAATGCTGAAACTCGAAGCGCCTACTACGACTGTTCTGGACGGGGAGGTGTTTTCGATAAAGCCGAAGAAGAGGCGGGCCTGATCATTGTGTTGGATGTCGCAGGCCACCCCTGCACAAGTTGTGCAACTTCACCAGCCAATATAGCGCAAAAAATTATTGTCTTATTTGAATTTATTTCTGTATTTCTTTTTCGTGATTACGTTTCCGTTTCTTTACTCCATAAAGAAACCCTGCGATCACGGATAAAGTAATCACCAAACCTGCTGAGCCACATACAATTTCTACCCAGTCTTTTCTAGCATAACCTCTGACAAGCAAACTCCCGCTCATCAAAAGCAAGAAAAGCGCAATCCACCAGAAAACCAATAATTGTTCGCGTTTCTTTAGCACGCTTATTCAATCGTTAAAAGACTTCAAAACTCGGGGCGCTTGGAGAGGCTTGTGAGCGAACCCCAACCACTGCCCGCCCCAACCTTCCCCTTGAAAGGGAGGACTTATTCTTCTCCGCGGCCTCACGTGAGGCCGCCACGTCGTAGTTCGCTATGCTCACTACGACCTACGACGCTGATTCCTGATTAACCCAACGCCTTTGACGCCACGATAATTCCATCCGTGTCAGCGCACAGCCAATGCCCCGGTGTAAAGGTAACGCCACCAAAAGTGACGGGAATATTTTTTTCACCGATTCCTTTCTTGACGCTTTTCTTTGGATGCGTATCGAGCGCGCGCACGCCAATATCGAGCTTATTGAGATCGGCGCTGTCGCGGACACAGCCGTAAACAATAACGCCTTGCCAACCGTTTTTCTCAGCCAGAATGCCTATTTGATCGCCGATCAGCGCGCAACGCAACGAGCCGCCGCCATCGACGACCAGAACTTTGCCATCGCCGTTCTCGCCCAATGTCTCGCGAACCAACGAATTGTCTTCGAAAAGTTTTAGCGTGACGATCTTTCCGGAAAAAGTCTGCTTCTTTCCAAAGCCTTTGAACATCGGCGCAACGACTTGCAGCGAAACATCGGGGGCGTTTTCAAATTGATCGCAAAGATCAGGAGTTTTCAGTAACATCGGAGCCTCCAGGTTATTAGGTCTGAAAAATATTTTAACCGCAAAGAACGTATTGAGCGCAAAGTCTGCTCGCGACTCTTCACTCTTCGCTCTCAGCCAGGCTTTTCTGTTTCGTCGCGTCAGCCCGTCCCAACGCCAGTTTTGCCAGATACGTCGCGTCGATGTCACCCGTCACGTAATGCCCGGT
The DNA here is from genome assembly GCA_009786025.1 of Pseudomonadota bacterium. GTDB lineage: Bacteria > Pseudomonadota > Gammaproteobacteria > Burkholderiales > Casimicrobiaceae > UBA931. The sequence continues at coordinate 65,524 of WQUA01000005.1, read as the reverse complement.
AAAGCATGAAGTTTCGAATTCGGCGAGCGTCGGCGCCGATTCGCGCACGGCGTCTTCGAGCGCTCGCATCTCTTGATAGATCAACGCATCGGCGCCGATCACGCGCGCAACTTCTTCGTCGCTGTGCTGGTAAGCAACCAACTCTTTCTGGCTCGGCATGTCGATTCCGTAAACGTTCGAGTACCGCACCGGCGGGCTGGCCGACGCAAAATACACTTTGCGGGCGCCAGCGTCGCGCGCCATCTGCACGATTTCTTTCGACGTGGTACCACGTACAATCGAATCATCCACCAGCAGCACAACTTTGTTTTTGAATTCGACGCTGACCGGATTCAACTTCTGTCGCACGCTCTTTCTGCGCAACGCCTGCCCGGGCATGATGAAGGTACGCCCGATATAACGGTTTTTGACGAAACCCTCACGATACGGAATCTTTAACTTTCGCGCCAGTTCCATCGCCGATGGGCGACTGGAATCGGGGATCGGAATCACCACGTCGATGTCGCTCAGTTCCGGAATTCCACGAATTTTTTCAGCGAGTTTTGCTCCCATGCGAACGCGGGTATCGTAAATCAGCGCGCCGTCGAGCGTCGAATCGGGACGCGCCAAATACACATATTCGAAGATGCACGGCAACAATCGCGTTGGCCCGTCGAAGGTCTGCGAAAAAAATTGTCCGTCTCGCGCGATGAATAAAGTTTCGCCGGGTGCTACGTCACGAACGATTTTGAAACCCTGCGCTTCCAGCGCCACCGATTCGGAGGCTACCATCCACGCCGTTCCTTCCGGCATTTCCTGACGCCCGACGATCAGCGGGCGAATACCGTAAGGATCACGAAAAGCAACCAGCCCATGTCCGGCGATCAGCGCCACGGCCGCGTAAGCGCCGCGACAGCGCCGATGTACCGCGTTCATCGCGGTGAACACGGCTTGAGCATCGAAAGTTTCGCTGACGCGAACGGCGCGTTCGAGTTCCAGTGCCAACACGTTCAGTAGAATTTCGCTGTCGCTGCCCGTGTTGATGTGACGCATGCCGGTCTTGAACAGCGTTTGTCGTAACTCTTCGCCGTTCGTCAGATTGCCATTGTGCCCCAGCGCAATCCCGAACGGCGCGTTGACATAAAACGGTTGCGCCTCTTGTTCACTCGACGAGCTTCCCGCCGTCGGGTAGCGGCAGTGGCCAATGCCCATGTTACCGCGCAACTCGCGCATGTGCCGTGTATGAAACACGTTCTGCACCAGTCCCGGCGCCTTGTGCGTGTATAAATACGATGCTTCTTCGGTGACGATACCGGCAGCGTCCTGGCCGCGATGCTGTAATAGCAATAGCGCATCGTACAACGTTTGATTGACCGGCGAATACGCCACCACTCCTACGATCCCGCACATAACGTCACCGTCTTCCGTTTAATGAACTTTTTTCCCAGGCAACAACGGCCACTCCACGCCCAAAAACCAAGGGCGGGTCACTTCAATCGCTCGGCTGAAAAGCGGTCGCAAATACGAAGGCTCCCTATCGACCGCCGCCTTGAAACCGGGCACCAGTTCTACCACCCACAATACCGCCAGCACAATCACGACACCGCGCGCAATCCCGAAAAGAAAGCCCAGACCGCGATCGACAAACCCCATCCCGGAGCGACGCAACAGGCGATGCAGAAGCCCGCCCGGAATCCCCACCAGCAACAACACGCCGACAAAGATCAGTACAAACGTCACCAGCGTTGATAGCAACGGATAGTTTTTCAGAAACGGGATGATTGCTGCTATTTGCGCAGTAAACAGTAACGCCGCCGCCAGCGCCAGAATGCAGGCAAGCAATCCGAACAGTGTTCGGATGATGCCGTGCCAAGCGGCAAACACCGCCGAAATCGTGATCGTCGATACGATCACGATATCCAGCATGTGCCATCCGGACGTTTGCAACATCAACGGGCAGAGACGACCATACCGTCGTAGCTGTCCTTCTTCAGACGGTTACGTACAGCAGCCGCGTCCTCGCGAGTTTTGTATGGGCCGACACGTACCCGCCAAGCCATGCCGCGCGTCGTATCGATCGGCTCGCTGTAGGCAGGATAGCCCGCCTGCTTGACGCGGTTCACCATCGCATTGGCGCCTTTGTCATCGGTAAAGGCTGCCAGCTGCACCGAGTAAGTTCCCTTGGCAAACGCTGCCGTCGGCGGTAATTTCTTCGGCGCTTCTTTCGGAATCTCTTTCGGAGTTTCTTTCGGCGCCTCCTTGGGTATTTCTTTCGGCGCCTCCTTAGGCGCGGTCTCCGGAGACGCAGTCTCCGGTAGTTTCGTCTCCGACGGTTTCACCTCTGGCGGTTTGGCCTCCGGCAATTTCGTCTCCGGAAGTTTCGTTCCTGCCACCGGCGGAATCACAATTTCCACGTTGTCCCCCAGCGGCCCTGGCTTTTTTTCAAGCAGCATCGGCACAAAAATAACCGCACACGCCGCCAACACCACAGCACCGACCAGTCGTCGCCGATTGCGCCGCTTCATCTCGTCGATGAGCGCCGTTTCCTCAAGATTGCCGTCTTTCATTGCGAACCTACCGATGAAAAATTATACCTACCCATCACTGGAACCGTTTCGGTTTTGCCATGTGCCTCCTGCGCCGCCGCCCCCATCCTTACGTCTCCCGCACATGGGGGAAGCCTGGGGGTGAAGTCAACAACATCCAAGAAGTACACGTAACCGAATCAAAAACGTTCTAAGCATTACGCGACTACGATACAGCATAATACGACAACGCTTCACTGACGGTCAAAAATGAACCGAACACGACCATTCTATCAGCCCCAGCCAGCGATGACGCGCCATACGCGCACGCCGCCGTCACGCTGTCGAAAACCCGGATGCGCTCTGCTACGATCCCGTTAGCCGACAAAGCATCGAGCAAGCGGGCGACTCCGCCGCCGCGCGGCCCCGGTAGCGGCGCCACCCACCAATCGTCGAACACATCGCGCACACCGGCGATGACGCCTGCCGCATCCTTGTCAGCCAGCATGCCGAGCAATACAACCGAGCGCGAAAATCGCTGCGGCTGCGCCCGCAGGTAAGCTGCCAGCGCGCGAGCGGCGTGCGGGTTGTGCGCGACATCGCACAGAACAAGCGGCGACTGCCGAACGATTTGCAACCGACCGGCCAGGCGCACCTCGTGTAAGCCCTGCGCTTTGGCCACGCCAGGGAGCGGCAAGCGGTCGCTCAGGCTATCTAACGCCGCCATCGCTACCGCCGCATTGCCATATTGATGTTCCCCGGCCAATGTTGGCGGTGGATATATTTGCTCAATTTTTTTTTCACCCTCTTGCCGCCAGTAACGCCACTGCGCGTTATCTATTTTCTCCGCGCCGAAATCGACGCCGAAATAGCACGCTCGCGCTCCGATCGCCACCGCTTCACGGCGCAGGCTTGTCGGCGGATCGGCGTCGCCACAAATCAACGGGCGCCCGCGTCTGGCGATTCCGGCTTTTTCGTAGCCGATCGCTTCACGGTCAAAACCCAGATACTCGGTGTGATCAATATCGACCGCAGTCACCACTGCAACATCGGCATCCACTACATTCACTGCATCGAGCCGTCCGCCGAGGCCAACTTCCAGCACCCAAACATCGAGAGGCGCACGCGCGAACAACCAGAACGCTGCCAGCGTTCCGAATTCAAAATACGTGAGAGGGCTTTCCGGTGATCCTGCCGTCCGTGCCGTTTCCACTGCCGCAAACGCTTCGCACAGCGCTGCATCGCTGGCCTCAACGCCATCGACGCGCACCCGCTCGTTGTAGCGCAACAGATGCGGCGACATGTACAAACCGACGCGATAGCCGCCTGCTCGCAGCATCGCCTCAATCAATGCGCTGGTCGAACCTTTGCCGTTGGTGCCGGTAACCGTAATCACTGGGCACAGCGGTGTTATCTTCAACCGCGCCGCCACGGTGCGCACCCGCTCAAGCCCCAGCGCAATGTGATGCGACGGCTGACGCTGCTCAAGCAGGGCTAACCAAGCGCTGAGCGATGCAGGAAAAGACATGTTCTCAAATCCCTGTTTCGAAAAGCGCAGACGTTCCGCCCACAGAATCCTGACCCCTGGCGCTTGGCCTGATCCCCTGCCGCTGATTCCCGCTCAGTGTGCTACCTTCGCCGCTGCGGTTGCCTTAGTCTCGGGTTTGGCCGCGGCAAGCGGGATTGCGGCGCCGGTTGCTGCGGGCAACGGCGCGTGCATCAGCAGCGCCAAAAGATACGCCAATTCATCGCGCAGTCGTTGGCGGGGAACAATCGCGTCAATCGCGCCTTTTTTCAACAAAAATTCGGCGCGCTGAAAGCCTTCCGGTAACTTTTCGCGCACAGTTTGTTCAATCACGCGCGGTCCGGCGAAGCCGATCAACGCACCCGGCTCGGCCAACACCAGATCGGCCACAAAAGCGAAGCTCGCCGACACGCCGCCCATCGTCGGATCAGTTAAGATCGAGATGAACGGTAATTTTTTCTTCGATAACTCCTGCAATACCGCCGTCGTTTTCGCCATCTGGAACAGCGACCCGACGCCCTCCTGCATCCGCGCTCCACCCGAGGCCGATACGCAAATGAACGGCGCACCCGCTTCGACCGCTGCACGAACGCCGCGCGCAAAACGCTCGCCGACGACAGCGCCCATCGAGCCGCCCATGAAATCAAACTCAAAGGCCGCCAGCACCACTGGTTGCCCTGCTATCGCACCCTTGACAACGATCAGCGCATCAGTTTCATTCGTTAACTTGCGCGCCGACGCCAGACGGTCCGGGTATTTTTTGCTGTCCTTGAATTTCAGGCTGTCCACCGGCTGCACTTCATTACCTATCTCGACGCGGCCTTTTTTGTCCAGCAGTTGATCGATACGGTCGCGCCCTGCTACCCGGTCATGATATTGGCACTTCGGGCATACATTGAGATTGTTCTCGATGTCCGTTTTGTAAAGCACCGCTTCACACGACGGGCACTTCATCCAGAGCCCTTCAGGCACACCCTTACGCTCGCCCTGCGTGCTCTTGATGCGCGGCGGAAGCAGTTTTTGCAACCAGCTCATCTCATCTCCTTGCCCATCGCCATCGTTGTACCTTGCGCCGCCCGGCCTCGCATGTTTGCCCCGCCGGTCCATATCGGCTTCTTCGCCGAGGCTGGTATTTTACACCGCGTTTTTCGCAGCGGCATCCATTGTCGGCTCCAGGCGACAGAATAGGCGGGCATTTTTTGCGCCCCATGCTCTCTTCTGGCTACCGTCCATGTTCGTCTTTACAGCAACCCGCTGCCATCTTCGGCAAAAAAGCAGATATCCCGCCGCGTTGGCGGCAAGCCGAACCGCTCGTCGTAATCCATTCCAATCAAATATAACCCGTCTGCCATAAAGGTGGGCGCCGCCTTTGTGCGGTCGCGCGCCGCCAGCAATCCGGCGATCCACCCTGCCGGCTGTTTCCCAGCACCAACCCACAGCAATGCGCCAACGATGTTACGCACCATATGATGCAAAAACGCATTGCCCGAACACGCGAAGCGAATGAATGCGCCGCGCCGCAAAACCGAAAAAGCCGTCAGGGTTTTCACCGGTGAGTGCGCCTGACATTGTGCCGCCCGAAACGAAGAAAAATCGTGAGTGCCTACCAAATACCGCGCTGCAGCGGCCATTGCCTCCACATCAAGCGGCCGGTGGCACCAGCCGATACGCCCTGCCCATAGCCCGGGGCGCTCCGCCCGGTTGAGCAGCCAATACGTGTAATGTCGGGCTGTCGCTGAAAAGCGGGCGTGAAAATCGGCGGCGACCGGCTGCACCCAACGCACCGCTGCTGTCGGCGGCAGATGCGCATTGACTCCGCGCACCCACGCCGTCAAAGGTCGCGTCACCGGTGCATCAAAGTGAACCACCTGTGCACTGGCATGCACACCGGCGTCGGTGCGACCAGCGGCAACAGTACGCACCGGAACGCCGGCAACGGCTGCCAGCGCCGACTCCAGCGCCTCCTGTACGCCAATACAGCTCAGAGCGTTATGGTTCGGGCCACCGCAGCTTTCGCTTTGCGCGCTTCCTTCCGCTCCCTGCCGCTGCCAGCCACAAAACGCCGAGCCGTCGTATTCGACGCACAATGCCAAGCGGCCGGGCAATAGCACGGCTGTCATCGGCAGCCTTTCTCACAAGCGGGAAAAAGCAAGTGCACGCTTTCAAGAAACAGAAAAGTGAAAGTGTACCGCATCAGGGATCGGCGCGTAGCCCAGACAAGCGAAGCGACACCCGGGAGCCAAAAAATATATGTGGCCTCAGAAAACATGAACATCACAAAACCGAATCTGATCACGCGGAGGCTCAGAAGCGCAGAGGGGCACAAACTCTATAGAAAGCGTCTCGCGCGAAACGGCGGAGGAGAATCCGATGTGCCCTCCTCTTCAAAGTGCAAGTGGAAGGGGATGTTTATCTCCGCACCTCCGCATGACATGGCTTTTTGATCCCTGATTGTGCTCTCACACAAAAAAAGCGCCGTGTTTCGAGCACGGCGCGATCTTTTCAAAAGGAGATTTAACGACTATGAAAGGTTCTGCAAAATCGCGTTCGCTTCGGCTTTCTGTTGGTCGTCGCCCTCGTGCAACACTTCCTGCAGGATTTCGCGACAGGCTTCGGCATCGCCGGTCGCTTGATAGGCGCGAGCGAGATCAAGCTTGGTTGCGGCGTCGTGCCACTGCCCCTCAAGAATCGACGGTGACGGGTCTTCGGCGATACTGTCGTTGTCTGAGAAATCCAACTCGTCCAAACTGGGCGCGCGAAATTCCTCTTCCTTCTCCGCATCGATTTGCGGCGGCGTATCAAATTCATCCAGATTGAACTCGATGTCCGGTTGGCGCGGTTTAGACGTGATGTCCACCCGCTCTTCCGCCTTGCCGTAGTTCTTGAAGCGGCTTAATTCCTCCAGATCGAGATCAACGCCAAAATCATTGGATGCCGACGCGCTCCCCGAGCTGAAAGTAAAGTCTTTCGCCGGCGGCTGAGTCGAAGCGCCACGCGCTTCGACAGCACGGTTGGCAATATCAGCCGCTCGTTCGGCAATCGACTTGCTTTCTATCGGCGCGAAACCGCGCGGATCAACTTTCTGCCCACCTATTTGTAAAGGTTCAGTTGCTACGTTGGTCTGGGAGAACCCGCTGTCCATCGCTCCACCGTCGGCAAAAAGCGCATTACCCGGCAACAACCGTTGACCGATCACGGCAGCCCTCTGCCAGAATTCGCCTTGCCCCTGGGTCAAGCTGTGCAATTGCTTGGCCGTCGTTTCGAACTCCGTCGTCTTCTTCTGGTCGGCATAGACTTCCAGCAACTTAAGGAAGAAATCCTGACGGCTCGGCTCACGCTTCAACGCATCTTGCAGGATTTCCTCAGCTTGCTGAGCGCGCCCATACGCCAGATAAACGTCGGCTTCGGCCAACGGATCGACTTCACCGGTATCGATGCTGCCCAACCCCTCACGGCTGAATTCGCTCAGAATTGAATTGCTGCTCGCCGTCGTTGAAGTGCCGTGGGCGCTTCCGTCGCCGACCGAACTGAGCGACGAATGCGGCGACATGGTTCCCGTGGTCGTCGTCGCGCTGGTTGTCGTCGCGCCGAACAGGCTGTCAACGGCGACTTCTTCGGCACGGCGGCGACGATACGCCAGAAGCACGATCCCGCCCAGCACGGCGACGATAATGCCGCCAGCGAGCAACAGATTTTCCGAAACGGCTTCGACGACAATATCAAAGAGTCCCCGCTCCGGCGGTGGTGGTGGTGGTGGCGGCACCCGTTTCACCGGCGGTTTCACCGGCGGCTCCGTAGTCGCCGTTGTGTCTCCCCCCGCTGGCGGCGGCGTTGTAGTCTGCTGCGTATCCGGCAACTTGGGCGGCTCAACCGGCGACTCCGGCGGTTTAGCAACAGGGGCCTCCGACGGCTTGGCAGCAGGCGACTCCGGTGGTTTGACAGTGGACGCTCCCGGCTGCGCAGACGTTTCTATCGGTTTGGGCGATTCCGTCTGCGGCTTGGCAGCGGACTCACGAAGCCGTTTACTGCTCTCCTCCGCCTGTTTTTGCAACTGGGCTAATTTCTCATTCTGGATGTCCAGCGCCTTTTGCTGCTTCTTGACGATGTCTTCGAGTTCTTTAACGCGCGATTTTTCTTCGTCGATCGTTTTCTGCAATGCCGCCTTTTCCTCAGCCGCTGCATTCTTGGCTGCCTCGGACTCGGCGGCCGACTTACCTGTTGCCGCACTGCCCGAAGCTTTGCCGCGACCGCCCTGCTGGCCGCTGCCGGTCGAAACAACCAGTTGGTCTTTCCCCTTTCCTGCCCCTTCGACCACCGTCGGCGTCGGGGTAATTGTGCCTTCTGCCGTCGTGCTCCCTGCCTTTGGGCGCACCGACGTCGGCTGACTGGCTACCTGTTCAAGGTAGCTGCGCCATTCGGCAACCTGCACATGCACAACGTGATTGGCCTCACGCTTGCTGACTGCTGCCATTTCTTCCTGGCTCGGGACTTGCAAAATCGCGCCGCTACGCAGCCGGTTCATGTTCTTGCCGATAAACGCACTGGGATTAGCTTCGTACAAAGCCGCCAGCGCCTGATTCAAAGTGATCTCATCGGTCTTATACGTTTTGGCGATCCCCGACAGCGTGTCGCCGCGCTGTACGGTGTAATCACCTCCCGCTGCACTGCTCGTACCCGTACCAGTGCGGGTGGGCGCTGCCTGCGGGCGTCCCTGCTGCGTCGACGGCGTAGCCGAAGCGGCCGTCGCCGGGGCAGTTGTCGTCGTCGTTGTCGCTGTTGCGGCCGCCGCTTCGCGCGCCCGCGTGCGACCGCCAACAGTCGCCTGTTGAGACGGTATTATCGGCTCAGGCTGACCGGCCGTTGGCGGATCCAGCAACACCGTGTATCCGCGCAAGGCGTGACCCGTCGGCCAAGTCGCCTCGACCAAAAGATCAATGTACGGTTCAGTCACCGGCTGCGATGAAATGATTTTCAGAAAGGCGCTACCATCGGCGCGGTACTCAATCGTCACCTTGGTTCGCGTCAGCGCCGCCTGATAAACTAAATCTTTGTCCTGATAGAGTGATGGCGCGGCGATCTTGGCAGCCAGCTCGGAGAATTCTTCCTTGGTGCCCATCAATTCGACTTGCGCCTTCAGCGGCTGTCCCAACGCTGATTGAACCGTCAGCTTCCCAAGCCCCAGAGCCCAAGCGCCCTGAGAAAGCGCCAGCGCCGCCGCCAGCAAACCAAACCTGAAGATATCTTTTTTCTGCATTGCAACCCCTTAGGGAAATTGATTGCCTGAAGCTAACATAACATCATGGACTTAGCTTCGCAAGCTCAACCTTTGGTTGAGCTTTGCCCAAGCCTTAAACACCCTCCGGGCACGCCCCACCATGCCCAAGCCGCCCTCTCATCTGCCTACTATAAATTGGGGGGGGCCCTACCGCAAAGCCCTTTGGATAGTATTTCCATTCCTGTGGCACTTTTTTTCACGGACTGTTGCATTCATGCAAGAAGATTCCCCGTTTTTATAGCCGGCGGGGGGCACGAAACGCCCAATCAGCGCCAAATCAACAACAATCAATCGCTCGGCCTTGCCATATCCTCCAGACTTTTGAGCGTCAAACGGCATCGTATTTTCGTTACCGCTGCCGCAAAATCATCAACATTCGCCGAACCGGCTCCGCCGCCCCCCACAGCAGTTGATCGCCACAGGTGAACGCCGACAGATACCCGCTACCGAGATTGAGTTTGCGCAAACGCCCGACCGGCACCGCCAGCGTGCCGCTCACCGCTGTCGGCGTCAACTCGCGCACAGTGTCTTCTTTGCGGTTGGGCACAACCTTGACCCATTCGTTGGCGGATGCCAGCATGCCCTCGATTTCATCAAGCGGCACATCGTGTTTCAGTTTGATCGTCACCCCCTGCGAATGGCAGCGCATCGCGCCGATCCGTACACAAATGCCGTCCACCGGGACCGGCGTTTTTTCGAGGCCAAGAATTTTATTGGTTTCAGCTTGCCCCTTCCACTCTTCGCGGCTCTGACCGTTGCCCATCTCCTTGTCGATCCACGGGATCAGGCTTCCGGCCAGCGGCACGCCGAAATTCTCGGTCGGCAACGCCTTACCGCGCAAGATTTCGGTCACTTTACGGTCGATGTCGAGAATCGCCGACGCCGGATCGGCCAATTCCCCGGCCGCCGCCCGATGCAAAACACCCATCTGCGCCAGCAACTCTCGCATGTGCTGCGCACCGGCACCCGACGCAGACTGATAAGTCATTGAACTCACCCATTCGACCAGCCCGTGTCGAAACAGTCCGCCCAAAGCCATCAACATGAGGCTCACCGTGCAATTGCCACCGATATAATCCTTGATGCCTTTATCCAGCGCCGCCTCGATCACGTCGCGATTGACCGGGTCGAGCACAATCACCGCGTTGTCTTTCATTCGCAGCGCCGACGCCGCATCGATCCAGTAGCCCTGCCAACCGGCAGCTCGCAGCTTCGGATAGATTTCATTGGTGTAGTCGCCGCCTTGGCAAGTCACGATCGCTTCCATTGCCGAAAGCGCCGCGATATCGAAGGCGTTCTTCAACGGTGCCGCCGCCACGCCGACAGCGGGCGCTGCGCCACCAACATTCGATGTGGTGAAAAACACAGGCTCCAACCCGGCAAAATCGTTTTCTTCGCGCATCCGCGCCATCAACACCGACCCGACCATTCCGCGCCAGCCGACAAATCCAATCCGTTTCATGGTTCTCTTCCCTCTTTGTTAATTCTTCCTCCCCTTCAAGGGGAGCCCCTTTCAAAAGGGGGTTGGGATGGGGAAAGCGTTCTCCTCTTTACGCTTTACCCTCTTTACGCTTTACCCTCTTCCCTCTCCTCCCCCGCAAGCGGGAGAGGGTATCCGGTTCATGACTTCTGATCTCTGACACCTGACCTCTGATTCCCGCTTACAGCGCCGCCACCACCGCATCGCCCATCTCGCGCGTACCGACTTTCTTCATTCCTTCTTCCCAGATGTCCGCCGTGCGCACGCCGCCGTCCAGCACACGCGACACCGCCGCTTCGACCCGCTGCGCCGCCGCTTCATTGTTGAGGCTGTAACGCAACATCATCGCTGCCGACAGAATCGTCGCCAGCGGGTTTGCGAGATTCTTGCCTGCGATGTCAGGCGCCGAGCCGTGAATCGGCTCATACATTCCTTTGCCGCGTTCGTCGAGCGACGCCGACGGCAACATACCGATGGAGCCGGTCAGCATCGACGCTTCGTCCGACAAAATATCGCCGAACATGTTGCCAGTGACAATCACGTCAAACTGCTTCGGATTACGCACCAGTTGCATCGCCGCATTGTCCACCAGCATGTGCGACAGCGCTACGTCAGGATAATTCTTTGCGGTCTCGATCACAACATCGCGCCATAACTGCGTCGTCTCCAGCACATTCATCTTGTCAACCGAGCAAAGCCTTTTCCCACGCTTGCGTGCCGCCTCAAACGCGACTTTCGCAATTCGCCGGATCTCGCTCTCCGAATACACCATCGTGTTGACGCCGAAGCGCTCTTCACCGCCACCGACTGCGCGTGTTTCAATTCCGCGCGGCTCGCCAAAATAAATATCGCCGGTCAGTTCGCGTATGATCAGAATATCGAGACCAGCCACCACTTCGGCTTTCAGCGTCGAAGCATTCGCCAGTTGCGGGTACACCACGGCAGGCCGCAGGTTCGCAAACAAACCCAAATCCTTGCGAATGCCGAGCAACCCGCGCTCCGGTCGTTGCGAACGCGGCAGATTATCCCATTTCGGCCCACCGACCGCACCAAGCAATACCGCATCGGCAGCGCGCGCCTGGCGCTGCGTTTGTTCGGGATACGGATCGCCAGTGACGTCAACTGCACAACCGCCCAGCAAGCCGGTCTCCATTTCCAGCGCAATCACGCCCTCTTTCTGCAACGCGGAAAGCACCTTCACCGCTTCCGCCACAATTTCCTGACCGATGCCATCGCCCGGTAACACCAAAACTTTTGCCATCACAATTCCTTCTCTCAAAAATCCATTTCAAAAATCGTTTTTGCCGCAAAGAGCGATAGAACGCATAGAGTACCTCACGCGAAGGCGCGAAGAAGGCGAAAGCTCCCCTTCAAGAGGAGGGCTGAGGTGGGGTTCTTCACTTCTCCCGCTCTCCTACCCCTCTTTCGCAAGCGGGAAGGGATATCTGATTCCTGCCCTCTGGATTCTGCGACTTCGCTTCGCTCCGCGCAGAATGACAGAGTTCTCCGCCCGCTGATTCCAGTTCCGCTTTCGTACCTTTCATGCTTTTCGTGGTTAACAACCTTTCTTCGCGCCTTCGCGCGAGATTTTTCGCGGTCCATCGCTTTTAAGCGAACAACCACGGCGCTTCCACAAAACGCCTTCCCTCATACGCCTTGATTTCGTCAGCGTGCGCCAACGTCAAACCGATTTCATCCAGACCGTTCAACAAACAATGCTTGCGATGCGCGGTAATGTCGAACTTGAACGCTTCGCCGGACGGCGTCGTCACCGCCTGCGCCGCCAGATCAATGGTCAGTCGATACCCTTCTCGCGCCATCGTCTCCTGAAACAACCGATCCACTGCCGCTTCCGGCAGCACAATTGGCAACAAGCCATTCTTATAACAGTTACTGAAAAATATATCGGCGAAGCTTGGCGCAATCACGGCGCGAAAGCCGTAGCCGTCGAGCGCCCAGGGCGCGTGCTCGCGCGATGAGCCGCAGCCGAAATTTTTCCGCGCCAGCAAAATCTCCGCCCCCTGATAACGCGGCTGATTCAGCACGAAATCGGCGTTCTTCGGACGTCCGCTGCAATCCATTCCTGGCTCGCCGTGATCAAGATAGCGCCATTCATCGAACAGGTTGGGGCCAAAGCCGGTACGATGAATCGACTTCAAAAACTGTTTCGGGATGATCGCGTCGGTATCGACGTTGGCGCGATCCAGCGGGCACACCAGCCCATGTAATGTTGTAAATGCTTTCATTTTCTTTCTCCGCAAACATCGACAAAATGCCCGGCAATCGCCGCCGCCGCCGCCATCGCGGGGCTGACCAGATGCGTACGTCCACCGGCGCCCTGTCGACCTTCAAAATTGCGGTTGCTGGTAGAAGCGCAACGCTCGCCGGAACCGAGCCGGTCGGCGTTCATCGCCAAGCACATCGAACAGCCAGGTTCGCGCCACTCAAATCCGGCGTCCCTGAAAACTTTATCCAGCCCTTCACGCTCGGCTTCCCGCTTGACCTGCCCCGACCCCGGAACGACTAAAACCCGTTTGACGCTCGCCGCCTTCTTCTTGCCGCGCACAACTGCCGCCGCCGCCCGTAAATCCTCGATCCGCCCGTTGGTGCAGGAACCGATAAAGGCCACATCGACAGCGATGTCGGCGATCGGCGTATTGGCAGTCAGCCCCATATACGCCAGCGCCCGCTCCATGCCCTCGCGCTTGACCGGATCGGCTTCGCTGGCCGGATCGGGCACGCGGCCATGAACGCCCGTCACCATTTCCGGTGATGTGCCCCAAGTCACCTGCGGCGCGATTTGCGCAGCATCCAGTTTCACTTCATGATCGAACACAGCTCCATCATCCGATACCAGCGCCCGCCATGCCATCTCGGCTTTTTCCCAATCGCTGCCCTGCGGCGCCAGCGGGCGGCCTTTCAGATAAGCCAGCGTCGTCGCGTCAACGCCGACCAGCCCGGAGCGCGCGCCGGCTTCAATCGCCATATTGCACAGCGTCATCCGGCCTTCCATCGACAGCGCCCGCACGGCAGGTCCGGCAAACTCGATCGTGTAACCGGTGCCGCCCGCCGTCCCGATCTTGCCGATGACGACCAACGCCAAATCCTTGGCGGTAACGCCCGAACGCAACACGCCATCCACCCACACCCGCATCGTCTTCACCTTTTTGGTGACCAGACACTGCGTCGCCAGCACATGCTCGACCTCAGACGTGCCGATCCCCAATGCCAGACAAGCGAACGCGCCATGCGTTGACGTGTGCGAATCACCGCAAACGACCGTCATCCCCGGTAACGTCGCGCCCTGCTCCGGCCCGACTACATGGGCGATGCCCTGCTGCGGATCAAGAAACGGAAAATACACGCGAGCGCCGCTGGCGCGGATGTTGGCGTCAAGCGTTTCCACCTGTTGCCGGGAAATCGGGTCTTTGATACCTGCCAGTCCCTCGTTCCAGCATTCGGTCGGCGTGTTGTGGTCAGCGGTAGCGACTATCGAACCCGCCCGCCACACCTGCCGTCCAGCCAGCCGCAATCCCTCGAACGCTTGCGGGCTGGTAACCTCATGCACCAGATGGCGGTCGATATACAACAGTACCGTACCGTCCGCTTCTTCGCGAACAACATGGCCGTTCCACAACTTTTCATAAAGCGTTTGTGCTGTCATAGCTTTTAACTCCTTAGCTCATTTCTTGAGGGCTTGCGAACCCCCAACATCATCATCATTCCCAACTGAGACATCCTCTGCCCGCACTTGGATTCCAGCTTACGCTTACCGAAACCATGAAGCAAACTCATATTTTTCATGATTACCATTCCTTAAAGGAATATGAAAGAGTAAAATACCCAGGTCGCAATGCAGTTCACTGTACCCATCACTTAAAAAATGGACGCTGCCGCCCTTGCCGCTTTTCTCGCCGTGACCGAGCACGGCTCTTTCTCGCGCGCTGCCGAACAGTTGTACCTGACCCAATCGGCAATCAGCAAACGTATCTCGACGCTGGAATCTCTGCTCGGCGTTACCTTGTTCGATCGGCTGGGGCGCACCGTCGTGCTGACTGAAGCCGGGCGCGTCCTGCTGCCGCGCGCCCAACAGCTGCTGCGTGATATCGGCGACAGCCGCCGGGCGCTGGCCAACCTGAGCGGCCAAGTCAGCGGTACGTTAAGCGTCGCCACCAGCCACCATGTCGGCTTGCATCGGTTACCGCCAGTGTTGCGTGCGTTCGTCAAAACCTGGCCGCAAGTAAAGCTCGATCTGCGCTTCATGGCCTCGGAGGCCGCCGGTGACGCTATCCTGCGCGGCGAGGTCGAACTGGCGATTATCACGCTGCCACTCAAATGCTCGCCGCCGCTGCTGGCCGAGCCACTATGGACTGACGTGTTACGCGTCGCTGTCGCTCCCCGACATCCGCTGGCGGCGCGCAAAAAAATTACACCGTTCATGCTGGTCGAGCATCCGGCGATCTTGCCGGATTCCGGCACTTTCACCCGCACACTGATTGAAGACGCCTTCGAGCCGCTCGAACTCAAGCCGCGCGTCGTGTTGTCTACCAACTATCTGGAAACCATCAAGATGATGGTGTCGGTCGGCCTCGGCTGGTCGTTGTTGCCGGCCTCGATGCTGGATCACTCCCTGGCGTCGCCCGTTTTGACCGGATTGCACATCGAGCGCCGACTCGGCGTCATCCGCCACAGCGGGCACACTTTATCGAACGCGGCACAGACCATGCTGACGCAACTGCACGAGGTAGAAGTCAGAGGTCGGCAAGCGTAGCGACATCGCAGAATCTATGCGATGAACCGCCCCGGTTTTCCCGGAGGCGTTTTTGTTCGAGCACGTAGGCCGTGGTGAGCACAGCAAACCGCGACGTTTTGGCCTCACGCGAAGGAGCGAAGCCGTGAAGGGCACAAACTCCTTCCCCTTCAAGGGGAAGGCTGGGATGGGGTTGTTCAGCGTGTAGATACCGGATAAGCGAAGCGCGTCACCCTGCGCGAAGCTGCGAAGAGAAATCCCCCTTTCCCGCTTGCGGGAGAGGGGCAGGAGAGAGGGAAGATTTTTCTTCCTATTTTTCGTGGTTAAAAATTCTCCCCTCGCACGCAAAAAAAGAACTCTGGAATAGCATCGCCTGCCCCATCCCCGCCGCCAAGTTGCAAAAGAGAAACACGCCTCGCCAAATCCTTCTCATTTTTGTAACAATTCAACCGGATGGCGCCCATTTGGGGCAATATAACAAGCGATCTGATGCTGAATAGCGCGTCGGAACACGGGCTGACGCGTCCCGCGAGCGCATCCCGCAACGTTTGGTTTGTTCTTTATTTTTAGCATTGTTCGTTTTCATCGCCCTCTTTTGGAAAGGAAACTTCATGTTCTCCGTTGTCAATAACATCAGCATGACATTTACCCCCCCTCCCCGGTAGTTAGTGCTCACTTGCTAGATAAGACTCTTTCCCCTTCCCCGGCCTCTTTTCCCGGACGGCATTTTTCTCTCTCCCTCTTCTCCCGTTTCCGCTCTTTCCTGTTCGCGCTTGGCGCGCTGCTGTTGCTGCCCGGTCTGGCGCAGGCGGCGGGGCAACTGACGGTCTCGCCCACGGCGGGCACGGGCTGGGCGGGCGACAAACTGTACATCCACACCTCCGGCACCTACACCCTCACCATGAACGGGGTGGCCAGCACCACCACCGACACCATCATGGTCCTTCCGGGCGTCACGGCCAATATCACGCTCAATGGCGTGACCATCGAAGTCAACGCCACAACCTACGCCTGCGCGTTTGATATGCGCGGCGCGACGGTGAATCTGACGCTCACCGGCGCCAACATACTGGCCAGCGGCTCAAATTGCGCGGGTCTGTACGTGCCAGCCGGCGCGGCGCTGACCCTTACCGCCGCCAGCACGGGCAGCCTGACGGCCACTGGCGGCCCATCATACGGCGCGGGCATCGGCGGCGGCTTCAACAACATCGGCTCTGGCTTTGATGGCAACAGCGGCGCCATCACCATCCATGGCGGCACGGTCACGGCCACCGGCAATGCGTACAGCGCAGGCATCGGCGGCTCTCGCGGCGGCAATAGCAGCGCCATCACCATCACCGGCGGCACGGTGATCGCCAAGGGCGGCGCAGCAGGCATCGGCGGCGGCCAAAGAGGCAACGGCGGCACCATCGTCATCAGCGGCGGCACGGTCACGGCCACGGGCTGGGCCGGTGCAGGCATCGGCGGCGGCGAGTCTGGCAGTGGCGGCAGCATCACCATCACCGGCAACGCCAATGTGACCGCCAAGGGTGATATGAGCGGCGTTACCGGCGCCACCAACCGGGGCGGCGGCGCGGGCATAGGTTCCGGCGGCAGCTACGCCACCACGCCTGCCGACGCAGGCACGATCACGATCGACACCACTGGCACGGTCACGGCTACGGGTAGCGGCGGCTTGAACGCAGGCGGCACGGGCGCGGCCATAGGCCAGGGCGGTTACGACGGCGGTAATGGCGCGGGCCTTGCCACCTTGACGCAGCCCCCACCAACCAATCAGCCGCCGTGGGTGGCAACGCCACTTTCACTTGCAGCGCAACCCTGGCGGCGGGCGGCGGCGCGCTGGCCTGGGATTGGCTGATTGGCGGCGCCTCGCAAGGCGTGAACGCCGCCAGCCTGACCCGCACGC
Source organism: Pseudomonadota bacterium (assembly GCA_009786025.1). Classification (GTDB taxonomy): domain Bacteria; phylum Pseudomonadota; class Gammaproteobacteria; order Burkholderiales; family Casimicrobiaceae; genus UBA931. The sequence continues at coordinate 48,084 of WQUA01000005.1, read as the reverse complement.
CGGTCACGGCAGCCATGAACGGCAACCAGCACGTCTGCGAAGCCATCGCGACGAACGTGGGCGCGGGCAGCTACGTCCACTACTTCAGCCACCCGGCCACGCTGACGGTGACGGGCATCACGCCCACCACCACCACCGCCGTGCCAACGCTGGGCCAATGGGCGCTGGCGCTGCTGGCGCTGGCAATGCTCGGCATGGCGGGGTTGCACGCCAGGCGGCAAGTTTGAGTTTTTCTCCCTCCCCTGCGAAGCGGGGGAGGGTTGGGGTGGGTACGCGCGGCGCTGGCTCAGGCGCCGCATTTTTTTGAGCGCCGCGTGCCCCCATCCCGGCCTTCCCCCAGAGGGGGAAGGAGCAAAACCACCCCTCTCCTGGTCTTCGGCAACCCTCTCCCACAAGGGGAGTGGGTTGAATTCTGCCCCCTGATTTCTGTCCTCTGATTCCTGCCCCCTGACATCTGATCTCTGCTCCCCTGACGCCTTTCTCCCGCCGTTTTTTTATGATACAAGAAGGGCTATGGCCGGTATTTCCGAACTCCCGACATGGCTTTGAAACGGTTTATCCCTTTTTTGCTGTGCCTCCTTCTGCTTGCCGCCTGCGGCCGCTCCGACCCGCAAGCCGCGCTGGATAGCGCCGTCAAAAACCTTCAAACGTCGCTGGAAAAAAAGGACGCCAATGCCGTGATGGCGTTGCTCCATCCTGGTTTTTCGGCGCAACAGCCGGAAGACGACCGCGAATGGGCCAAGCGAACGATGGCGCTGATGTTTCTGCGCTACAAGAATGTGGGAATCGCCGCGTTGTCGCAAAATAACCGGATCGACCCGCAGGCATCGGTTCGCGCGTTCACCGACGCCGACATCGCGTTGACCGGCGGTGAAGGGCTGCTGCCCGACAACGCCCGGCACTACCGGGTCAGGCTCGAATGGCGGCTGCTCGACAAGCAGTGGAAATTGATCCGGCTACAATGGGAGTAAGAAGTGGCGGCCGGTTCGGGCGTATAAACTAAACCGCGCCTGGCCGATTTGCTTCATAATCACCAGTCGATACTTGATTCTCGCCGACCCTTTTCTCACTATGGTTATCTTCACAGATATTCGGCCGCGTGATGTTTCCTCCTGATTCAACTGCCGCCTTCCCGCCCAGATTCCCATCTTGCCCCCGCAAGCCGGGAGTACCCCCGCATTTACGGAAAAAGTAATCACCGTTCTTTTCGATGAAACGCGGCTTTTACACCATCATTGCAGCGCAGTTCTTTTCATCGCTGGCCGATAACGCGCTGCTGATCGCCACCATCGCGTTGCTGCGCGAAGCTTTGCCGGACGACGCTTCGTGGATGTCGCCGATGTTGAAGTGGGTGTTCACACTGTCTTACGTGTTGTTTGCCGCGTTCGTCGGCGCGTTCGCCGATGCGATGCCCAAAGGACGGGTCATGTTGATTACCAACGCGATCAAGTTCGTTGGTTGTCTGTTCCTGATTTTCGGAATGCACCCGCTCGTCGCTTACGCCATCGTCGGCTTCGGCGCCGCCGCTTACTCGCCGGCCAAGTATGGCATTCTGACCGAGTTGTTGCCGCCGGAACAGTTGGTCGCCGCCAACAGTTGGATCGAAGGTACCACAGTGGTGTCGATCATCCTCGGCGCGCTGGTCGGCGGCACCCTGATCCGCGATCATATTGCACATTTTGTGATCGGCGTCACGCCGCCGTTCATCAGTACCGCCGCTGAAGCGGCGATGTTCATCATCATGTTCGGCTACGTCATCGCTGCTCTGTTCAACGCCTTTATCCCCAACACCGGCGTCGATCACCGCATTCCGAACAAAAACCCGCTCTTCCTGATCCGCGAATTTTCCCATTGCGTCCTTCTGCTGTGGCGCGACCGTCTGGGACAAATCTCACTCGCTACGACAACGCTCTTCTGGGGCGCAGGCGCTGCGTTGCAATTCATCGTGCTTGATTGGGCAGCGGAATCGCTGGGTTATTCGCTCTCGAAAGCCGCCAATTTGCAGGGCGTTGTCGGCATCGGCGTCGCCATCGGCGCCATCCTGGCCGCCAAAATGGTCTCGCTACGAAACTCGGTCAAGATTCTGCCACTCGGCGCCTCGATGGGATTGGTGGTGATCGCCATGATCTTCGTCCACCATCTTGGGATCGCCATCGCTTTGCTGATCCTGCTCGGCATCATGGCTGGCTTCTTCGTCGTGCCGATGAATGCACTGCTACAACACCGCGGTCATGTGCTGATGGGAGCAGGGCATTCGATCGCCGTGCAGAATTTCAACGAAAACATCGGCATCATGGTGATGCTGTCGCTGTACGCCGTGATGATCCAGTCGGGCCTGTCGGTTCACGCCGCTATTGTGATCTTCGGTTGCACACTCTCCGCCCTCACGGTGCTGATCATTATCAAACACGCGCGTAATCAAGCGCGCGGCGATGCGTTGCACTTGATCGGGATGGCGAAGCCGAAGGAACGCCCGCCGTTGTGATCAGAAACCAGGGGCCACTTCTAGCCCAGTTAGGAAACACATGAATCATCTTGAAAAACTGACCGCGCGGATCGCAGAACAACACGCCGCTCATGGTGAAGACGCTGAGATTGTCGTGTCTCTGGAAGACTTCTTCACGGGTAACGATGATCCGGGCTCCATCGGGTGCAATCTCGGAGAAGAGCAACCGTCGATCAACCGCTTCTATGAGACTTTTCTGGAAATCCGTAACCGTCCAAACGTGCAGGATATGTTGGTGCGAATTTATTCGCAAGACGATCCGGATGAGTGGCCGTTTACAGACACGGTTTACATTCTTTCATCGGCAACCACGGCAGAAATTGAAAGTTGGGTCTCTCCCCTTCTCCCGGACGAGGTTATTCCAGAGTGGATGTATGGCAAGCCGCCGGAAGCGCCTGAGCTTCAAGCGGGCATGACGCCTTATTCCGTGTGGTGGGATTGACCATCATGGACGCGCTCCCTGATAAATCATTCCTTCCGGACGCGATAAAGCGCAACGGTTAATTCAAGCATCAGGTGTAAACGGAGACGATTCATGCCATTTTCACAGGAAGAACGTAAGGCGTTGCTGAGTGTGAAAGGCGTTGGCCCCACCGTCGTGGCTCGCCTTGAACAAATGGGGGTTGAATCGTTGGCTCAACTAAGCAAAGCCAACGTATTGGATGTCGTCTCTCAAGTCTCGACTCTTGTCGGCTCTACTTGTTGGAAGAACAGCCCGCAAGCTCGCGCTGCCATCCAGGCTGCAATTGCGCTAGCACAATCGCACCATGGATAAAAAATTTTTGACAACTTTTTTTGCATTCGTAACTTTATTCTTGTGTTTGGGTTTATTGTTGCTTGATGGGGGACTTTTCTTTATTTCCGTTTTAGTAACCTCTTTATACGTATCACTGTCTTTTCTTGTTTACCATTTTTCTAGGAATTCAAGCGCTTTTATGAAGGGGTTTTTAATCGCGATTTTATGTGCCACCTCTCCGTTTATTTTAGAGACGCTCTTGCATTTTTATAGCCTTTGCAAATGCTTCAAATAGGAACTGCCTCAGCCTGTGCGATTGAGATGAAACAAAGTGAAATTCCGGCTTCAACCTCATCGAGAATCCAAAGTGCGCCGGGTGATCGAGCGCTAAGCAGACACATTTCGATGAAATATCGTAGCCCTAACCAAGAGAACGACTGGAATTTCTACGTACCGGATTGCCCGGTGTCGGCAGCCTGTTTGTCGCAGATACATCCATTAACGGAAGCGTCTGCCAACGAACTCTGGCGTGAGTTCATCAGTTCCGATATTTTTCATCCCATGCAGTTGTCCGGAGATTTTTGGCCAACCGATTCGGGCATCTTCGCGCGGTGGGATGATGACTGGCACGACGACTCCAGCACCGCTTTCGTCAGTTGGCTTCGTGCGGCCTTACCGTGGCCGGACGCGACCCCCATCATCTTCACATGGTCGGCCTCGTCCTCCGTGGAAACATCCTGGGCTGTATTCTGCGAATGCTGGCGTAACTTTCTATTTGACGATGAAGGACCTCTTTTATGGAGTTTGGAGCAAGCGCAAGCGGTGCAGTTCTCTCCTCAAGGGCTTGCTTATTTATGCCGCCGAGCCTGACATTGCGCCCACCCCGGACAGCTTCTCCTCCGGTTAACTTATGTGTTAGGCTGCCCCCGACCAAATTACGGAGCGTTTCATGGCATCCCCATTAAAGGCTTATCGAGATGAGTTAGGCGCAAGGTTGCATCAACGGTTAGGCGCCGACTGGCGATTTTATAAATCCCGGATGACTTTTATTAAAAAAGATAATTACGGCGATCAGGAAATCATTCTCGACAGCGTAGCAAAGTTTTCGCCCTGGGTTGATTTCTCACTGTATTTCAGCCGTAATTTCACCCTTGCGCCCGAGGCGTTGCAAGCTGCGGGCATTGAAAGCATCAGCATCAGACAAAACAGCCATAACCGAGCGCACATGAAAGGCTTGCCTTTTCCCGGTGGAGGGCGCGGAACGTGGGAGATCAATATCAGCCAACCTGTACCCGCAGGGCTGCCGGAAGAGCTTTTGCGCTTTATTGAAAGCACCATCCTGCCATTTTTCGACATGTTTCTTACCCCTGACGCGTGGCGTGATGATTTGGCTCAGGGGCGTTTCAGTGACGGCTGGGGAAGAAAAAAGTCTGAGTATTGGCGAGAGCTGCTGGCGCTGGATTTACATCTGCATGATACTGAACACTTCAACAAATGGATGCTTGAAAACAAGCTGCCACATGAATTTTGCCAAGAAGCATCGCAAATAATAGAGCATTGGAAGAAGCCCGCGTAAGCTGGAATGAAGCGAAGCGGAACCCCGACTTCAACTTCATCGGAAATCCAGGCACAGGGATTGCGCTATACTTCACCCCGGCCTGCCGCGCTTTGGAAGTATTCGCGCCTGTGCCACGTTGTGCATTTAAAACGACTTACGCCTGCCCCCGCGTCAAGCACACAGCCTTTGGCTGGCGGCTGGCCTTGGAGGCCGGGCGCGTTCAGTTACCCATCGGGAGATCACTCAGAAATGGCCAGCATTGCACTACTCACCGAAAAACAAGAGCTTCTTGCGTTTTTACTGCTCGCCGGAGACGGCGAAATTCCGACCGGCACGGCCTCTCATGATTGCATTATTATGGGCGTTCCGGAAAACGCAGAACTTTTTGAGCATCCATTAGGTATTTTTCTGCAAGAGAACAAACTCAAAGAATTTTCCTGTGTCACCAACGACACCGGCGCTTCTTTGGAGATTAACGTCACCCTCCCCGAAGCTGAAATTTTCTTGCGCTTCGCTGATGAAAAATTGGGGCGTTGGTACTTCGTTCAGAACGGTGAAAAATCACCGATGGGTTTGTGTGGATTTGAAAGTGGGTGTTAATAGCCCGCATAGGCCGGAACGGAACGAAGTGGAACCCCAGCTTCGAGCATCATCAGGAATCCAAACACCGGGATTGCGCTATGCTTCATCCCGGCTTACCGCGCTAAAGCGTACCAGTTAATTCAAGCATGAGGTCTTATGAAAGTATATGGCTACCCCGCAGGCGCCCCTTTGAACGAACATGGGTTGGTCGAACTGGTCGAGGTTTCGTTCGCAACAGACGCTCAGACGCTTCGGCGCGTTGCCTCGTTCTTGATGAAGCAGGCGGATGAAATGGATACGATGGGAAGCAAATTCGGTCATGCCCACGCACAAGATGAGGATAGGCCATGGCCTGAGGAATGGCCAGACATTATCGTTGTAGAAGTGTGAGCACATGGGATCTAACATTTATTCGGGTTAGAACGGAATGAAGTGGAATCCAGATATTCACCACTCAAAACTGAGATTGCGTTATACCCCATCCCTGCCGCACTCAAGAGATCAAAAATCAATGAAAACTGAAGTAATGAGTCCCCACATTACTATTCCTGGCGATCAGGAGCTTACGGATTTGCTTGGCGAGAAATTTTTTAAGCATTATAAAATTTTATCTGAAACTATTATTTCATCGTTCGCCCCTGATTTGGAAAGATGGGATGACGGGTCGCGTAGAGGGAAATACTTTCATGGCTATTATATATATAAGAAATTTATACAAATACATCTGTTTTTAGGCCCAGGGCAACTGACCTGCTATTTTGAATTTAGAAAAAAACACCTCGATAAAATTGAAAAGCAGAAAGAAATTTTTAGCCAAAGAACACAAAAAGAAGCTGAAGAATATGGTCGATTTCCTTTTGGCTTCATTATTGATGATGAAACTTTCCAAGATACAATCAAAGCAATCAAAATACTGTCTTCCACCAGGCAACGACAGCGCCGCGTTGGGGCCGCTTGCTGACAAAACAGGAGATGGCGAATTGGGCATCCTCAACGCCACCGATTAATTTTAGCGTCAGACCAGCAAAGTCATTAGTTCTATGAATCCATACTCTGAAGAAGACCTGCCCACTCCAGGAAGCCTGTTCTTTGTGCCTTTGCAGGACGGAAAATTCAGCATAGCCAGGGTTGCAAGACGAAGGACAGCAGTGGATCCGACAGAATCCACTGCGTCAAAAAAAGTCATCTCTGCCATGGTTCTCGTCATCTCATCTCCGTGGGTGGGCGCTGAAGCAAAACGCCCGGCTGATGAGGAAATTCGGAAGGTGTTGGTCTTGAACCATCATTCCTGGAAGAATAAACCCGAGGCCAGTTGGATCTGTGAGCCGCCCCCCGTTAATTTCCTGTTCGCAGGGAATCTTCAAGTCACAGAAGAAGATGAAGCCTTTGATTCAGCCGCTTATGGCGATTGGGAGAGCCTCTGCGTTCAACCCCTCAAACAGTGGAGGTGGGATCACGATCGCGAGAGCCTCCTGCTTGAAGAGGCCGCAGAGCGTCAGAAAACAATCGAAAGAGGTCGGATCTTTGCTGAAAAGCGAGCGGAAATACTGCGAACAACAACGCTCGACAGCCTTTTGAAGCGACGATGGTTTGATAAATGGGACTCAGAGCGGGAAATAACCGGCCGCGATGAATCTCAGCGATTGATTACAGAGCTTGTCCACACGCTACACTCAGCTCCCAAGCTGTCCAAGGCCGTCGTTCGGCGCCATCTTCGCTCTTGTGTCGAAGCGTTTAATCGACTGGACGCGGTAAACCCTTTCATCCAGACCACTCACGCAGAGGATATTTTTGAGGCTCTGGAACTCATTGTGATCGTAACCCGCCAACCGGATTTGATCAGCGCTATTGACGAATGGCGCGATTGGTAGCCCGCTGAAATTGCGCTACGCTTTTTCCCAACCCGCTGCATTAAGAGGAAACCAATGAATGGATGTTGATGAAAAAACACACATGATATCAATGTCGGCAGAGTCGAGATTGAAGCGTTTTCAATACCATTCCGGCAAGATTTTATTAAATTTTGTAAATGGTGAAGGTGAGCATTATGGAGTTTCCGTGGAAACCGAATGTCTTCAGACAACTCTAAAAGAAATACGTGACGACGTTAATTACGTATTCTCCATCTCTGCGGTTAAATTGGAGGATTTCCTTCTCGCCGAGAATGGTGTTTACATGCCACCCCGTGATTTCATTGGACTCATGAGAAGTGTCAGAGATGGATTTTCTTTGGCATTTGGGCTTCGTCAATCAAAATATTCGATGTTGCTTTCTTTGGAAGGAGACTTTGTATTGCACTGCATCATAAAGGATATGTCGGCGGTGAATTTTGAAAGGCTAGATTTTGCGGCCACTGGCTGTTGATCCTGCCTGGGCGAAACGAAGTGGAATCACGGCAAGAAGAACCCCATCCCTTCTGCCCCCTCTCTCAAGCTGGAGAGGGCCTTTCCTTGAAGAAGAGGACGTTTCTGTCTTCGTTGCGGCTTCGCGCCTTCGCGTGAGATACAAGGGCGGGTTTGCCCCCGCTTTTTTTACGCTCTACGCGCTCTTTGCAGCTAAAATCTTTTTCGTAAACACCAAATCTTCCCACGACTTTGCTTTATCCGCCGGGTTACGTAACAGATACGCCGGATGGTAGGTCACCACCAGCAGCACTTCCCGATAACGATGTACACGCCCGCGTAAACTGGCGATGCTGGCATCGGTATTCAGCAACAACATCGCCGCGCTCTTGCCCAGCGCCACGATGATTTCCGGCTGGATCAACGCAATCTGCCGTTCGAGATAAGGGCGACAGGCATCGGCTTCCTGCGGCGTCGGTGCGCGGTTGTTCGGTGGCCGGCATTTGAGCACGTTGGCGATGTAAACATCGTTGCCGCGTTTCATTCCGAGCGCCGCCAACATTTGATCGAGCAAGCGGCCCGCCTGACCGACAAACGGTTCGCCTTTTTTGTCTTCCTCAGCGCCCGGCCCTTCGCCAACGAACAGCCAACGCGCGCGAACATCGCCAACGCCGGGTACTGCCTTGGTTCGTGTTTTGCACAAATCGCAAGAGGTGCAGGCAGCAACATCGGCGGCAAAATCGTCCCACAATAACTGCGCGATTCGTTGCGCACGCGTGCCTGGTGAAGCCTCTTTCTCTCCTCGTGGAAAAGGAGCGGAAAGAGGAGGAGAAAATGAAACCCCATCCCCGCCCAATCCCACCTCTTGAAGGGGAGGGGTTTTATTTTCCCCCTCTCCCACCTCTTCGGGGCGCCCCCTCCCGTGAAGGGAGGGGGTGAAACGCGTGTGTACTCGAGACGAAGATGCGCCGGGCTCAACAACCTCTGCTGCCCGTTGATGTTCTTGCAGTGGCGTGGGAGTATCAGCGCCAGCTATCGGCGTTACCGTTCCGCGCAATCGCCACAAGGTCAGCCCCAGCGCGTTCAGCATTTCGTCACGCTGCATTTCGCCCCCTCTTTTCCTGCCAGCGCATCACCCAGGCGTCTTCACGCTTTCCTTCGGGGCAAGCGTAATACGCTTTGCGTGACCCGACGACTTCAAACCCCATTTGCCGATACAATGCCTGCGCTCCCGTGTTTGACTCGCGCACTTCCAGAAACACTTGCGGCGCGCCGTAACGCAACGCCGACTGCAATAACGTAGCGACCAGAAAATGCCCTAATCCTCGCCGTCGCCAGGGTTTCGCTATGGCCAGATTGAGCAGTTCGGCTTCACGCCAAAGGACTTTGAGTACGCCGTATCCGGCCACTTCCTTATCCACCAAGACGATGGGCAGCACATCGCCCGTCTCTATCGCGTCGAGAAACGCCTTCTCTCCCCAAGGCGTGAAATGCGCTTCGCGCTCGATCTCCAGAACTTTCGGTACATCGCTTCTCAGCATCAGCCGCGAAACAAATCCCGACGGACAGGCGATCGTGCCGTGTTCTGATACTTTCACAACACTTCTCCTGCCGCCCGCTCGGCGCTGGTCAACGCGACCCGCTGACGCACATACAGCGGCACCGCTTCGGCTGCAGCGGCGGCTTCGCCACGCGCCCATGCCGCCAACGCCAGCGCGCCCACAGCCTGCGCCGTGGGGCGTGTCTCTGCCGCTGCGATTTGCCAGGGCAAAATGGAACCCAGTTCAGGATAAACAACAAGCCCATCGCCGGCGATACTCCACGCTTCTTTGTTCTCTTCCGTTTCGATGGTCTTCCGAAAGTACGCTATCGCTTCTTCCGGGCGCGCCACCATCGGCGTCATCACTTCCTGCCAAGCGCCCGCCTGATACTGCCAGGCCGCTGCATACACTTCCCGCATCCGCGCATCGGTCACGGTACAAACGCGCTCGATGCTGAACTTCATTCGCGCCGCTTCGGCAATCGCCAGCAAGCTGCACACCGGCACTAGTGGTACGCCTGCACCCAACGCCAATCCCTGCGCGACACTACAAGCGATACGCACGCCGGTGAATGATCCCGGCCCGGCGCCGAAAGCGATAGCATCGAGTAGTTTCAACGACACTCCCGCCTCTGCCAGCGTCTCCTGAACCAGCGGCAGAATCTGCCCGGAATGTCCGGGGCCGACTTCGACATCGCGCGTCACCCAGCCCGCCGCATCGCCAACAGTGACCGACAACCATTGTGTGGAAGTTTCCAGAGCGAGGATAGACATGATGTTATTTTACCGCCGCCGTACTTGTCAGTGACGCGATGAACAAATCTTCTCAGGAAAAAAACGCCTGCAAAAACCACAGCGCCGCCATGCCGGCCGCGATGGTCGCCAGCACATGCCGTGTCAGATACGCCGCCGCCATCGCCGCGAGCGCCGCCCACAACCGAATATTGTCAAACCCCAGCGACAACGTTCCGTTGTGTACAAAAATTTCCGGCGCGATCAACGCCGCCAATACGGCCGGCGGCACATAGCGCAACAAGTGCCGTAATTCAGGGCTTTGCGGCAGTAAGCGGCCGCCGGCGATAAACGAAAAACGCAGCAAAAACGTCAGCGCTCCGCATACGACCATGATGAAAAGAATATCCATTTTCTTTTTGCCTTCGTCTTTTTATTTTTCATCCCACCAGCGGTGCACCACCAGGCCAACGGCCATCCCGATCGCCGCCGCCGCCAGGATCCACAACTTGTGCGGCAATGATTGCAGCGCCAGTGCCGCCGCGCCCGATGCCAACGCCGCGCAAATCTCGCTCTTGCGCCGCACCGACATCACCAGAAGCGCGATGAAGGTCAGCGCGATCGAAAATTCCAGCGACCAACTGGCCGGGATCGCCCGTCCGACAAAAACGCCGACGAAGGTCGAAATCACCCAACCCGTCCACAACGTTGCACCTGTTCCCAGCAAAAACCAGTGTCGGTACGCTGTCGCCGGGCCATCGCGGAAGCGTCGCACCGCCGCCATGTACGCCTCATCAGTCAGCAGGTACGACAACAACCATTTCCAGCGCCAGGGCAATGAACTCAGATACGGCGCCATGTCGGCGCTGTAAAGCAGATGCCGCAGGTTAACAACGCCGACCGTCGCGCCGATCACTGAGAACGGCGTCGCCACCGCCCACAACTGCACGAAAACGACTTGCGATGAACCGCCGAGCACGATCACCGACATCGCCACAATCGCCCAGCCCGGTAATCCCGCCGCCAACCCCAGCACGCCATAAATCAATCCGAATGGCACGATGCCGAGCAACAGCGGCATTTCCGCCCGCACCCCGGCCAGAAACTCGGCACGGGCGCCAGGGATAGCGGAGCTGTCGATGGGATCATTTGAAGCGGAATTCATGGGGTTATTTTGAAAAGCGGCGCAACGCGCATTGTACAGGGATCAGAGAGCAGGCTTCCGTCATTCCTGTGCAAACACAGAAAAGAAAATTCTCTCTCTTTGCGAAAGAGGGGTTACCGGTTTATCCTGAATACGTGGCCGTTTCCGAAAACCAGACTGTACGCAAACGGATTCATGCTCCCGATCCCGGTACAATGTACGCCTTCCTTTGGAACGCCTCGCTGTTTTTCATGTCATCTTCGCTCTTTACCGCCACCATTGAATCGCTCGACCAGGAAGGTCGCGGCATCGCCCGCCTTGACGGGAAAACCGTTTTCGTCGAAGGCGCGCTGACCGGCGAAACCGTCATCGCGCAAACGCTGAAACGCAAGCCGTCTTGGGAACTGGCGCGCGCCGAGCAAGTGCTCATCGCCAGCCCTGCGCGGGTGCCGCCGCGCTGTCCGCACTTCGGCGTCTGCGGCGGCTGCTCGTTGCAACACGCCACCCCCGCGTTGCAGGTTGCCGCCAAGCAGCGCGTGCTGGAAGAAGCGTTGCGACGTCTCGGCAATGTGCGCGCCGATCAACTGCTGCCGCCGATTCACGGGCCCGCATGGGGTTACCGTTACCGCGCCCGCCTGTCGGTACGACATGTGTTCAAGAAAGGCGGCGTGCTCGTCGGTTTTCATGAACGCAAATCGAGCTACGTTGCCGACATGCGCGAATGCCACGTGCTGCCGCCGATGGTTTCAGCGTTGCTGCTGCCCTTGCGCGAACTGGTTGAAGCTTTATCGATCCGCGACCGATTGCCGCAAATCGAAGTCGCCGTCGGTGAGCCGCTGAACCCTTCTTCGCAAACTTCTGACGATTCGTTGGCCTGTGTCCTGGTGCTGCGCATTCTCGAAGCCTTGAGCGACAACGACAAAACTTTGCTGCGCGAATTTGCTGACCTCCACCGTATTGCGTTCTGGCTGCAAACCGGCGGGCCTGATACAGCTCGTCCTTTTCATCCACAGGATTCTGCGTTAGCGTATTCGCTGCCGGAATTCACTGTCGTGTTGCCCTTCGCGCCGACCGAATTCACGCAGGTCAACCACGACATCAACCGTGTATTGGTACGCCGCGCACTGGCGCTGCTCGATCCGCAACCCGACGAACGGGTTGCCGATTTTTTCTGCGGTCTCGGCAATTTCACGCTGCCGATTGCCCGTTGCGGCGCCTGCGTCACCGGTATCGAAGGCAGCCCGGCGCTGGTGCGCCGCGCCGAACAAGGCGCACAGCGAAACGGTTTGGCTGATCGTTGTGCGTTCCGCTGCGCCAACTTGTTTGAGGCAACACCGGAAACACTGGCGCCGCTGTTGCCGCTCGACAAAATTCTGATCGACCCGCCGCGCGAGGGCGCGATTGAACTGGTGAAGGCGCTACCGCACGGAAGCGATACAAGCGATAAAAATGTTGCCGTGCGCCGCATCGTTTATGTTTCGTGTAATCCGGCAACACTGGCACGCGACGCGGCGGTGCTCGTTCACGAGCGAGGCTACGTGTTGCGCGCCGCCGGTGTCGTCAACATGTTCCCGCACACCGCGCACGTCGAATCAATAGCGGTGTTTGAGCCTGCTGCTGTGGGAGAGAATGGCCGAGACAAACCTCCGTCGGTTTCGCCGGCGCCCCCTTTGAGGAGGGAGCGTTTAAGCCCACCTCTTCAAGGGGAGGAGTCGGGTGGGGATGGGGTATCAGACTCCCAAAACGACCCTTTGCGAGAGCGCTTTAAATGAGCCTCGCCCGCCAAAGCGCGCTTTACATCATTTTCGGGCTGATACAACTCATCGTCGATTGGTTGTGCTTCGTCGCGCTGACCTGGTTCGGAATGACGCCGGTTCCCGCCAACCTGATCGCCCGGGTCAGCGGCGCGCTGCTTGGCTTCTGGCTCAACGGCAAACATACTTTCGGCGTGACGACGCAGGGTAAACTGCGCCCCGCGCATCTGGCGCGCTTCATCGTGATGTGGAGTCTCACCGCCGCCGCCAGCACCGCTGCTGTCACTCTGGCCGAAGGCGCAGAAGGGCTTTATTTCGCCTGGCTCGTCAAGCCATTCTTCGATGCGTTGCTTGCCGTATTCGGTTTTCTGCTATCGAAATTCTGGGTGTATCGGTAGCAGGGGTCTGAGGTCAGGAAGCCTGGGCAAGCGAAGCGCAGTCCAAGAAACCTTTAATTTCTGTCGCCCGTCAAACATCCAGCACATCAAATCAAAGACACTTTAACGTCGCCACAAGCGCCTTTGTGCCTCATCCCTGCGCGCGAATAACAAAGGAAGCGTCTGCTGCTCAGCGGGCAATGACCACAACGCTATCCCGTAAGCCCGATAAATAGGAGTTGCAGACAATTGTGTCAAACCTTCTATCAACGCGGGATTAGCCCCTTTCTCCGGTAGCAACACATGCGTCAGCCCTTGCGCCTTCAATACTTGCGCCCATGTAGAGCCGCTCGAATCCTCCGTTGCGGCCTTTATCATAGGCGCCAACTCAAAATCATAAAAACTCCAGGTCATAGCATGCCCGGCGAACAACCCGCCATACGGTCTTTCCGGATCGACAAGCAATACACTAACGTCTTCGCCGCCATGTGCGCGTAAATAACCCACAAAAAATTGTTCAGGAAGGAACTCTTGATAAATCTTCTCCTCTGATTTTCTAAGTGTGAACACTGCCCACAGCATATCGCTGCGATAGCCATACCAGCTATTTGAATAAAAGGCCAGATTCAGCGCCACCAACATCACTAATCCCGCTATAACCACTTCCTTTTTTCCCTGTGACAAAAACGTCGTATAACCCACTATGGCCAGCGGAATTAACAGCGTTAACACGGGAAACACATAACGCACATACTGAATATTAAGAAACATCGCGAAAAACGCCACCAGAAAAAAGGCCAGCAACGTCCGCGCCGCTGTTGACGCCACCATCGCCATACCTCCTCCCGCCGCCAACACCAAAGTGCCAAAGCCGATTGCCCCCGGGTAGGCCTCGATAAACCGGTCTGTTTTGAACACCAGATCCCAAGGAAGGGTTAAATGAATGCCATCAAACCAGCGCGCATCCGTCAAGCGGAAGGGAGGTGCGTAAGGAGATTGGAAAATATCGTTAAACAGCGGCAACACCGGATTGCCCGTCAGTCCCCAAGCGTAAGCGTAGCTCGACCCCACACACACAACACAAAGAAGAATGCCTGCTCCAAGCGCCTTGAGATCGTGCCGCAGATGTCGCCCCCATAATGCCCAGATGGCTAAAGGCACGGCCCAGACAACGGGCGAAGCCTTGAACGCCAACAATCCCGCTGTCACCAGCATCAGCGGTATCAAACCGGACGGTATCGTGTTTACACACTGTGCTTTCTGCTTCTCGCGCAAAACCAATACTACCGCTGCCGTCAAATATACCGCCAACGGCAGTTCCATCTGCATACCGCCGAGCAACGCAAACAATCCCGGCTGACTGGCAACCAACATGACCGCAAGCCAGCGCTCACGATGATCCAGATCTAGTGCTCGCGCCAACGCCCATACAAAATACAGCAGCAACACTAACCACACACCGTTCATTGCGCCACGTCCATCTGCTCCGGTGATCACCATTACCACCGCTTGCAGCGTATCACCCAACCACGGCGCCAACGCCCAGATCTGAGACGATACATCAAAGCGATAATAGTGGCTGTTTAACAGTTGTGTCGGCAATCCAAGATGGTACACCGCATCATCAAACTGAAGTGTCGGCAGCCATAGCATGATGGATGCCAGCCCCGTCACCGACAATGCGGCTGACGCCATGTAAGGCGCGCGCCGGGTAGCTAGTTGCCAGGCCGCCCACGTATCGCGCCATGCGCGGAGAAGAACTCGAAAGCGACATAGCACGATAGCAATTAGAATAACGAGGTAAATGCTTCGATAATGAACTGGCCAAGGCAGCAGCCAGCCCAGGGTGCCGCCGATCATCAACAAGCCGATCAACCAGGATAGAGCCCATCGGCAACGCCCTGTTCCTTTCGTTAGAAAAGAACCAAGCCCCACTGCGGCAGCGCTCAACAACCCTGCTGTTAACACCATCGTCAACCCTAGGTGAAGCAATGCCAACAGCCCCCAAACAATAAGCAGGAGATTACATAATGGCCAACACCGCCACCAAGCCAGCATTACGCAGGGTACACCGACCATCAACACCATGAAAAGCATTTCTGCCGCGCGCCTCGGAACCCAAGCGCCCCTGATATCTGTTATCGCAAATCCTGCCAACAACAGCACAGCACTCAGGAAAAACAGCGTAATCGATAGCCACGATAAACAATGTTGCTTAGATACCCTCATTATCACTTGGCTTTTTCCCTGATTTATCGTATCGCCATGCTGCACCTGCCATAAAAAAGCGATGCAATGGGCGTCGCGGAACATTGGCGATGTCGTAACCTAAAAACGCTAACAACAATTGTAGCCCAACCAGTAGCGACACCGCCGCTACGATAACCGTGCCTGCGGGCGTCGTAACCCCCAGCGCCGCTGATTGCGCCCAATGGCAGGCACCGTAAATACCACCGAACACAACAAGAATTGTCCCGAGCAGTAACTCCAAAGAAGCCAGCGACACATCACGCAAAAAGTAATTATAAAAAATACGCTTGAAAAAATTACGCGCCAGCTTCCAGGAAAATTCCCAGAATATGTCCTTGATTCTGAGGCTGCTTATCTCATTTCCGTAGCAAGCGTCCATTGGAACATCAACGACCACCGCACGGAATGTTCCCAACCGGAACAACATATCGCTCTCAAAAAAATAGCGTTCACTGATCCGTTCCCATGGAAGGCGACACGCAACTTCCGCATGGATGGCCGTATATCCATTGGTCGGGTCAAACAAGTCCCAGTAACCGGTCGACAGTTTCGCAAGCAACGACAGTACCGCGTTACCAAAAATCCGCCCTCGCGGCATTTGCTTGATTTTGGCAAGATCGTAAAAGCGATTGCCTTTCGTATAATCTGCGATGCCCGTCAGAATCGGCATCACGAAATCAGGCAACAACGTCGGCGACATTTGGCCATTCCCATCGATCTTGACGAGTACCGTCGCGCCATCGGCAATCGCGGCACGATAACCACTCATAACTGCACCGCCAACACCTCTGTTACGTTCGTGATAAAGCACTTTAACTCGCGGATCGCGGCATCGCGTTTCAATAAGTGCTCCGCTCTTTTCAGGGCATGCATCATCGACCGCATAAATGCGCCAGACACGGTTATCAATAGCTTCCAGCACTCCCAAAATGTGACGAGTCACCTTGTAACAGGGAATGATCACCGCGACACGGTCTTCGTTCAATTGCATATGCTTTTCTGCCAACATGTAGATATAAAAAATCCGGTGAATATCGTCGCGCCGCCCTTTTTTACGCCGTCGTTGCTGCCGCCCAGCGGCAACAACAGAGAAAACAGCGCCACCCCCAGCACCCCGCCGATCATTAACGCCAGCACGACATCGCGCCCCCGCCAGTCGAGCATTGTCGCGCCGGAATCGAATGTCGTATCAATATTGGCTGAATTTGAAGAAAAAGAATAACGCACGCCCCCTCCGAACAACCGTTAACATAACACAACAGGGATCAGACGTCAGAGGTCAAAGGCCAGAAGGAAAGCGCTCACGCGGAGGCGGCGAAGAATGACGTAGTTCTGACCCCTGATTTCTGACCTCTGATACAGATTCAGGTAAAATGAACAAGTTGCCCTTACGAGGAAGCGCTATGCTGACCGGATGTCTGGTGCCGATTGTCACTCCGATGACGCCTGACGGCGCGTTGGACTTTGCGGCACTAAGAAAATTGATCGACTGGTACATCGCCCATGACGCGGCGGGAATCGTTATCGTCGGCACTACCGGCGAATCGCCGACGATCGACTTCGAGGAGCACCACGCGCTGATCAAGGCGACGGTCGATCATGTCGCCGGCCGCGTTCCTGTGATGGCCGGCACCGGCAGTAACTCGACTTCTGAAGCGATTGAATTGACCGCCTACGCCAAGAAAGTCGGCGCCAACAGCTGCCTGTCCGTCGTTCCTTACTACAACAAGCCGTCGCAGGAAGGTTTGTACCGTCATTTCAAAACGATTGCCGAAACGGTCGATCTGCCGCTGGTGCTTTACAATGTGCCCGGGCGCACCGTTGCCGATCTGGCGAACGAGACGGTGCTGCGCTTGTCGCAAGTGCCGGGCATCATCGGTTTGAAAGACGCGACCGGCGACATCGGCCGCGCGACCGAACTCATCAAGGCGTTGAACGAAGCCGGGAAAAAAGATTTCGTGCTTTACAGCGGCGACGACATCACCAGTCTGGCGTTTCTGTTGCTGGGCGGACACGGCGTGATTTCGGTGACCGCGTGCGTCGCGCCCCAACAGATCGCCGCGATGTGCGCGGCCGCTGCGCGCGGCGACATCGCTAAAGCGCGCGCCGTCAACGACTCATTGTTGCCGTTGCACCGCAAACTGTTTGTCGAAGGTAATCCGGTGCCGGTCAAGTGGGCGATGGCGGAGATGGGTTTGATTTCCGCCGGTATCCGGTTGCCACTGGCGCCGTTGTCCGAGCCTTTTCATGAACCGCTGCGGCAAGCATTGCGTGCGGCAGGTTGCTTTGCTTAATTTCCATTCTCGAAAGTTGACAGGATGATTCGTTGTTCAAAAATGCGTGTTGTGGCCGCCGTCGCGGTTGTGTTGTGGGCGCTGGCCGGTTGCAGTTCCACACAAGACCTTTTGTCCGGCAAGCGTATTGATTACAAATCGACACGCTCGACGCCGCCGCTGGAAATTCCGCCGGACCTTTCGTCGCCGCAATACGATGATCGCTATACCGTCGCTTCGGCGTCCGATCTCGCCAACCGCAACACGCGCGCTGAAGCCCGCGAAAGAGCCGTCCTGCCGAGCGTTCCGCTCGCTCACCTCGAGCGCGCCGGCAGTGAACGCTGGTTAGTCGTCAAGACTTCGCCGACCAACGCTTGGGAAACCCTGCGGAAATTCTGGATCGACACCGGTTTCGTTCTTGCCGAAGAAAAACCGATGATCGGTATCATGGAAACCGACTGGGCTGAAAACCGCGCGGAGATGCCGCAAGGCTTTTTGAGCAGCACCGTCGGTAAATATCTCGATATTTTCTTCTCGACGTACAAACGCGACAAATTCCGTACTCGCATTGAAAAAGGTCGGGAACCGGATACGGTCGAAATTTATTTATCACACCGCGGCATGGAACAGGTGCCAACCACCAAGATCGACAACGCGACACCGGCCGCGTTTGCTTGGGCGGTGTTGCCGCCCAACCCCGAGCTGGAAGCGGAAATGTTAATGCGCATTATGGTTCGTTTCGGCGCGACCGAAGAGCAGGCCAAAACCGCCATCGTGCAAAATACCGATGGCCAACCACGCGCCAATCTGATCAAAGAAGGCGGCGAGACGAAGTTGATGCTGGTCGATGATTTCGACCGCGCCTGGCGACGCGTCGGCCTGGCGCTCGACCGTACCGGCTTCACCGTGACCGACCGCGACCGCTCACAAGGCGTTTACTACGTCCGCTATGCCGACCCCGATACCGATGTCGCCAAAGCCGATTCCGGCGGCTGGTTGTCCAAATTGGCGTTCTGGCGCAAAGACGAAGTTCGCCCTCAAAATTATCAAGTCCATGTCGCCGTCAGCAATGAACAAAGTATCGTGACTATCGCCGGCGAAACCGGCGCCGCAGTACAGTCGAGCGACGCCGAACAAATTCTGAACGTTCTACAGGGGCAACTGAAATAGCGGCGCACGTATTATCTTCCCCTCTTTCGCCGGGCGGAAGAGGGGGTGAGTTCACGGGAATGATCGACTCAATGTTCCGTCCTCAAGAAACAGCGTCATGCGTTTCGCTTCGCTAGGCTCCGGCAGCAGCGGCAATGCCCTGCTCGTCGAAGCGGGCAATACCCGCCTGATGATCGACTGCGGATTCGGTCTGCGCGATACCGTGCGCCGCTTGCAACGTCTCAACGTCGAACCCGAGACGATTGATGCGATCTTTATTACTCACGAGCATACCGATCACGTCAATGGCGTTGTTGCATTCGCCGGAAAATTTCAAATCCCGGTATGGATGAGTTACGGCACCCACGCAGCACTGAGCGGCAAGCTCGACAAACTCGAACGTCTGCGCACCTTCGACAGCCACGCCACGCTCGTTCTCGGCGATCTGCAAGTGCAAGCGTTGCCCGTGCCGCACGATGCGCGCGAGCCGGTGCAATTCATCGTCAGCGACGGCGCTCATCGCTTGGTCTCGCTCACTGACATCGGCGCATCAACTCCCCATATCGAAGCGCAGATCAGCGGTTGCGATGCACTGGTGCTCGAATGCAACCACGACCTCGACCTGTTGTACAACAACCCCTCCTACCCGTACCCTCTCAAACAACGGATCAGCGGCCGCTTCGGCCATTTACACAACGAAGCCGCCGCTGCGCTGCTGGCAGCAATTGACCGTTCGTTCCTGAAACACGTCATCGCAGCGCATTTATCACGGCACAACAACCACCCCGATAAGGCGCGCGCCGCGCTGGCGCAGGCTCTGGATTGTGCGCCCGACTGGATCGGTGTCGCCGATCAGGACGAAGGGTTTGACTGGCGCAGCATGTAAGCACTATTTAACCGCAAAGAATGCAAAGAACTCTTGGCTTTTCATACGTTTAGCGTAGCGTCCCATGGTTTTTGGCCGGCCTGATGGCAGGGATGTTTCCAATCTTTTTTGCGCTCTTTGTGTTCTTTGCGGTTAAAATTATTCTTTCCGATTTACAAAAAGGGCAGACATCATGATGAAAGGCGAAGAGCTTTATCGCGGCAAAGCCAAGACCGTTTACGCCACCGACGATCCGAACTGGGTCATCATGCACTACCGCGATGACGTTTCCGCCTTCGACGGCGCCAAACTCGCGCAGCTCACCAAGAAGGGCGAAACCAATAACAAAATCAACGCCTTTATCATGGGTAAGCTCGAAGAAGCCGGTATCAAAACCCATTTCGGCAAGCTGCTGAACGAGCGCGAATCGCTGGTGCGCGCGATGAAAATGCTGCCGGTCGAATGTGTTGTCCGCAATGTCTGCGCCGGCTCGATGAGCAAGCGCCTCGGTATCGAGGAAGGCGTTCGCCTGCCGGAACCGATTTTCGAATATTTCTACAAAAGCGACGCGTTGCACGACCCGATGGTCAATGACGATCATATCCGCGTGCTGGGCTGGGCCAGCGAAGACGACGTTCAGCGGATGCGTATTCTGACCCGTCGCGTCAATAAGATACTACAGCCGCTGTTCGCCAACGCCGGCATTGATCTCGTCGATTACAAGCTCGAATTTGGCCGCGCCGTTGACGATCCCGAAGGACCACTGCTTCTGGGCGACGAATTCACCCCCGACGGCTGCCGTTTATGGGATATCAAGACCGGCGAAAAAATGGATAAAGACCGTTTTCGCCGCGATCTCGGCGAAGTTATCGAGCATTACCGTGAAGTGGCCATGCGAATCGGTGTGCCGCTTTAAACCGGAATTGTTAACGCCTTGAAAACAAGGAGCCGCGGCTCCTTGTTTTGTTTTGACCATACACGAGACACTCTTTCAGTCTGCCCCGACGGCAACCCCGAATTTTGGTGACGATTATTTCCAAAATGCGTTACAGTAAGCCCTTATCTGAACACGTGTCTCAACTATGCCGCTTGATACGCCCGCCGAGAAAACGCAATATGCCGTTTGGCTTGCGCGCGGCCGCGTCATCACGTCGCCCATATCGGTACGGGCGCTCCTTGCTGCTGTTTTTGAACGAGGTAAAAGCGAAGATTCATGTTATCGGATTGCCGATTCAAGAATTCGGAGCCAAGTGTTCCCTGCATTTCATGGGTTAGCGGATTGACGCAGAATGTTATAATGAAAACATCGGAAAAAATTCGACTTGACTACCCGCTTTCGGCGATTGCTCGAAAAGGCGGTATTGATGTTTTCACCAAAAATGCAGAAGTGTCTCCGTCATACATCAGTCAACTCGAAAACAATGTCGTAGAGCAAAAAACGGGCAAGACAATGGGGGTTAGGGACGATACCGCAGGAAAAATCAAGCGCATGCCAAGAAAACCGCGGGGCAGGATCGCTGCTGATCGCTGCGCTGCATCTCCGTCACCCGCCCCGATTTGCGTTCAGCCTGTTACATACCCATCGACGGGATCGGGCTTGCGCACCCTATCAAACTGCCCGTGGCTGCCCTCCGATGGTGAAAAAAAACAATGGAATGCTTTGGCGGGCAAACGTCTCCCCCTTTCGGCGGATGGTTTACGACAGCTTAAAGCCAAGCCAAAAAATCGGTTAACTGTTAAAGTAATAGATTGCAACATGGGAACTCGGCTTTTTAGCAGCGATACCAAAGTCATCAACCGGCCGAAAACACGGAACCCGGTTGTGGGCCGTGTGTTTGCCCCTGTTGACGGCGGAGAAAAGCCGGTGGAGTGCCTGTTTGTAGTGCCGGATGATTTGTATGCGCAGAGCGACAACCCGCTCGGGAAGTCGATATTTGAATGGATCGGGAGTGGCGCTAACGCCGTTCCGATGATCGGAAGAGTGGGATACAGATGTGGAACTGGGGATTTTTATTTAACCAAGGAATCATTATGAAAAAAACTCTGTTTGCGCTCTTAAGCGCGACACTGTTCGCTTGGTCGCTGTTTGCCGGTGCCGCCGGGGTCGAGTTCAAGGGCATTCCTTTCGGAGCTTCGCAGGAGGCTCTCCTCAAGAAATTCCCGGACTTCAAATGCGAAGGGGGAACTTGCAATCTTTATGTTGATACCGAGGCCGAAAAAAAATGTTTGAGCGTCAGGAACAACGACCCGAAGGACATTATAGACATCAGAAGAACTCTGGATTGCCAGCGCGAATACCGGAACCAGATGAGGTACGGCCCGGCGGCGGTTCAGGTCTATATCGCCAAATTCGAGAGCGACAAACTGAGCTATGTGTCTGTTATTTTCCATTCCAACTGGTACCGGGATGTCCGCGATGCGCTGGTTGAAAAATACGGTTCGCAAGCGAATGAAAAAATGGAAACTGTTCAAAACCGGTTCGGCGACAATATCGAAAACCATATGGCGACCTGGAAGCTCGGCAACGATTTCGTGCAAATAGAAGAGCGCGGCGCCGGTATCGAGGCAGCGGCTGTCCGTCTGGTTTCCGGAACATTCGCCGGCATCGACCAGGAAAGGCTGAGAAGAGAAAGAGCTAGAGAGGCAGCAAGAGACCTTTGATAACTCCGACGAAGTTTGCGCTGACCAAAATTCGCCAACTCTCTTAAATCGTATAAAAATTGCCGGCCTTGCACCGGCAATTTTTTTGTGTGCGCGAAAATGCCCCAACCCTTCGCTTTCGTAGAAATGACGGTACGTATCTGACCTCTGGCCCCTGATTTCTGATCCCTGACGCCCCATTCCTGTCGGCAGAACCGCAAACTTGCTATGATGGTGCTTCACCGATTACTCACGCCGACCATGCCCATCAACGCCCCTATCGCCGCCCATCCGGTTGCCCGCTGGCTGATTCTGTTTGTCCTGGCGGTCGGCGTGTATTTCTTTCACGGCTTTCTGGTGCCGATTCTGGCGGCGCTGATTATTGCTTTTGCATCCTGGCCTTTATACGAGAAACTGGCCTTACGCTGCCACGGAAAAACCTGGCTATCAGCCGGCATCGCTACCTTTCTTGTGCTTCTGTTGATTATCGTGCCGCTGATCGTCGTGGTGCTCTACACCGCCCGCGAAGTTCAGCAATGGATTACCTGGCTGCTTTCCGTTAACCGTTACGGCGCCGAGGCGCCTGCCTGGGTGACGCAATTACCGGGCGTCGGTTCTTTCCTGACGGAATGGTGGAACGAAACGCTGAACCATCCGCACGCCATCAGCGATCTGTCGCAGTTGATTGGTCTGGGACAACTCGCCAACATCTCCCGAATCGCAATCACATTCGGCGGTCAATTATTCTCGGTTCTGCTGGCGTTGGTGTTCATGTTAATCACGCTTTTCTTCGTTTATAAGGACGGGCGCACGCTCGCGCAACAACTCGACAAAGTCGGCGAACGTATTTTGCCGAAACGCTGGCATCGTGTTTCGCGGGTGGCGCCGACGATGGTCAGTTCCACTGTCACCGGCATGACGATCATCGCTATCGGCGAAGGTGTCGTGCTTGGAATCGCTTACTGGATTGTCGGCGCGCCGTCGCCACTGGCGCTCGGCGTCATCACTGGCTTCATGGCGATGGTTCCGGGCGGCGCGCCTACCGCAATGTCGCTGGTGTCGATCTATCTGGTCGGAAGTGGTTATCCCTGGCACGGACTGGGACTGTTCGCCTGGGGCGCGGTCGAGCTGTTCGTTGTCGATAAAACCATCCGCCCGAAACTGGTCGGCGGCCCGGTCAAGCTGCCGTTCTTGCCAACCCTGTTCGGATTGGTCGGCGGCGTTCAAACAATGGGGCTGGTCGGCTTGTTCGTCGGCCCGGTGGTGATGGCGCTGCTGGTGGCGATCTGGCGCGAATGGCTGACTGAAGAAGACGAAGAGCAGGGATCAGAGGCAAAGGATCAGGGATCAGAAAAACCTTCTCTCGCGAAGGCGCGAGGACGCGAAGCGTAGCCACGCCCTCCCCTTCAAGGGAGGAGGGTTAGGGTGAGGGCGGGATTTCTCTGGATTGCTTCGTCACTATCGTTCCTCGCAATAAAGCTGACTTTTTTGTATTCTTTGCGGTTAAATTCTTCTGACCTCTGATCTCTGATCGCAGCTCCACTATCACCGGCGCGTGATCCGACGGCTTTTCTCCCCTGCGTTCTTCGCGGTCGATCGTTCCGGCAACACACTGCGGCTGCAGCACTTCGGAAATCAACAGATGGTCGATACGCAAGCCCCGGTTTTTGATGAACCCCAGTTGCCGGTAATCCCACCAACTGAACATATTCGGCGGCTGTTCAAACAAGCGAAAGCTGTCAACAAGCCCCAGCGCAAGAAACGACCGGAATGCAGCGCGCTCGTCATCGGAGCACAAAATTTGGCCGTGCCACGCTTCTGGATCGTGAACATCGCGATCCTCCGGCGCGATATTGAAATCACCGGCAACAACAAGCATCGGATATTGCGCCAATGCTTCCTGCAAATAACGCCGCAAACGGCGGCACCAGTGCATTTTGTATTCGAATTTCTCGCTGCCCACCACCTGCCCATTCGGCACATAAACGCAAACCACTCTGATCCCCGCCACCGTCGCCGCGATCACCCGCGCCTGCGGATCGTCGTAATCCTCGATCCCGCAACAGACCTCGGTGATCGGCATTTCCTGCCGCGCCAGAATCGCAACGCCGTTATACGTTTTCTGCCCGTAAAAGCAGCTCCGGTAACCGGCTTCAAGCAAAACGTCGCGCGGAAAACGGGTATCTTCACATTTAGTTTCCTGCAAACACACAATGTCTGGCGTCTGCTTTTTCAACCAGGCCAACAAGCGCGGCAAGCGCACATTTAGCGAATTAACGTTCCAGGCGGCGATTTTCATGTTTGTTTTGTTCTCGTTTTACAAGCGTTTTTCAGCCACAAAGAACACAAAGAAATTCTCACGCGAAACCACGAAGAAAACCGCTTCTCTTCCCGCTTGCGAAAGAGTGATACAGGAGAGAGCGTTTGCTCTTCCCCGCGCCTTCACGTAAAACACGTAGGCAGGTTCGGAACCCACCCCAACAAGATTTGATCCCGTCCTCAGGCTTTCGGCTCATCAGGAGCAGCCGGCGGCGCCTCGTCAGCATCAGAGCCCTGCTGCCCCGCCGTTGGCGTTGATGAAGGCGATGGCGTTGCCGTGTGCTTCGTCGGCGTTTTTACACCGGCGTCTTTGGCGTAGCCACCGCGATCGAGCAACTGCTGCCAGGAAGCCTCGTTGAACCCTTTGCGAAATTCAGTGCCCACCTGCAACACCGGCACCTGAAGTTCGCCAGTCAGTTTCTTCAGCTTGCCAGCGCCGTCCTCGTTCTGCGTATTGACATAAGAGTAGGGGATGCCGCGTTTTTGCAGCAACGCCTCGGCGTCTTCGCACAACGCTCCGCACGAGAACGCATACAGTGTTACCGGAAAGCGCTCCATCGCTTGTCGCGTGCTCGCAGAAATTTTGTCGGTCTCAACGACATTACCGCCCGCGCGCTTGACCTGTGTTTCCTTGGCGGAAGGCGGCGGCGGTTTGTCGGAATAGACGACACGGCCGTCGGCATCAACGTAGCGGTAAAGATTCTGGGCTGTCGTGCTCAGCGCCAACATCAACACCACGACCATCAACATCGCACGCCCCAAAAACGAAAAAAAAGGCGAAGGGAAAACAATCATGATCACACCTCCTCGGCTACCTCTATGATGCCATTGTGGCGCAAAAAAGCCCCCATTTGTGGGGGGCGACCGCGGAACGCAATGAACGACTGTAGCGCATTTCGCACACTGCCGCGCCCGAGGATTTCGTCGCGTAACCGACGACCGATCTCGGCTGAAAGCACGCCCGCCTCCTCGAACAAACTGTAGGCGTCCGATGACAGCACTTCCGCCCACAAATAGCTGTAATAACCGGCCGCGTAACCGCCCGCAAAAATGTGTCCGAAGCTGTTCTCGAAGCGATCATAATCGGCATAAGGCAACACCGCGACCTCACGGCGTACGCCGTTCAACACAGCACGCGCATCAGGCGCCGGGCGCGCCGCGTGCAGCCGCATGTCGAACAAGCCGAATTCGATTTGCCGAAGCAACATCAACCCCGCCTGAAAATGTCGCGCCGCCAGCATTTTGTCGAATAATGTGCGTGGCAAAGGCGCTCCTGTTTCAACATGCCCGCTCATCGCCTCGACCACGCTCCACTCCCAACAAAAATTCTCCATCAACTGACTGGGCAATTCCACCGCGTCCCATTCAAAACCCTCAAGCCCGGATACGCCCGGCGTCGGTTCACGCGTCAACAACTGATGCAGGCCGTGGCCGAACTCATGGAACAGCGTCAGCACGTCATCGTGGGTAAACGTCGCTGGTTTGCCACTGACCGGCGCTGGAAAATTGCAGGTCAAATATACAACCGGCTTCTGTATATGATCACGCTTCACTCGTAACGGCAACGCGCCATTCATCCAGGCGCCACCCTGCTTTTTCTCGCGTGCATAGAGATCGAGATAGAAACGCCCGACCACTTCACCGTTTTCTTTATCATTCGTTTTGTCACTTAACTCGAAATAGCGAACATCAGGGTGCCAGGTTTCTGCTGGAGCTGAGCGAACCGTCAAACCGAATAAGGTTTCAATCATCCGAAACAAACCGCTCAATACCTTTTCTTCCTGAAAATACGCACGCACTTCCTGATCGGAAAAAGCGTAATCGCGTTGCTTCATTTTCTCCGAAGCAAACGCCACATCCCAAGGCATCAGCTCATCCAGCCCAAGCTTTTCACGCGCAAAAGCTCGCAGCGCTTCCACATCGTGCTCGGCAAAAGGCCGCACCCGCTTCGCCAAATCGCCGAGAAACGCCAGCACTTCATCAACACTATTGGCCATTTTCGGCACCAACGAAACCGCGCCATAGTGCGGGTAGCCCAGCAGATCCGCCTCCTCGGCGCGCAGTGCCAGCAGCCGACGAATCAGCATCGCGTTATCGCGCGTCGGATCGACGCCCAACTCAGACGCGCGCGTCGCGTAAGCACGATGCAGCGCCGCCCGCAGCGGCCGGTGTTCAGCGTATTGCATCACCGGTCGATAACACGGCGCCAGCAACGTCAACCGCCAACCCGTTTGCCCGTTCTTCTCCGCCTGCGCACGCGCCTCGGCAATCACATCGGGTGGAAGGCCAGCAAGCTCTTTCGCGTCGGTAACCAGCAATGAAAAATCTTGCGTCGCGTCAAGCAGGTGATCATCGAAGGTTGCCGACAGCTGCGCTATTTCTTCCTGCAACGCCTTGAAGCGTACGCGCTGCGGCTCCGGCAAATCGACGCCACCTAAGCGAAAATCCCGCAGCGCGTTATCAATCGCTTTCTGTTGCGCTTCCGGGAGCGTTGCAAATAAAGTGCCGTCACGCAATGCGCGGTATCGCGCAAACAAACGCGCATCCTGCGACACTTCGCTATGAAACGCCGTCAACAACGGCAAGCCGGTGTTGTATGCATCGCGCAGCGCCGGTGTATTGACCACAGCATTCAGATGCGACACCGCGCCCCACATTTGTTCGAGGCGATCGAACGCCTCCGCGAGCGGCGCCGCCAGATTTTCCCAAGTCGGCGGCGTGTCACAAGCGACGACCTGTTCAACAGCAGCGCGTGCTTCCTGCAAACGCTGCGCCAACGCTGGCGCGACATGTTCAGGGCACACATCAGAAAAACAGGGAAGCCCCGAGGAAACCAGTAGAGGATTGTTCATTATGGATTAGTGGCGAAGAAAGGTTTTTTGAATATTTTAGCCGCAAAGAAAGCATTCAGCGCCGCCAGATCTTCCGGCGCGCCGATGTTGAACCACGCTCCGTCGTAGCGTTCACCGGAAACAATGCCCTGCGCCACCCATTGCCGGTAATACGGCGTCAGTTTCTGCGGCACGTCGGGATTCACATTTGCAAACAACTGCGTATGGTAAATCCCAATGTTGCCGAAAGTCAGCCGTTCACCGTCCATACGCAGCACACCCTGTTCGTCCAATGCGAAATCGCCTTCAGGATGGTACGGCGGATTAGGCGCCATCACCAAATGCGCCTGCACAGCATTTTCATGTTCACGCATCGCATCGATGCGCGGCAGAAGCGTCTGATAATCGTAAGCCGACCAGACATCGGCGCTGACGACCAACACCGGTCCGGGCTCAAGCAGCGGCAACGCGCGTGCGATACCGCCCGCCGTTTCCAGCGCCGGATGTTCCCGCGAATAAAGAAGGCGAGCCTGCCAGGCCGCACCATCGCCAAGAGCCGCTTCGATCTGCGCACTTTTCCAGGCAACGTTGATCACAATCTCGTGAAATCCGGCGCGCGCCAGCGCCTCGATTTGCCAGACGATCAAAGGTTTGCCGCCCGCTATCAACAACGGTTTTGGCGTGTGATCGGACAACGGTCGCATTCGCTCACCGCGACCGGCTGCCAGAATCATGGCGCGTGCTTTCATTTTCCTGGGAGCATTGCTTATTTAAAAAAACCATTTTAACCGCAAAGAACGCTTAGAGCACATAGAATATCTCACGCGAAGACGCGAAGGAACGAGGCTCCCTCCCCTTCAAGGGGAGGGCCGGGGTGGGGATGGGTTTTTCAGAGGTCAGGTATCAGATCGCCCTCTCCCCCGCCCCTCACCCGCAATCGGGAGAGGGGCGATTCTTCTTCGCGGCTTCGCGCCTTCGCGTGAGGCTTTTTTCGTGCAGTTAAATTGTTTTTCTTTCGATCGCATCAAGAAAATACAGCAACGGCACCAGTTCGCTATAACGCGCGCAGGCATGCCGCAGATAACCAAGCACACGCGGTATATCGGCGAGGTAAGCGTCTTTACCATCTCGATACCACAGACGCGCAAAAATTCCGACGACTTTCAGATGCCGCTGCACACCCATCCACTCAAAGTCGCGCCAGAAATCATCAAAACGCGCGGCCACCGGCAAACCGACAGCGCGGGCGCGCTCCCAGTAACGGATCGCCCAATCGAGTTGTTGTTCCTCGTCCCACGCCACATATGCATCACGCAGCAACGACACCAGGTCGTAGGCGATCGGCCCGACCACGGCATCTTGAAAATCGAGTACGCCGGGGCGGTTTTCCGCTACATCCATCAAATTGCGAACATGGTAATCACGATGCACGAACACCTGCGGCTGTGCCCGTGCGGCAGCAATCAGCAGCGCAAACGTGCGCTCCAGCATCGCCCGTTCGGTATCGCGCAATTCGTGCCCGCAATGTTTGACAACAAACCAGTCGGAAAAAAGATCAAGCTCACGCCGCAGCAACGCCTCATCGTAAGTCGGCAACGCTTGTGCTTCCGTGCCACACTGCCAAGCCACCAGCGCCGCGATCGCATCCAGATACAGCGCCTGTGCATTGGCGCCGCGTTCCAATGCGGTTTGGTAGGTGGTATCGCCCAAATCGTCGAGCAACAAAAATCCTTGCGCCAAATTCTGCGCATAAATCTTCGGCGCATTGACGCCGCAACCGCGCAGCAGGCCCGCAACTTTGATGAACGGGCGGCAATCTTCCTTGTCGGGCGGCGCATCCATCACGATCAGCGAAAGCAGCCCTGCCACATGTGGCATGAGCAGCACGGGCGGCGTCTGGAATGCGATACGGAAATAGCGGCGGAAACTGGCGTCGGACGAAGCAGGTGTCATAGCGTGGGCGGCGCCACAGAACAACGCATCCAGCCAGGAGGCCAACGCAGCAGAACGGGAAAGCCCGGTTGCGGTTGTAAGAGGCAAATTCAGAGGTAAATTCGGCATGAAAATTCAAAAAGTGGCTTGATGTCCGGTATTGCGCTTGCCCGCTGGCGCTATTGATCACAACGAAAGGCATCGGGTCGGCTAGAATAACGCATTTTCACCTACGTGTCGGCGTCGATCTTCATGTCATTGCGGCGGGTATTACAGCGGGCAGTTCAACGAGAAATTCGGAAGGCATTTTTCGTCGCGACAAGCGTCGTCTGTCTGCTTGCTCCGGCGCCTGCTGCACTGGCGCAGTCCGCCGATGCCGCGCCTTCTTCACTCAAGCTGCGTGAAGCGCGTGAATTATCGCCATTTGAAACAACGCAGCAGACAACGCTGCCGCAAACGACAAAACAGCACGCGACGCCACTGCTCAACCCCCATGCTTTCTCGCCCGCAAAAGACGCTCAAGGCGTGGTTTTTCTGCGTGCCGACCGCACCGAGGGCACGCGCCAGCAAATCGAAGCCAGCGGTCGTGTCGAGCTGCGCGCGCATCGTGAAACAGTGCTCGCCGACTGGATGCGCTACGATCAAGAAGCCGACACCTTACACGCTCGCGGTAATGTCGTAGTGCGCCGCTACGGCAGTTGGGTAACCGGTCCGGACATTGATTACGCGCGCAGCACCGCAACCGGCACCTTGCAATTGCCATCGTTTTACATTGATGAGGTCGGTGGTCGCGGCGACGCACAGACGCTGGTTTTCGACGGCCCCGACAGCTACACGCTAAGCGACAGCCGCTTCACCACTTGTCAGGCACCGCGCAACGATTGGTTTCTGTACGCCGATACGATGAAGATCGACACCCAGCGTTCGGTCGGCACTGCCTATGGCGCATCCATTCGATTCATGAACGTGCCGCTCTTCTACACGCCCTGGATGGAATTCCCGCTGAACAATAACCGCAAATCCGGTTTTCTGACGCCGACCTTCGGTTCGTCGAACGCCCGCGGTTTCGAGTTCACCACGCCCTACTATCTCAATCTTGCGCCTAACTACGACGCTACGATTGCGCCGCGCCTGATGACCAACCGTGGGTTGCAATTGGGTGGGCAATTCCGCTATCTGCTGGGCGGCCCGTGGTCGATGCAAGGAGAATTCAACGGCGAATACCTGCCGAACGACCAACAAGCCGGGCAATCGCGCTACCTGATGTCGTGGAAACACCAACAGGGTTTGTTGCCGTGGATGAATGCTTACGTTGATGCGACCAAAGTTTCCGACGACAATTATTTTGCCGACCTCGCCGACCGCTTGTCTATCACCTCGCAGACCACATTGTCGCGCGAGGCCGGCCTTCGCGCATGGCAAGGCCCTTTTTCCGTCTTGGCGCGCGTGCAAAACTTCCAGACCCTTCAGGACAGCAACGCTTATATCCAGCCGCCGTACAACCGCGCGCCGCAGGTGTTGGTTGCCATGAACGATTGGATGACGCCAAGCCTGCGCCCCTTTGACCTCAGTCTTTCGGGCTCGGCCGAATACACCCGTTTCACCCATATTGATCTGACGCAGGGACAACGCTTCGTGATCCAGCCGACGCTCGCCTGGAAAAAACAGGAACTGGGATGGTTCAGCATTGCCCGCGCCGGTGTTCAGCAGCGCAATTACTGGCTCGACCCCAATGCTTCTGCGCCGACGCCCGATAAAACGCTGGGCGTCACCATTCCGGTGGTGAGCCTTGACGGCGGCCTTATCTTTGAGCGCGAGGGCTCACTCTTCGGATCCCAGTATGTGCAAACGCTGGAGCCGCGTATATTCTACGTTTACGTTCCTTACCGCAATCAGAGCAAGCTGCCGGTATTCGACACCACAATCGACGATTTCAATTTCTCCCAGTTATTCAGCGAAAATCGTTACATCGGTTCCGACCGTTTCGGCGACGCCAATCAACTGACACTGGCGTTGACTTCGCGCATTCTGGCCGAAAGTGGCGCCGAAATATTGCGCGTGATGGCCGGTCAGCGTTTTTACTTTTCCGATCAACGGGTCGTGTTACCCGGCGAAGCGCCGCGTTCTGCCAACAGCTCCGACTTCCTGTTTGGCGCAGACGCGCAGCTGTCGCGCACCTGGTCGGCCTCGGTTCTCACCCAGTACAGCTTCGATACATCCCAATATGAACGCTTCAACGCCAGCCTCCGCTGGATGCCGGCGCCGGGGAAAGTGTTGTCCGGAAGCTGGCGTTACACGCGACAGTATCAGGACCCGGAATTGGGCTTAACCGAACTGAAACAATTCGACATTGCTGCGCAGTGGCCGTTGTCGCTGCGCTGGAGCACGGTAGGGCGCCTGAATTATTCGCTCGTCGATTCAAAAATACTGGAAGCCATCGCCGGAGTCGAATACAATGCCGATTGCTGGGTGATACGCGCCGCCATCCACCGACTGGCGACAACCACAAAGCAAACCAACACCTCCTTTTTCCTGCAACTGGAACTGGGCGGTTTGGGACGCATCGGCCCGTCGCCGCTTGAAGTATTGCGCCGCAGCGTTCCTGGTTACACAACCTACGGCGATCCGGCGCGGCGCGACCCCACCCCCGGTTATACGACTTACCCTGGATTCTGAGGCTTCACCATGAAACTACACAGCACGTTTTTTTCTTCTCCGTTCAACACCGTGCTCGCGGTCTTCGTCGGCATGTCGCTGCTCGGCGGCCATGCCCTTGCCCAAGCGCCTTCCGCGCCTTCAGCCTCGTCGGCGCGGCCCTCTCCAGCATCAACATCTCCCGCCAAGCTTGTTACGCTCGATCGTATCGTGCTGACCGTCAATGAAGAAGCCGTTACCCGACACGACATCGAATCACAAAAAAACACCATCCTCAAACGGATGAAAACCGCCAACGTCACGCCGCCCCCCGATAACGAGCTTGAACATCAAATCATCGAGCGACAGATCACCGAAAAAGCGCTGATGCAATTTGCCAAAGAAACAGGCATTCGCGTTGACGATACGATGATCGACCGCGCGATCGGCCGCGTCGCCCAGGAAAATAATCTGTCTCTTGACGAGTTGAAAGCCGCGCTGGCGCGCGAAAACATCCCGTTCCCGTTCTACCGCGAAGAATTGCGTCGTCAACTCACCCTGCAACGGGTACGCGAACGCGAAGTTGACAGCCACATCGTCGTCACTGACGCCGAAGTTGACGCCTACCTCAAACTGGTCAATGCTCAAACCGACGGCGAAACCGAATACCTGATTTCACACATCCTCGTCAGCATTCCCAGCCAGGCAACTCCCGAAGTCGTTGATGCGCGCCACGCCCGCGCCGAAGACATTCTCAAAAAACTGAACGATGGCGCCGACTTTGCGCAAACCGCCGTCGCCATGTCCGACGCCTCCGACGCCCTGACCGGCGGCACACTCGACTGGCGCACGCCGGCGCGCCTGCCGACATTGTTCGCCGATGTCGTGCGCGCCATGAAAAAAGATCAAATTTCGAACATCCTGCGCAGCCCGGCCGGCTTCCACATCCTGAAACTGAACGATTCGCGCAGCCGTAACGAACCGAAAGTGGTCGAACAAACCCACGCCCGCCACATTCTGGTGCGCGTCTCCGAAACCGTCTCTGAAGACGACGCCAAACAAAAAATCGAACGCGCCGCCCAACGGCTCGAAGCAGGCGAATCGTTCGAGACCATCGCGCGGCTGATGTCCGAAGACGCTTCCAGTTCGCGCGGCGGCGATCTCGGCTGGATCAACCCCGGCGACACCGTACCCGATTTCGAGCGAGCGATGAACGCGCTGCAACAGAGAAAAATATCAGTACCCATCCGCTCACCGTTCGGCTGGCACCTGGTCGAAGTCCTTGAGCGCCGCCAACAAGACGTCACCGCAGAATACCAGCACGAACAAGCGCGACAAGCATTGCGACAACGCAAGAGCGACGAAGCGTTTGAAGACTTCCTCCAACAAACACGCGACCGCGCGTATGTGGAGTACAAGACCGGGGAGCGGTGAGATACAGGAATCAGAGCCGGCGATGGGGATGGGGTTATGGATTCTGCGTCATCGCTTCGCTCATCGCCAATCTATACTTCAATCCCTTGTACCGCATTCGCTTCGGTCGTGCGCCTTCTTCGCCAAGCAAGCCCGGATAAGCGAAGCGCCATCCGGGAATCAAAAAACATTATTTGACCGCAAAGAACGCATAGAGCGCAAAGAATATCTCACGCGGAGTGCGCGGACGAAAAGCCGTCATTCTGTGCGGAGTGAAGCGGAGTCGCAGAATCCATGCCCCGCAAATAGGGCGCACCGATAGTGGCGTGTGGGAGGCAATCTGCCGCCCGCACATTTCATATCAGTACGCCTCAAATTTCATATAACGATTTTATTGCTGTTCGCAAGATTTTATTTTGTCTGAAACCCTGCTTAGCGTTTCATATATTTCAGCCGCCGGCCCTCCGGGAAGCGCAGAAGCTGGATTAAAACCATCGTTCATCAAGTATCCAGTGCTTTGCTGAGCCCAAGTGATATTGCTGAAGACAAGCGTTGTTGAACCATTGGAAGATGCAGATTTCACATCGAACTTTGCGAAGCGGGTCAGAAGCATGGAGGTATATGCTTCTACTCCCGTAGCTATCAGCGTTTCGCTTTTCTCGTCGATCAATTTGAAAAACTCTCCCCCGGGTTCAACGGACTGCCTTGTAATACCTCTGGTGCCCACCATTAACGACGCATCCTGAAGCCTGACAGACCTGTTTTGCAGATTTTCGGCGATGCAAACTTTTCGCTTTGAAAAACCAGCATTGCTTTTATAGATGAACGTCACCTTGTCCAAATAAGGTCTGTCGCCCGTAGTAACTGAAGCGTTGCTTGGCAACTCAATCGTTTGACACCCAGTCAGACCAAAGCACAATAACGTTATTAGAACAAAAAATGATTTTTGCATGACCCGTCTCCTTTATGCGATGTAGGCAATACTAAGTAACCCTTAGTGTTAAGTCAACATAACCCTAAGATCATCTTAGTCTCTACAGCGGAGGCTAAGAATGGCTGTCTTCTCGAAGCGTCTCAAGGAAGCAAGATGCGAGGCAGGTTTGTCTCAGGAGCGACTTGGTGTGCTGGCGGGGATTGATGAAATGTCGGCAAGCGCTCGGATGAATCAGTACGAGAGGGGCAAGCACGAGCCGGATTTCTCGATGGTGGGGCGAATTGCCCGTGCGCTGAATATGCCCGTTTCATATTTTTACGCGGAAAACGACGAGGAAGCGAAACTGCTAACGTGGTTTCATCGGCTCGGGGCGGACGAGCGGGCGGAGCTGATGCGAAGGGTTGAGGATAAGCACTCTTGATTGCGCGGTTTGCATGTGCAAGCTGTTTTGCAAGTAAGCGGAAAAGGAATATTTGCATTAACGCAAACAGCCACGCGCTGGCGGAAGCGGTGAGATTCGAACTCACGAAGGGCTTGCACCCTCGCCGGTTTTCAAGACCGGTGCATTCAACCACTCTGCCACGCTTCCGGGAAATGACACCCGCAACGACCGGTTGAGGCACGCGGCGGGAGGAGCGCATCGTAGCATGTTTAACCCGTTCTCTCCAGCGCTCTAGTCCCCTCTCCCCCAACCCCCCTCCCGCAAGCGGGAGAGGGGAGTTCATTTCTCCGCGTGATAAAAAAAGGGCGGGTTTGAAAACCCGCCCTTTTTTATTTGGGAATACAACGGTAATCGAAGCTCTTGCTTCCGATTACATGTCCATGCCCATGCCGCCCATTCCACCCATGCCGCCGCCCGGCATCGGCGGATCTTCTTTCGGCAGTTCGGCGACCATGCAGTCGGTCGTCAGCATCAGTCCGGCGATCGACGCGGCGTGTTGCAGCGCGGTGCGCGTGACTTTGGTCGGATCAAGGACGCCCATTTCAACGAGGTCGCCGTATTCGCCGCTCGCCGCGTTGAAGCCGAAGTTGCCTTTGCCGTCGAGCACTTTGTTGACGACGACGGAGGATTCTTCTCCGGCGTTGGCAACGATTTGACGCAGCGGCTCTTCGATCGCGCGCAGCACGATCTTGACGCCGGCTTCCTGATCGCTGTTGGCCACTTTGAGACCCTTCAGCGTCGCGCGGGCGCGCAGATAAGCCACGCCGCCGCCAGCAACGATGCCTTCTTCGACTGCCGCACGGGTTGCGTGCAGCGCGTCTTCGACACGCGCTTTCTTTTCTTTCATCTCGACTTCGGTTGCAGCGCCAACTTTGATGACGGCCACACCGCCGGCCAGTTTGGCGACGCGCTCTTGCAGTTTTTCACGGTCGTAATCGCTGGTCGCTTCTTCAACTTGCTTGCGAATCGTCTTGACGCGCGCCTCTATGGTGTTCTTGTTGCCGGCGCCATCGATGATCGTGGTGTCTTCTTTGCCGATTTCGATCCGCTTGGCGCGACCCAGGTCGTTGAGCGTCGCGTTTTCGAGTTTCAGTCCCAGCTCTTCGGCGATCACGGCGCCGCCGGTCAGAACGGCGATGTCTTCAAGCATGGCCTTGCGGCGGTCACCGAAGCCAGGCGCTTTGACGGCACAGGCTTTGAGGATGCCGCGGATGTTGTTGACGACCAGTGTCGCCAGCGCTTCGCCATCGACATCTTCGGCAATGATCAACAGCGGCTTGCCCGCTTTGGCAACGCCTTCCAGCACCGGCAACAGATCGCGGATGTTGGAGATTTTCTTGTCGTACAGCAACACGTACGGATCATCGAGCAGAACCGCTTGCTTGTCGGCGTTGTTGATGAAATACGGCGACACATAGCCGCGATCGAATTGCATGCCTTCGACCACATCGAGTTCGTTTTCCAATCCCTTGCCGTCTTCGACGGTGATCACGCCTTCCTTGCCAACTTTGTCCATCGCGTTAGCAATGATCTGACCAATCGACTCATCGGCGTTGGCCGAGATCGAGCCGACTTGAGCGATTTCCTTCGAGGTCGAGCAAGGCTTGCTGATCTTTTTCAGTTCTTCGACCACCGCAACGACGGCTTTGTCGATACCGCGCTTCAGATCCATCGGGTTCATACCAGCGGCGACATATTTCATGCCTTCGCCGACAATGGATTGCGCCAGAACGGTGGCGGTTGTCGTGCCGTCACCCGCCACATCGGACGTTTTGCTGGCGACTTCCTTGACCATTTGCGCACCCATGTTCTCGAACTTGTCCTTCAGTTCGATTTCCTTGGCGACCGAGACGCCGTCCTTGGTGATCGTCGGCGCGCCGAAGCTGCGCTCCAGAACGACATTGCGGCCTTTCGGGCCAAGCGTCACCTTAACGGCATTCGCCAGCGTGTTGACCCCGCTGACCATTTTGTTGCGTACCTGTTCGCCGAAGCGGACGTCTTTTGCTGCCATAATATTTTCTCCTGGGGAATTCAGTAAATGATGGTGAGGGCGCGGCTTAGCCGACGATGCCGATCACGTCGTCTTCGCGCATGTGCAGATAATCCTGGCCGTCCATTTTGAATTCCTGGCCGGAGTATTTGCCGAAGAGCACTTTGTCGCCGGCTTTGACGCCCATTGCAACGATTTTTCCATTGTCATCGGTTTTACCCGGGCCGACGGCGACGACTTCTCCCATCGAGGGTTTTTCAGCGGCAGTATCGGGGATAACGATCCCGCCAGCGGTTTTGCGTTCTTCTTCAACGCGCTTTACGATAATCCTGTCATGCAAAGGACGAAGTTTCATGTTAGCACTCACTCCTGTTAAGTTGCCTGTAAATAAGGGGAGATTTCGCAGTGATGTGCCAAACACGAGGGATCAAGAGAAAATTGCCCATGCGCTGTTAGCACTCACGCGACTCGAGTGCTAATAATAAGGGCGGCAACGCCGAAAATCAAGCCGGAAATCGGCTTCGGGCATTATTTTTTTGATCTGCCGCCTCAACCCCCGCCGGATACCGGTCGCGTCCGCGCGACCTTGCCGGCCCAGTCGCCATCAAGCGCGCGGTGGCCGCGCATCGCAGCCAGCAATGCCTCCGGCGTTGACGCCACATGCAGCATGTCAACATGGGCGCGCAACACAAAGCCTTCCGCGACCAGATGCCGCATCATGGTCAGAAGCGGATCGAAGAAGCCTTCGACATTGAGCAGCCCGATGGGTTTGGCATGAATGTGCAGTTGCGCCCAAGTAATGACTTCAAACAGTTCGTCGAGCGTACCGAAGCCGCCCGGTAAAGCAACGAAGCCATCGGCGCGCGCCACCATCGCCGCTTTGCGTTCGTGCATCGAATCGACGGTCACCATCGTCGTTGCCGCCGAATGCGCCAACTCACGCCGCACCATGAAGCGGGGGATAACGCCGTAAGCCCGACCACCACCAGCGATTGCCGCATCAGCCAGCGCCCCCATCAATCCCACCTGCCCGCCACCCCACACTACCTCGATTTCGTGCACAGCCAGATACCGACCCAGAGCTTCGGCGGCTTCAATGTAAACCGGTCGCGTCCCGAACGCCGCACCGCAGAAAACACAAAGAGAACGCATTTTATTGAACAACGTAATGTTTGTCGCGCACGATAACGGTTGGCGGTATGTGCATTTTTTCAAAAGCGTCGTAGCCTGTTTTAAGCTCCTGCCAGAAAGCGTGCCAGCGATGCGTTTTATAAGATTCCAGTGCTTCGTTGGTCAACCGGAAAGGAAATACATGAACATCAAACGCCGTTTGCCCGCCGCGCAACGCTGCGTCGGCAAGCGCGTAGATTTCCTCGATGCCGTCGTCACCCATCGCATAGCAGCCGATGGACACGCAATTTCCATGCACCATCAACGCGCTGCCGGTACGCCGTTCGGCACGATCGTAAGCGTTCGGGTAGCCCAAATCAAACGATAAATGATAATTGCTGTACGGATTCATCTGTGCCGCTGCGACCCGATAAAAACCTTCGGGCGCCTGGCTATCGCCGACCTTCAGCTTGGGGCCGAGATCACCTGAAAAAGTGCAGATCGGGTATGTTTTGAACAGCACATAGCGTTGGTCGGTTGAGCGCAGCCAGACTTCCAGTTCTTTTGTTTTCTTGAAGATACGGATGAAAACGGGCGCGCCGAATTGCAGATTCTTTTTCGCCAGCGCCTGTTGCAATTCCGGCTTCACCCGCGCTATCGCCGCTTTGGAACGCGAACTCTCCGCCAGCACAGCGGCGCCAACATTCCAGGCCGGCAGCACCATAAGCAACGAGATCGCCACCGCAGTTCTCATTGCCCACATCTTCATCGGCTCCGCTGCCTGGCCTACAACGATTTATTTCTGCGTTTGATAATACGCCCACATCTTTTTAAACGCTGCTCCTGGTTTACCGTCACCGATGGGCTTACCATCAAGCGTCGTGATCGCCAGCACCTCTTTACCCGACGATGTCAACCACAGTTCATCCGCCGTCAGCACTTCGGCGCGCGACACGGGGCGTGTTTCGACGGGTATCCCGATCTTCGGCGCGAATTCGAGCACGGCATCGTAAGTAATGCCCGGCAGAATCAGATGATCACGCAACGGTGCCAGAATCACGCCATTCTTGACGGCAAAAACATTCGACGACGACGCTTCGCTCAAAAAGCCGTTACGGAAAAGCACCGTCTCCATTGCCCCTGCTTCAACCGAAACCTGTCGCAGCAATATATTTCCCAGCAACGAAATGCTTTTGATGTCGCAACGGTGCCAGCGAAAATCATCTGCCGAAACACAAGCCACGCCGTTTTCGATTTGCTCCGACGACGCTAATTTCAACGGATTGACCATCATGAACACCGTCGGCGTTGCTCCCTGCGGAAACGGATGGTCGCGCGGCGCAACGCCACGAGTGATCTGTAAATATACCGCCTGCTGCTCGTAAGGCGCACGCCTGATGATTTCCTGAAAGAGCGCCTCCCATTCGGCAGCACTTTTCGGATTGGACAGCTTGATCGCTTTCAGGCAGTTGTCCAGTCGCTGCAAATGTTGCGCCAGGCGGAACGGCCGACGGTGATACACCGGCACAAATTCATACACGCCATCGCCGAAAATAAAGCCACGATCCAGCACAGAAATTTTAGCTTCCGACAGCGGCTGAAACGTACCGTTCAGATAAGCAATGGAATCCTGATTCATAACCTTCTCCTCTCTCTCCGTTTAGCCCTATATTCAATGAGTCGCAAAAGAACACCCAGACCACAAAGAAGAACACTTCATTGCAAGCGAAGCGATCCGGTTGCCCGATCCCGCCCCCTTGAAGGGGGGAACGGCGCCATTCTTCGCGCTCTTTGCAGTTAAACGCCCACTATTTGAACCACAAACGCACTGCATCCCAACTGCGGCGCCACCAGCTGCCGATTGCCACCTCTTCCTGCGCCACCAGCGGAAACTCCGCTACCCGCGCGCCGCCGAATTGCACTTGTATCGTGCCGACGTTTTGCCCTTTCCCGATCGGCGCCGTCAGCGGCTCCTGCGCCACCAGCTTCACTTGCAACTTGTCACCCTGTCCTTTCGGTACCGACAAATAGCGATCTTCCAGGAAACCAGCCGCAACTTCCGGTGCGCTGCCCTTCCATACCGGCAACTTCGACACAGGCTGACCAGCGGGATACAACTGCACCACATCGAACGCCTGATAACCCCAGTTCAGCAGCTTTTGATTTTCCGAAGCGCGAGCGGTATCGGAAGTCGCGCCGAGAACAACGGAGAGCATCCGTCGCTCACCGCGCTTTGCCGAAGCGATCAGGCACCAACCAGCGTTGTCAGTATATCCCGTTTTGACGCCATCGACGTAAGGGTCCATGGTCAACAAGAGGTTGCGATTTTTCTGCGTGATGTTGTTATAGCGGTACTCCTTTTGCGAATACAACGGATAGTACTCCGGAAAATCGCGAATCAATGCCGCCGCCAGCTTCGCCAGATCCGCCGCCGTCGAATAATGCTGGGTATCCGGCAGGCCGGTGCTGTTGACGAAATGCGTCTTCGTCATCCCCATTTTTTGCGCTTGCGTGTTCATCATCGCCGCGAAGGCCGTTTCATCGCCCGCAATCAATTCTGCCAACGCGACCGAAGCGTCGTTCCCCGACTGGATGATCATCCCGTGCAACAAATCATCGACGCTTACCTGCACCCGCGGATCGGCAAACATTCTCGAACCGATCGCGCTCCTGGCGTGCTCCGAGATCGAAACCTTCTGATCGAACTGAATCGTTTTGTCGCGCAGCGCACTGAAAGCCAGATACGCTGTCATCAGCTTGGTCAGCGATGCCGGTTCGCGCGCTACATCG
This sequence comes from Pseudomonadota bacterium, assembly GCA_009786025.1. GTDB lineage: Bacteria > Pseudomonadota > Gammaproteobacteria > Burkholderiales > Casimicrobiaceae > UBA931. The sequence goes on along the minus strand of WQUA01000005.1, from coordinate 7,241 downwards.
GCATCAGCAGACAACAGCACCTGATTGCTGGCCATATCAAGAAGAAGGTACGACGACGCAGCGATCGTCGGCGCCGGAACAGCGCCCGGGATCGGCAGAGAAACAGACAACGGCAAAACCAGCGACGAGGGGACGACTGAAGAAGAAACCGATGGGCGAGACGCTGGTGGCTTCCCTGCATGAGCATGGGGTTTGGCTTGCGCGACAATACTTGTTAACGATAACGTCAATGCGGCAAAGGAAATCATCAGGAAACGCAACATGGGAAACATCTTTTTTGAAAGTACGCGAAAGGCGTCCATTATAGAGAAAACTCCTATCCGGCAGGTGGCAAATATTTTTCGTGACAAAAAGATCAATGAGAGCGGTTGTTTGCGATTGTCGCCGCCAATCATGACTTCGTTGTGGCAAGAAAAGGGAAAACCATGGGGCATCCGACAACCACGCAAAAAAACGGCGCCCGAAGGCGCCGTTTTTTAAGGTGTACCACTGTCTGCTTACTGACAGTAGATTATCGGCGTTGTCGTGCTCATCGACCCGTCGCTGTCCACCACGTAAATCGCAAAATTGGAGTTCGCCGCCGGTGGAGCAGCAAATGTCACCTGTCCCACCGCTCCCGATGCCGTAACCGTCGGATTCGCGCCGGCAGGAACCGCAAATGCGTTATAGGGCGATTTCCCCCCCGTCACTGTAAACGTAAAGGTCGCGCCGGCCGCACACGACACCCGCGCCGTTGAGGAACCCCAAGCCGTCGTACCACCGATTGGCGTTACAACGACAGGCGTCGGTGTCGGTGTCGGCGTACTTGTCGATGCTGCATATTCGATCGTCGCCGTCGCCGTGCTGCCCACTGCATCGCGCGCCGTTAGCTCACCGCTTCCGCACTGGGCTACCGACAGAACCACAGAGCCGCCGCTTGCCGCCACGGTTGACGGGGTTGGCGTTCCAATTGCCGAAAGCATTGTATAAGGAGGCGTGCCCCCAAAAACCGAAAAAGACGCCGCTTTCGCTGGGCAGGTTGTTGTCGGACTTTGCCAGGAGACTGAACCCGGCAATATCATAAAATTGGAGCCAACGATAACGAAGGTTGCGTTAAGAACAATACCGCTCGTTTTTACGCCGATCACTGCCATTTGCGTTGAGGCGCCAGTTCGCGTCTGGATGGCGACCTGCGCTTTCCCTGCGCTGTCTGTCATCGTCACAACGGAAGTTCCCCAAGCGGAATTGCTGTCCGCCCGGATCTGATAATCTCCCAACAAAACATTAAATTGAACCGCCGCACCGTTAACTGCGCCGCCCATCCCATTGAGTTGCAATTCGGCAATGCCCGGCGAGCCTGCACAAATTTGGGTGTAATTACCGCCTTGCCCCGTTGTGCATCCAGTATTATTGGTGGCCGTCACTGTCAGCACCGAAGGATCAAATTTCGCTCCTGGGGCTTCAAAAGTGATCACCGTTGGAGATGTAGGGCCTTGGAGAACATCCCAAACTGAAACCACACCTGTCCCATCATCCGAAGTCGGATAAACAAAGCCATGAACGGTTCTGGAATCCGATTCCGTCGGAAATTCAACAGCCGATGAATTCGTTCTTATTTGAAAAGGCGGTCTACCACCGTAAATCTCTAGCGTAATCGGCCCATAGGATATCTTTGATTCGCTAAGATACAGTTTTATAGGTTGCTGAGGACTGCCGCTGCCGCCGCCGCAGGCAGTCATAAGCGCCGCAACGAAGATCGCCAGCAGCAAACCGATTTTTGAGAAAGCGCGTGAAAACATGGTCACCTTCCTGAAGATGTTTTAAAAGACGCCCGAAATGCCAAAAAAGTCGCTGGAACAGGCAGATAGGGGCACTCCCTGAGATTAGACATCAAGTCGGCGGACAGAAGCAAGAATTTTTTACATTTCCATGATCCTGGAACGCATGTGTTGGTTTTTGTGCATTTGCCATACTTGCGTATTTGCCATCCTCGCCTGCCGCGAATATCACAACCTGCTTCCATGGCGTCTTTTTTCTCCAACTTTTGTAATTTTTCAGGAAGAAGGGGAAATTGCTTGTGGCACGCCTTTTCCCTCGTCTTTCTTTTCATTTTTCCTCTCATTTTTCTTTTCATTTCCTTTTTTATTTGCCTGCAACGCGGGCTTGGGCGACAATGCGAATTTGGCGCAACTCCAGATGCCCGCTTGGGCGCAAAAACCTTTCCAAAAGACCGAACCGATGATTCAGAACGACACTTTTTTGCGCGCGCTGCGCCGTGAACCGACCTCCCACACGCCCGTCTGGCTGATGCGGCAAGCCGGGCGTTATCTGCCCGAATACAACCGGACGCGCGCCCAAGCCGGCAGTTTTATGCGGTTGGCAATGAACCCAGCGTTGGCGACTGAGGTGACGTTACAGCCACTGGAGCGTTTTCCGCTCGATGCCGCAATTTTGTTTTCCGACATTCTGACGGTTCCCGACGCGATGGGACTGGGTCTGTCGTTTGCCGCCGGCGAGGGGCCGCGCTTTGAACGCAAAATGGACTCGGAAACCGCCATCCAGGCGCTGGCCACTCCCGACATGAACAAGTTGCGCTACGTTTTCGAGGCGGTGGCGCAGATCAAAAAGGCGCTGAACGGACGCGTACCGCTGATCGGTTTTTCCGGCAGCCCGTTCACACTGGCGTGTTACATGATCGAAGGCGGCGGCAGCGACGGCTTTCCCAATGTGCGCCGTCTCGCTTACAGCCGCCCCGATTTGATGCGACGGCTGATCGACATCAATACTGAAGCCGTCACCGCCTATCTGAACGAGCAGATTGCCGCTGGCGCCGATGCCGTGATGGTTTTCGATACCTGGGGCGGATTGTTGCCGGCGGCGGAATACCGGACATTTTCGCTGGCTGCAATGCGCCGCGTACTGGAAGGGCTAAAGCCTAACGCCGCCGGAGAAAAAGTCTCGACGATTCTTTTCACCAAAGGCGGCGGCGTCTGGCTTGACGAGATGGCGAACAGCGGCGCCAATGCGCTTGGCCTCGACTGGACGATCGATCTGGCGCAGGCGCGCAAAAGTGTCGGCCAGCGCGTCGCCTTGCAGGGCAACCTCGATCCGCTGACGTTACTGACCGATCCCGTCACGGTCGCCCGCGCCACCGAAGCGATCCTCCGCGCCGCCGGATCAGCGCCGGGGCATGTTTTTAACCTGGGACATGGGATCGTGCCGGAAACGCCGCCGGAAAATGTCGCAGTACTGGTAGAGACGGTGCATCGGGTGTCGCGCGCGATGCGCCAGACGTCAGCGTGACGGCGCCCCCCCACAAAAAGGGGAGAAAAAGGGACGACGTTTGAACTGAAGCCGCGCCAACTTACGGTCAGACGCAATTTACGGAATAGTGAGGGCTTCGCTACGCCCTGAGGGCGTCGAACCGTTCAGGTTATTCACATTAAAGTTGTCAAGCCAAGTTAGCGCGATTATCGTCAGCATTGGTTTAACGTAAAACAATATCTCATTGATTTCAAAAGAGTTTAACTGGAAAATAGGGGGCGCAGCAACTATATTAAACTTCGCTCAGCCGTTAGTTAACAAAGCGGTAGCCAAGTTCCTCACAAAGTTGTCCACAGGTTGAACACGTTTTATGCCAGCCTTGCCGTCCCTGCCATCCGCCGCCCTGCTGTCCACCTCTTCGTCATCTGGCCAGACGGAAACACCGACGATTGCCCACGTGGCATTGCCGGTTGCGGTGTCGCAGACCTTCGATTACCGGATTCCGTCCGGTCAGACGGTTCTTCCCGGCAGTCTGGTTCAAGTGCCGTTAGCTGGACGAAAACATGTCGGCGTCGTTGTTGGGCTATCCACCCACACCGAGATTGACCCCGCCCGATTGCTGTCTCTCGAAACTGTTTACTCGCAACGACCGTTGCCCGACGACATCCGTCGCCTCGCCGCGTTCGTAAGTGACTACTATCAAACGCAGATCGGCCTGGCTTTCTCACTGGCCGTGCCGCCACTGTCGGCACAACCGACGCCGCCGAAAAGCGCCAACGAGCCGCTTGTTCTAACCGAAGCAGGCCGCGAGCAACTGAGCGCCCGTTTCAAGCAACTCGGCAAACGTCCGGCGTCGGCATGGCGCGCGCTGTGGGAAATCATAAATACCAGCGGCGTGGTCCATGTCGCACAGCAGCAGGCTTGCTCCGCCTCTCAAAAAAAACACCTCCGCGATTGGTGCGCCGCCGGTTGGCTGGTTCCTGCCGATGCTATAGAAAGCCCTCCCCTTCAAGGGGAGAAGGGTGGGGGCGGGGTTTCAGCTTCCCCCCCTCCCCCAGTCCCTCTCCCGCAAGGAGAGAGGGGTGCAAATCGTGGCGCACCTTCACAGGAAGGCGCCCATTTAAACCCAAACGGCTCAAATGAAGCCGCAGCATTTCCACCGCCGCAGTTTCCATCACTGCACTTTCCACCGCTACACGAAGAACAACGCGCCGCCGTCGCTGCCATTGAAGCAGCGCTCGGCAATTTCCAGCCGTTCCTTTTGCAAGGCATCACTGGCAGTGGCAAAACCGAGGTTTATCTCACGCTGGCGCGCAACATCGTGGCTCAGGGCGGACAAGTGTTGATCCTGCTGCCGGAAATCCACCTGACGCCGCAATTTCTGGCGCGTATCCACACGCGCTTGCCGGGCGTCGAGGTCGCACTTCTGCACAGCGGTTTGCCCGACGGCGAGCGTTTGTACCACTGGCGACGCGCCGCTGAAGGGCAAGCGCAACTGGTGCTCGGCACGCGACTGGCGTTGTTCACACCATTGCCGAAGCTGGCGCTCATCATTGTCGATGAAGAGCACGATCCATCATTCAAACAGCAGGACAATGTTCGTTATCACGCCCGCGATCTCGCCGTCTGGCGTGCCCGCGCGCGACAAGCGCCGATTGTGCTAGGCAGCGCCACGCCGTCGCTGGAAAGTTATTACCATGCGCAAAACGGCCGCTATCAACATTTGCGCATCCAGCAACGCGCCGATCCGCAAGCGACATTGCCGCGATTGCTTTTAACGCCTGCCCGCCACGATGTCGGAGCGATTTCAGCCCAGGCGCAATCCTTTTTCCCCCTCCCCCCTGGCGGGGAAGGGCGCCCCGAAAATCACAACGCGCCTTCACAAAACCACTTTAACGCCCTTTTCAGCACCGCCAACGACGACCACCGCCAGGGCATCGCGCCGCTGTTGTGGAAAGCCATTGAAGCGCGGCTCGCCCGCCACGAACAATCGCTCATTTTCATCAACCGCCGCGGCTTCTCGCCATCACTCAAATGCAATGCCTGCACTTGGGAAGCGCAATGCCCGCACTGCTCCGCACGCCTCGTGCTACACACGAGGCCAACACGTTTGCGCTGCCACCATTGTGGTCACGCTCAACCAGCGCCGGAGCGTTGCCCCTCGTGCGGCAATCTCGATCTTCTGCCGCGCGGTCACGGCACCCAGCGGCTCGAAGCTACTCTTGCGCAAGCGTTCCCGAACGCCCGCATCGCTCGCATTGACCGCGACAGTACCCGCCGTCGCCATGCGTTCGGCGCGTTTCATCGCCAGATGGCTGACCACCAGATCGACATTCTGATCGGCACCCAGATGCTGGCCAAAGGGCACGATTTTCCGCGCGTCACGCTGGTCGGTGTACTCGGCGCTGACAACGCGCTGTACAGTGCCGACTTCCGCGCCACCGAGCGATTGGCCGCGCTTTTGCATCAAGTGGCGGGGCGAGCTGGCCGCAGCGCTCTTGCCGGAGAAGTGATCGTTCAGACCGATTTTCCGAACCATCCGTTGTACGAAACCCTCGTTCACCACGACTATGACGCCTTCGTGCGCACCTTGCTCGACGAGCGTCGCGCTGCGCACTTGCCGCCGTTCTCGGCGCTGGCCTTGCTGGCCGCCGAGGCGCGCGACGACCACATCCTCAATACCTTTTTGCGCGATGCCCATCAACGGGCGCTCAAGCTCGATAACCCCAACGACGCCGTTCACATTTACTCACCCGCTCCGGCAACGCTGGCGCGCCGCGCCGGTTATCACCGCGCCCAAATCGTCGTTCAGAGCCACGATCGCCGCGCGTTACAACATTTCCTGACAGCCTGGCAGCCAGCGCTCGACGCCCTTCGGACAAAACAGGTGCGTTGGGCGATTGATGTCGATCCGCTTCAGATATAGAACCTATCTCAAAATTATTGTACGGAAAGAAATGTCTGCCTACAATACCGTTCATGCTAAAACTGAGTGATGAACAATGGGAGCGCATCCGGAGATATTTTCCGGAGGAGAACCATCCGACGAGTCGGGCTGGGCGTAAGCCGGTTCCAGCACGGAGTATTCTAGAGGCAGTTTTGTGGATACTGAATACAGGCGCCCAGTGGCACATGCTTCCCCAGTGCTATCCGAACTATAAGACGGTTCATCGCCGCTTTCAGCAATGGTGTGAAGAAGAAGTTCTGCGCGATATTTTGATTCGGTTGGCGAACGATCTGCGCGATCTTGGCATGATTGACGAAAGCGAGAGCTACATAGATGCTACCTTTGCCAGCGCCAAGGGTGGTGGAGAAGAGATTGGCAAGACCAAACGGGGTAAAGGAGTCAAGATTCTGGCGATCGTGGATCGGCACGGCCTGCCGTTATCGGTAAGTACCCATGCGGCCAACCACCATGAAGTCACCCTGGTGCAACTGAGCTTTGAGTTCTACATGCTGGAAGCCAAGCCCGACCACCTGATAGGCGACCGTGCTTACGACAGTGATTCTCTGGACGAAGAGCTTTCCCGAGAAGGTGTTGAGATGATTGCGCCACATCGTTCAAACCGAAAGCTGAAGACCCAGGACGGTCGTAAACTACGCCGCTACGCCCGAAGATGGCTGGTCGAACGCTATTTTGCGTGGATGCAGTGGAAACGTCGCTTGTTGGTCCGCTGGGAGTATTACGCTGCCAATTTCCTCGGTTTCGTGCAGCTCGCTTCCATTACTATGCTGCTTAAACGATTTTGAGATAGGTTCTAGACTATGGACAAGGCTCTTTCCGCCTCACTTTCCTTACTGCACAAAACTGTGCTGAAACCTGTTGGTTTTCTCAAAAAGGGGGCAACATTCTCTCGACAACACACAACCCATACAGAGCTATTCAATATTCAATCCTCGCAGTGGAACGGTCCGTGGGGTCGCTCGTTCTATGTCAATTGCGGCCTCGTATTTGCCGACCTGCCATTGGTGCATCCGTGGTTATTACTCAGAGATAC
>WQUA01000004.1 GCA_009786025.1 Pseudomonadota bacterium | reverse complement strand
GAGGGTACTTTGTTTCGACGGTTGGGTTGGACGAGGACATTGTACGAGCGTATATCTGCAATCAGGAAGAAGAGGATGCTCGCTACGAGCAGATGAAGTTGGAAATAGGGTAGCCGCCAAGGACGGCTCACGATTTCAAGCCACCGGCTTTGCCGGTGGTTTTTGACTTACGAGGTCGAAACTAACTTGTTGATACTAAAGGAAATGCCCATGCTAAGAATAAAAGAACTACAACATCCCCCAAGTATAATATAAAACACCTCTGTTTCTCGAGTACCTCTATGCAATCTTCTCAAATTCTCGCCGCCCGTGCCGTACAACGGGTGTTGCGCGGAACGGCGTTGCCCGTTGCGCTGCCCGCCGTGCTGGACGAGAGCGGTGAAGCGCTAACGTCGGCGGTGCAGGGATTTGTTCACGAATTGGCTTACGGAACACTGCGGCATTGGGGAACTTTGCATGCATTGTTTCAGTCGCTATCGACGCGGCCTGCCGGTGATCCGCTGTTGCCGCCGCTGGTGGCGGTGGCATTGTACCAACTGTTGCACACGCGCCAGCCGCCGTTTGCGGTGGTTGATCAGGCGGTACAGGCGGCGGCGGTAGCAGTACACCCGGCGGTCAAGGGATTCGTTAATGCGTTGTTACGCCGTTTTCTGCGCGAAAAGGACGCATTGCTGGCCAAAGTCGGCAGCGATCCGGTGGCGCGTTATTCGTATCCAGAATGGTGGATCGCCCGTCTTCGCGCTGATTACCCTGAAATCTGGCAGACGTTGTTGGAGGCCGGTAACGCCCGGCCGCCGCTGACGTTGCGGGTCAACCGCCGCCAAACGACGCGCGATGCTTTTCTGGATGTCTTGCGTGCGGCAGGTATTGACGCGATCGTTGTCGGTGACGATGGCGTGATCGTTGAAACGCCGCAGCCGGTTTCGGCGCTGCCGGGGTTCGACGACGGTTGGTTCAGTGTTCAGGATGTCAGCGCACAACGAGCGGCGTTGTTGCTTGATGCGCATGACGGGATGCGGGTACTCGATGCCTGCGCTGCTCCCGGCGGTAAAACCACGCACATTCTGGAACGGGCTGTCGTGTCGCTTCTGGCGCTGGACAACGACGTGACACGGCTTGCCCGCGTTGAAGAAAATCTGAAGAGGCTGCGGCTTGAGGGTACCCAAGTCGTTTGCCGTCAGGCAGATGCGGCGCAGCCCAATACCTGGTGGGATGGTCAACCGTTCGACCGCATTCTGGCCGATGTGCCGTGTTCGGCCACTGGCGTCGTGCGCCGTCACCCCGATGTGAAATGGTTGCGACGGCGTTCCGACATCGCTGCTTTTGCGCGCACTCAGGCAGCGATACTCGATGCACTGTGGCCGTTGTTGGCGCCGGGTGGTAAGTTGTTGTATGCGACCTGCTCGCTTTTTCGTGCCGAAAATGAGGGAACCATCACAGCGTTTTGCATTCGTCATCCCGAAGCGTTGCACGAAGTCCCCACTCTCGCCTCCGATATTCCTCATTGTGGCGGCCAACTCTTGCCTTCGGATGCCATGGCAGGCCACAATCAGGATGGTTTGTATTATGCGATTCTGCACAAGCGGGTTTGAATGAAGTTTTTTCCGTTCGGCGGGTTTACTCTGATTATCGGTCGAAAGTTATGGTGCCGAGGCCTTGGCTCGCGCGCCATCGTAAGCTGCCTGGCTAACTGCGCTGCGGTGTTGCTGGTGTGGGGAACGACATTCGCAGCGCTGGCCGAAACCATTCCATTGCACAGTGCCGAGTTACGCGTCGAGGAAAGCGCCGTCGTTTTCAATGCCGATTACGAGCTCAGCCTTACGCCGTCGCTCGAAGAAGCGGTCGAACGCGGCGTTCCACTGTACTTTGTTCTCGAATGGAAAGTCACGTACCCGCGCTGGTACTGGTTTGACAAAACGGTGTTGACGGGGGACGCGCAGTACCGGTTATCGTATTTGCCGCTGACCCGACAATACCGGCTTTCAACCGGATTGTTGTCGCAGGACGTGGCGTCAATCAAAGAAGCCGAGCGCCTGATCGGCAAAATCACCTCGCGCCCTTTATTTGACCGTGACGCGCTGGAAGAGGAGCAACGATACACCTTCGCCGTGCGCTTGCGGCTCGATACGGAACGAATGCCCAAGCCGTTCCAGATCACGGCGCTGGGGTCGCGCGACTGGAACCTGGCGTCGTCCTGGTTTACCCTCGATTTTCGGCCATGACGCTCTGGGATACCGCCCGCCGTAAACGCTGGAGCCTGTTGCTGGTTTCCTGTTTGGCCGCAATCGCCCTGTTTTTGCTGGTCAGCGCCTCAGCCAACACCCCGTTCTTTGAACACAATTACAAATGGCTGTTGGCGTTGAACGGCATTCTGATTTTCGCTCTGGCGGGGATCGTCGGCCGGCAGTTGTACAAGCTGTGGAGGGCTTACCGCGCCGGAGTGTTCGGATCACGGTTGGCGGTTCGGTTGATGTTGGTGGGAACGTTGGTGGCATTGTTGCCGGGGGTGCTGGTTTATGTCGTGTCGTTGGCGTCTATCGACCGTAGCATCGAAAGCTGGTTCGACGTTCGCGTCGATCGCGCGCTCGAAGGCGGGATGAATATCAGCCGCAGCACGCTGGACGAGCGGCTTGCCGATACCGTCAGCAAAACCCGACAGATCGCCAACCACCTTCAGGAATCTTCGTCGTATTACGGGTTTGCGCTCAACCGCGCCGCCGAAATGGCCGGCGTTGATGAAGCGGCGATCTACACGCCAGTGGGTGTATTGGTTGCCGTCGGTGGTGTACGCCCGTCGCTGGCGACACCGTCGCCGCCATCGCCCAAAACGTTGGAGGAAATGCGTAACCGCCAGCTCAAAATCTACGCCAAACCCGAACAGAAAGAAAATGGTTGGCAGTTGCGCGTGGTGTTACCACTGGAAGCCAATGAACAAAACGACACCATGCGTTTTTTGCAGGTGATTGATCGGGTACCGGTAACGCTGGCCGCCGATATTGAAACTGTGCAAAGCGGCTGGCAGGATTACAAAGAAATCTCGTTCTCGCGCAAAGGCGTCAAACGGCTATACACCTGGACACTGACGATGGCGTTGCTACTGACGCTGACCATCGCACTGGGGATGGCGGTCGTGCTCTCCGAACGTTTTGCGGCGCCGCTGGGATTGTTGGCGGAAGGCACGCAGGCGGTTGCCGGCGGTAACTTCGCCATTCGCCAGCCGGTCACGTCGCGCGATGAAATGGGTTCGCTCACCGAGTCGTTCAATGCGATGACGGCACAGCTTGAACAAGCACAACTGGAACGTGAACGCAGCCATCAGGCGTTGGAAACGACCCGCGCCTATCTGGAGAGCGTGTTGTCCAACCTGTCGTCCGGCGTACTGGTCTTCGATGAATGGCAGCAACTGCGCATGGCCAATCACAGCGCGACGGTGATTTTGCAATCGCCGCTGGCCGAGTTGGAAGGCTTGGCCTTGCCGCGCTGGGCAGCGCGGCAACCGACGCTGGCGTCGTTCGCCGAATTGTTGATGCGCCATATAGCGCCTTCACTCAGCGAACAGTGGCACCAGGAAACCGAAGTCCGGATTGCTGACGCCACGCGGACACTGCTGGTGCGTGGTACACGTTTGCCTGGCCCGCCGGTCAGCCACGTGGTTGTCTTTGATGATGTTTCGGCGGTCGTACAGGGCCAGCGCGATGCCGCCTGGAGCGAGGTCGCGCGCCGTCTTGCGCACGAAATCAAAAACCCGCTAACGCCTATTCAGTTGTCCGCTGAGCGGCTGGAGGTAAAGTTATCTGATAAACTGGGTGACGCCGATCAGGAAATGCTGAAGCGCGGAACGCAGACCATCGTTTCGCAAGTCGCTGCGATGAAGCAGATGGTGGACGATTTTGCTATTTACGCCCGGCAGCCGCGTCCCGGGCAACTGACCGATTTCGACATCGTTGTGCTGCTGAACGAGGTATTGGCGCTCTATGAGCACTTGCGGCCGCATTTGCATCTGAGCACGCCGGACATGCCAGTCATTTTGCACGGCGAGGCCAACCGCTTGCGCCAGGTGTTCCACAACCTGTTACGGAACGCCATTGATGCTCAGGCCGATAGCGCGACACCCGGATACCAGATTTCGCTGTCTGTCGAAGGGGGGGAGGCCCATCTCAGCGTTTGCGATGACGGCCCCGGCTTTACCGAAGAGGTGCTGAAACGCGCTTTTGAGCCATATGTAACGACCAAGGCCAAGGGCACCGGCCTGGGGCTGGCCATCGTCAAGAAAATTGTCGAAGAACATGGTGGGCGCGTGATACTTGCCAACAAAACGCCGCATGGCGGTAAAATTGTTCTGGTATTACCGCTTACCGGTGATGTTAAAATGCAGCCATGACTTCTACTCAACCCTGTGAAATCCTGATCGTCGATGATGAAGCGGGTATCCGCGAACTGTTGTCGGAGATATTGGTCGATGAAGGCTACCGCGTTGTGCTCGCGGAGAACGCGCGTGAAGCCCGCGCTTACCGGCAACAGCAGGAGCCGGCGCTGGTGTTGCTCGACATCTGGATGCCTGACACCGACGGCGTAACGCTGTTGCGGGAGTGGGCGAGCGCGGATTTGCTGACTATGCCGGTCATCATGATGTCCGGCCATGCGACGATCGAAACGGCGATTGGCGCTACCCGAATCGGCGCTTTCGATTTTCTCGAAAAACCGATCGGTCTGCAAAAGTTATTGTCAACGATCAAGCGAGCGCTGAAAGCGGCAGCGGCTAAAGCGCCGCGTCACATTTCGCTGGCGCGGCTGGGATCCAGCGAACCGATCAGGGTGTTGGAAAATACACTGAACCGGCTCGCCCATAACCGCAAATCGCTTCTTATTCTCGGCGAACCCGGCTCCGGCCATGAAATTGCGGCGTTGTCTTTGCAGAACGCGCAGGCGTCTTGGGTGAAGGTTATTCCGGCGCGGTTGGTGTCGTCGCCGCTGCAATTGCTGGAGGAGGCCAGAGAAGGAATACTGTACTGCCCAGAAATCGGAAGGTTAACCAGGCTGGAACAGAAAGGACTGCTTTTTTTGCTTCCCAAGCTGGCCTCCTACGAAGCGTTGCTGGTGTGCACCAGCAGCGAAGCGCTGGGGAGCTTGGCGGCCGAGGGCAAATTCGATTCGGTGCTGCTCTCCCAACTGTCTGCCGGTGTTTTGATGCTGCCGCCGCTACGCGATCACCGTGAAGACATTCCGCTGTTGATCGAACGAATGTGGATGGAAATGTGCGAACGCCATGCCGCCAACGGTTCGCTGCTATCGGCGTTGTCGCCAGCGGCGTTGACGGTGTTGTCCGAAGCGTACTGGCCGGGAAATCTGGATCATTTGGCCAACATTCTTGAAAACCTGGCCTTGATGCAAAGCGAGGTGACGCCTGAACTGGTTCGTCGCGTTCTTGGAGAAAGTCAGCTTCAACAAAAAGAAGTTTCGGCTGAAACGACGGGACGATTTTTCGAAATGCCATTGCGCGAAGCGCGCGAAGCATTCGAGAAAGCTTATTTTGAGCGTTTGTTGAGCCACGAACAGCACAATATGAGTCGGGTTGCCGAACTGGCCGGCTTGGAGCGCACGCACCTTTACCGCAAACTGAAACAGCTCAACATCCGTTTCTCGCGTCGCGGCTGAACAGCGGTAAGCGTTTTTCAGATGCCGCAGGACGGCATGCTTTTCTCCGCGTGAGATGGGGTTTGCGCCCCATGCGTTTTTTGCGGTTAAAGCGGCTGATTGGATCCCGGGATACCCTTTCGCCACGTTTCCCAATGCGTGACGATGTGATCGACAACGCACCCGCCGACTTTTTCCAGGTTATCAATGCTGTCGGCGAGGCCGTCAGTCGTGTGTCCCAGCGCTACGGCCAAATGCTGCGCCGTTGTTTCGCCGGGAGGCGGTTGATCAAAGTTGGCCGCAACTCTGAGACTCATCACCCGCTCCAGTCCGAGCAGACGTTGGATGGTCTGAGCGATGGCGATGCCTTCCATTTCGGAGATCACATAATCGTCAGCGCCGTAAAGCCGAGCGATGGATTGTACTTGCGCCGATAAGCCTGCACCGTGAAAAAAACAGTCACTGGTGACATGCGTTCCGGCGCCGATCAACGGCGCGTTGCGCGCTGCCGCGTCGGGGTAACGTGCACAATACGTCGCGACCGCAGCAGAACGCTTGAGCGATGCGGGGGTGGGCGATCCGACGGACAGTTTTATTGCCTGAGCGACAAGCGCCGGATTGAGTTGAAGAGCGGACGTTATTTCGAAATCTCGACAGGGGAGAAATGGCATTTCTCCCGGAGCCCCTTCATCCGGCGCCCAGCGATGGCCGAGATCGGCATCAATGAGCCAAGTTCCCCAGAACACTGAACCGATGGTTGCCTTTGATGGTGGCGCGCCGGCGGCGCCGGAAATCATGAAGTACGCCTCGGAAAAATCAAAACGGGGGTCGAGTAGAATCGCCTGCATTGCTGTGGCGGAGCGCACTTTTCCGATGCCGAGCACGGCGCCGCAAACGCCGTTGTTGTTGCAGTAAACCGGATGGGGCGCACCGTGCACCACAACAGGCGTGACGCCTTGCCAGTAACGCTTTTGCCAATGGCGAAATTCGCTGGCGCCCTGACCTTTGCCATCGTCGAACTCAAACATCGCGGCGATAAACACCTTGACTTTGATCGACACAGCCGCCATCGGCATCATCATGAATCAGCGCTCTTTTAAAAGTTCTTGAAATATCTGACGCGACAAAAACGCCGACAAGCAGCCGGCGTTTTTGCTATTTTGCAGGAACTCTGCACAGGGGCGCTTCTCAGGCCGCATCAGCCATCGTAGCGCGCATCTTCCGCAAGGCATTCGCCTCGATCTGACGGATGCGTTCGGCGGAAACACCGTACTCGTCGGCCAGTTCCTGCAAAGTCACCACGGCCTCGTCTTCGTCCCGCAACCAGCGGGAACGAACGATGGCAGCGCTACGCGCGTCCAGCGAAGCGAGTGCTTTTTGCAGGGTCTCGTGACGATACCGTTCGGTTTGTTCGGCTTCAACGATATGCGCCGGTTCGTCTTCCTTGTTTGTCAGGTAAAGCATCGGTGACATGCGATTTTCTTCTTCGCCGTCCTGCACCATCGGATCGAGCGACACTTCGCCGCCTGCCAAGCGGGTTTCCATTTCAAGCACTTCTTCCGGCTTGACGTTCAGCGTTCGCGCGATTTCTTGTGCTTCTTTTTGCGTCAACGCTTCTGATTTTTCCTTCATGCTGCGCAGGTTGAAGAACAGTTTGCGCTGTGCTTTTGTGGTGACCATTTTCACCATCCGCCAGTTACGTAGAACGTACTCATGGATTTCGGCGCGAACCCAGTGCAACGCAAACGACACCAAGCGCACACCGCGCTCGGGGTCGAAGCGGCGCACTGCTTTCATCAACCCGATGTTGCCTTCCTGAATGAGATCGGCTTGCGGCAAACCATAGCCCAGATACTGGCGTGATACCGCTACGACCAGCCGCAGATGCGAGAGCACCATTTCGCGCGCTGCGTCGAGGTCTTGCTCATCGCGCCAGCGCCGCGCCAGCGATGTTTCCTGTTCGGCAGTGAGTAGCGGAAAGCGGTTAACCGCCTGAATATAATGATCCAGACTGCCCAACGATACCGGGGTCGGCAATAGCAGTGATTGACTCGTCATCCCTTTCTCCTTCGCTGTCCTTTGCTGTCTTCTGTGGCGCTTGCCCACGTGAGGGGGCAAGCCATACTTGAACGTTCTTGAAGGTTATTTTAGCACTCTTACTAACAGAGTGCTAACGGAGAAAGCCCGTGCCGCTTCTTTGCCGAAAGGCCGGGGTATTTTAAATAATATTTTAAAATCAAGTGGTTGTTACAAAAGAGCGGCGCGCTTTAACCAGAGTGGCTGCCTTGGCGTTATCTGGGTGACCTATTGTGACGATTAAATTGTGCCGGATTCACAGCCGACGCGGCGTTAACGCGGCCAACGCCAGAAGCCCCCAGCCAAAAATCATGGCGCCGCCGCCGACCGGCGCCGCCATCGGGAACAGACGCAGACCGAGGAAAATCCGGCGGATAAGGTCGCCGCAAAAGAAAGCAAGCCCTAACACCAACAGAAAACCGGCCAGGAACAACAGCCGCCGCGGTGTGTTGGCAGCTCGCATCAGCGCCGTGACGCCGAGTAGTGCCGGCGCATGAAATAACAAAACATTGGCGCAGGTTTTCAACAGATCCGGATAGTCGCCGTGCGCCGCCATGGCGGAAAAAGCAACACCTGCTGCGCCGGCGATGCCGGCAAAAATCAGAAGGAAACGTTCTGCTACGCTCATGACCCCACCCCCCTCAATGTTGTCAACAGCTATTATTCTACGCGCTGTACGGCTTATGACACAATAGAAAACACGGATACCGCTTGCGGGCAATGGTCGCTGCTCATCTTTGCGCGGATCAAGATCGGGCGATTGCGCAAAAAACTCAGGAAAGCGTTGCGCTACTCCGAACCTCTGGCGACGATCACCGAACGACGTGATAGGTTGCTGTTGTGAGTATCAGGTATCATAAACGCTTGATCCTTGATAGCTGACCTCTGACATGACACCTTTAAAGAATCGCTTCGATGCTTACGAACAGATGTTGCGCCTGCATCAACCGGCTGGTGTCTTGTTGCTGCTGTGGCCGGTACTGTCGGCGTTGTGGCTGGCGACGGGCGGGCGACCGCCGTTGTCGCTAGTGATTATCTTCGTGATGGGAACATTGCTGATGCGTTCTGTTGGCTGCGCGCTTGGCGACTGGCTCGATCATAATAAGGGGCGCAATAATGGCGGCAGTGATCGCGGCGACGGTCAGCGTACAGCCGATAATCGTGCTGGACTGTTGGAGCGGGGCGTTATTGCGCCGTGGGAAGCGCTGGCTGTGGCCGTTGTATTGACGTTGATTGCGTTCGGCTTCATCTGGTTCACGACCCGCATCGCTATCGGGATAGCGGCGGTGGCGCTGGTGTCGGCGCTGGCGCTGGCGTTGGTGCAGTTGTTCTACAGACGTTTTGTTTCGTTGTCGCGAGTGTTTTTCGGTATTGCTTTTTTATTTGGCATCCCGCTCGCTTTTGCCGCAGCCAACAATACCGTTCCTTGGTACGCCTGGGGTTTGATGGGCGTTCATGTGTTCTGGATCGTGGCTTACGACATCGAATACGCGATGGCCCGGCGCGACAAAGATATCGAAAGAGACCGACGTTCTTCCGCGCTTATACTAGGGCGCTACGACGTGTTAGCGACGGCGGTGAGTTATGGGCTGTATCTGGCGGGGATGGTCGGAGTCGGCCTGTGGTGGCGGCTGGGAATCGCTTATGGAGTTGCGCTGGCGTTGGCGACAGCTTGCGCAGTCGGTTGTTTATGGCTCGCCCACAGTCGCAAGACTTCCCACTGTTTCGCAGCCTTTCGCTGCAATCACTGGATTGGGGTGGTCATTTTTATAGGTGTTGTTGCTGATTACGCGCTGCGCTTGCATTCTTGGCCGATGTTGGGACGCTGATATTCGGAACGCTGCTACGGCGATTTTCTCCGCGTTTGAAAATTTATGCGCCTGCTGCGCGCGTTTGTTGAGGGCGCCGACATATCGGGTTTGCCCGGCGGATGAGTGACTTTCTTGTACCGCCTTATTCGCTGATCTTGGGCAAACGGAAACTGAAGGTCGCGCCTTTTCCTGGGGTGCTGTCGATTTTCAGCGAGCCGCCAAGGCGACTAATGACGGTGCGCACCAGTGCCAGACCGAGGACGATGCCCGTTTCCGTTGACGACGAATAACTCTCCGACGAGCCCAGCAGGCGTTGCTGCGCCTCCAGAGAAAGGCCGATCCCCTGATCTTGCACGGCAACGCGCCAGAAGTCGCGTTCGCCGATGACCGATACAGTCACTTCGCTGTTTTCAGGGCTAAACTTGACGGCGTTGTGTATGAGGTTGAACAAAGCGCGCGCCAGCAGCGTGGGGTGGCCGAGAACAAACGCCTCGCAATCGTAATCGCGGCGAAGGGTAATGTTGTGGCTGGCGGCGAGCGGCCAGATTTCATCGAGCGTCTCGTCGATGATGGCGGTCAATTCCAGTTCCTTCAGCGCGCTCGGAGCCAGTTGCATGGCTTTGGCGTGCATGACGAATTCGTCGGCAAGCCGGGAGGTTTTGCGAGCGTACTGTTCAATTTTTTCGAAACATTCGTCGTCGGTCAGATGGGAATGGCCTTGCCGACGCATTTCGATCAGCGCGACAATCGACGACTGCGGCGAACGCATGTCGTGCGACAGGAAATTCAGAAAAGACTCACGTTCGCGGCGAGCGATTTCGAGACGTTTACGGGTTTTGCGCAGTGCTTCGATACTGCGTGATACCGGCTCAACCGGACGATGTGTTGTCGGATTACCCGGCGACATGGCCTCGGGGTGCTGGCGCAGCAAGAGGTTCTCCTGTTCGAGAAAACGCAGCGCCACGGCCAACCGCTGCCAGCTCCATAGCGGATAGGCGAGCACGGCGGCGAGCAAAAAAGAAGCGGGCTGGAGAATTCGCCCGGTGTGGTAGAGGAAAAATCCGGTGCTGTAATAGCCGGCGACCAGCACCCCCAAGGTGATAATGACCACCGGGCCGGGGCGTAGCCGGAAATAGGCTACGAAGAGAGCAAGCAACATCAGGCTGAACAATCCCCAAGAAACGAAGACAGGCAGCGTACGCAAATCAATGCCGAGACGTAGTGCTTCAAAGATATGGGCGTTGATTTCAACGCCTGACATTGATCGGGAAAAGCCAGAAACCGGCGTTGGGTAAGCATCGCTTAAGCCAGTGGCGGCAGTGCCAATGAAAACAATGCGATCGCGTACGACATCAAGCGGAATTTCGCCTGTGACCCAACGGGCGTAGGAATAGCTCTTGAAATGTCCGGGCGGGCCGAAGAATGGAATATGAAACCAGTTTTGGCGTTGCCATGTGTTGGCGTCTCTTAAAAACGGTTCCGGCGCGCGCTCTCCAGGGTAACGGGAAGCTCTTTGCGGATCAATGAGCTGGAGCAACGCCAGTGACACGTGCGGCCAGCGCGCTTCGCCAAGTCCCTCAAACAGATAAGTAGAGCGGATGATCCCATCCGGATCGACTTCGGAATGAATATGGCCCAATGCGGCTGCGGCATGAGCCAGCGGCGGGATCGGCAGGTGTTCGCGCGAACCGCTCGAAGATTGCATATGGGCAAGCGGCAGCACGATGCGGCCGTTACGGCGAATGGCGTTGGCGAGCGCTTCATCGGTTTCCTGGGTGCGGCGATCCGGTTCGCTGAAAAGAAGGTCAACCAGAACCGCGCGAGCATCGGCCTCAGTGAGGCGGTTGATGGCGCGAGCGTGTATCTCGCGCGGCCAGGGCCATTGACCGATACGGGAAATATCGTCGTCGTCAATCGCGAGAATCACTATATCGTCAGGGGCAGGACGATAAAATTGTTGCAGCGCCGCGTCGTAAAGTGTGTAATCAATTCGCCAGAACCACTGGTTGTACAGCGCAATACCGCAAAAGGCCAGCGTGGCGATCACGAGCAACGCCCATTCGAAGTACAAACGCGGCGAGTATAGGGTTGTCGCGGTAGCTTCGGGGGAACGTGTGCGCCCGGTTTTCATGTTGGCGTACGCCTTGTCGGGAGGGGGCTCGTGTGCTGCCGCTGCTTAAAGCACCAGCGGCAGCAGGACGAAGAGTATCCAGGCAGGAAAGCCCTTTTCTTGTTCGGGGATGACAAAACTTTGGCTGTCGCTGTACGGGCCTTCAATACCGTCGTTGGTCGTGGCGCGCACCCGGATAAAATAAGCACCGGCGTCCGGCATCGGCAGATCAATGCCGGGTTGCGCGGAATCGCCTTCTTTCTTGATGACCGAGAAGGCGCTGTCTGAGGCGATCTGCCAATGGTAGGTTTGATCAGCGGCGCCGGCCCAAGTCAGCGTCAGAGTGTTGTTGCCGGAAAAAGAAGTCTGGGCGGTCGGGCCGATGGGCGGCTCAATGACAGTGAAAGCGCTTTGCCGACCGAACGGGCCCAAGTGATCTTCGGCGTTGCGGGCGGCCAATTGCCAGCGGTACTGGCCGGGAGCAGCCTCCAGCGTGTAGGACGGTTCCGGGTGGCGCTCAATGTGTGATAGCGGTTGTTCATCACGGGTGATAAGGATGTCATAGGAGGCAGCTTTTTCCGGCGCTGTCCACATGAGCGTGACCGGCCCGGCGGCGACACGCTTGTCGAGAATGGGCGACGAAGCAAACGGCGGCTCGGGACGGGCATGCAGCAGGAAAGTGCGAAGGCTTTCAAGACCATGCAAGC
The DNA here is from genome assembly GCA_009786025.1 of Pseudomonadota bacterium. Classification (GTDB taxonomy): domain Bacteria; phylum Pseudomonadota; class Gammaproteobacteria; order Burkholderiales; family Casimicrobiaceae; genus UBA931. The sequence goes on along the minus strand of WQUA01000004.1, from coordinate 83,792 downwards.
CTTCGGCGGAAATGGCGCGGACGCGCAGGTAATATTGGCCGTCGGTCAGGCCGGCGATCTTGATCTGCGGCGATGTGTTTTCGCTGGCGGCGACGACATCGTCGAAGGCGGCATCGCGCGCTACGGTGACACGATAAGCGACAGCGCCAGCAATGGGTGGGAAAGCGATTTCCAGAATGGTCTGAGTGTATTGTTCGGGCAAGGTGCCCAGATCCGGCGCCGGCAGCAAGGGCACTGGAGCGCCGGGCGCTTGGCCGGCGGCAACGATGCTGCCACTGCCGGCGGCGACAACAACGTTTTTATTCACATTCGCTTCCGGCGCGGCGACGAGGACATGGCCCTCGTCCACCTCGACGACAGTTGTTTTATCCTCACGCTCACCAACCCGGAAGCGGGTGCCGCGCACAACGGTGGTTGCGCTCGGCGTTGAAATTTCGAAACGTGCGCCCGGCGCGGTTTGCGGAGCGGCTTTGATATTAACCCGCCCACGCTCAATGTGCATCGACGAGCGTTGAGAACCGGTTGATAACCGGCGCAACTCATCGAGGCGTGCTCGGGTGTTGGGTTCGACGACCAGAATGCTGCCATCGTCCAACTGCAAGGTGACGAAGCTGTCGGCGGCGACATTGAGCACGGTCCCGGCGCTCAGTTGTTGTCCCTCCTGCAAATCGACGCCATTGCCTTGCGCTCGCCCGTTGATTTTCAGCACTTTGGCCGTTTTGCCGACCGAGCGAATGCGGTTTTCAGGCAAGTACAGCGTTTGCCCCGGACGCAGCTTATGAATATCAAGCCCGGGGTTAAGTTTTGCGATCGCGCCCCAGCGGGCGTAACCATCAAGATAGCGCTCGGAAAGGTTGCTGATAGTGTCGCCCGGCTGTACGGTGTATTCAACAACGCCAGCGTTCACTTTCGCCGGTTCGGCAGCAGACAATGTCAGCGCAAAGAGACTGAGAAAAAGCGCAACGGAGAAGCGAAGACCGGCCATAAACAACGAAATCCTACGGCTCGATGACTTCGATGCGGTAACCGTAACCATAAACAGAGACCAGGCAGAAACCGTGTTCCGGGGTCAATTTGAGTTTACGGCGCAACCGGCTAATATGAGTGTCCAGCGTTCGCGAGCTGACTGATTCGGTGACCCCCCAGACGGCTTGCAGCGCCTGGATGCGCGGCAGCAGCTGTCCGAGATGGCGGAACAGATACCAAGCGAGTTCAAATTCTTTTTGGGTCAGTTCAACCGGTTCTCCATCGACGGTTATCGCTCGAGCGTTACGGTCAAGCGTCAAGCCGCCGATGCGCAATACCGGCTGTGTGAAATCGACATTGGCGCGCCGCCGCATGACCGCAGCGATGCGCGCCATCAATTCAGCCGCCCGGATCGGCTTGGTCAGATAATCGTCGGCGCCGGCCATCAATGCATCGACGATATCGGCTTCGTTGTCCTGTTGCGATACGAAGATGACCGGCAACGGTTCCAGCAGCTGCTCGCGGATCCAGGTCAACACTTCACGGCCGGAGGCCCCTGGCGTTCGCCAGTCGAGCAAAGCCAGATCGAAAATTTCGCGACGCAACACGCGCATCACATCATCGCCACGGGCAAACAAATGAACCTCGTGGCCGGAGCGCCCCAACAAGGAGGTTAAAGCATCTCCTTGTGCAGTATCATCTTCAAGTACAAGAATACGCATAGATTTCCCCCCTCCGGTAAACACGTTACTGAATCATCTGCATGGCCATCCAGCTACAAACAATGACCTGCCGTCATGATATATCATGAGCGTTAGTGTTTTTGCTTCCTTACAACGATAACACAAAAAAGGCTAAAGATTCACGTAGTTAACCCCTTTATCAGGATAAGGGGCGCGCGGCGCAGTACTCGTCTGTTGCATCTTTTCCACACGCCGGGTGACCCTATATCGAGATTTTTGCTCTGGTATCCGCCGACGAAAGAGGGGAAGCTAAAAAAGCGGTAGGCGCTGTTCTTTTCTACCATTTATTGAGGTAGAATCCGCCTGTGCCGCTAGATCTAGCGGTTCTGAGATTACCGGGCAGCGTGAGGAAAACGGCGCATTCCGCCGTGCGATTGTTGGACGTTGCTTCTGTAGGTTTTGTGTGACCCGGGTTTACTTTTTGTCTGAAGGAAGCTTATGTCCGTTTCAGTGTCCTCTTCATCGTACGCTTCATCGCCTGCTGTCCTGGGAGAATCGGCGCTGTTACCGCGTCAGATCATCAAACGCGATGGTTTGCGGGTGCCGTTTGACTTGCAGAAGATTGCGGTAGCGATTGCCAAGGCGGGCAGCGCGACCGGTGAATTCGATAGCAGCGAAGCGCAAAAACTTGCGTCGCAGGTAGGTCGAGTGCTGGCGTACAAGGCGATGGACGGCGTGCCGACGATCGAGGCGATCCAGGACCGCGTTGAGGAAACGCTGATTGCTGCCGGTTATTATGTGACGGCGCGCGCTTACATCGTTTACCGCGAAAAACACAAGCGGTTGCGCGACACCCAAAAGACACTGATCAATGTCGCTAATGCGATCGACGAGTACCTCGACCAGCGCGACTGGCGGGTCAACGCCAACGCCAACCAGGGCTATTCGCTGGGCGGTTTGATTCTGAATGTCTCCGGTAAAGTGGTCGCCAATTACTGGCTCGATCACGTCTATGAACCCGAGATTGGGCAAGCGCATCGCGAAGGCGATGTGCACATTCACGACCTCGACATGTTGGCTGGCTATTGTGCCGGCTGGTCATTGCGTACACTGTTGTTCGAGGGATTGAACGGCGTACCCGGCAAGGTGGAAGCGGGACCACCGAAGCACATGAGCAGCGCGGTCGGACAGATCGTCAACTTTCTGGGTACGCTGCAGAACGAATGGGCGGGCGCGCAGGCATTCTCGTCGTTCGATACCTATATGGCGCCGTTCATCCGTAAGGACAACATGGCGTACGACGAAGCGAAGCAATGCATTCAGGAACTTATCTACAACCTGAATGTGCCGTCGCGCTGGGGCACGCAAACGCCGTTCACCAATCTGACATTCGACTGGGTGTGTCCTGAAGATTTGCGTGAGCAGGCGCCGGTCATCGGCGGGGTCGAGCAGTCGTTTACCTATGGTGATCTGCAAAAAGAAATGGACATGATCAATCGGGCGTACATCGAAGTGATGACGACCGGCGACGCCAAAGGTCGTGTTTTCACTTTTCCGATTCCGACTTATAACATCACGCCGGATTTCGACTGGGATCATCCGAACTGCGAATTGCTGTTTGAGATGACTGCCAAGTATGGGCTGCCGTATTTCCAGAATTTTCTCAATTCGGAACTGAAGCCCAATATGATTCGCTCGATGTGTTGCCGCCTGCAACTCGATTTGCGCGAGTTGTTGAAGCGTGGCAATGGCTTGTTCGGCAGCGCCGAGCAAACCGGCTCGTTGGGCGTGGTGACGATCAACTGCGCGCGCTTGGGCTATTTGTACGCCGGCGATCGTGAAGGGTTGTACCGCCGCCTTGATTACCTCCTTGAAATCGCCAAAGAAAGCCTGGAGGTCAAACGCAAAGTCATCCAGCGCCTGATCGACCAGGGTCTGTTCCCGTACACCAAGCGTTATCTGGGAACACTGCGCAATCATTTTTCAACGCTCGGCATCAACGGTGTCAATGAAATGATCCGTAACTTTACCGGTGACGAAAAAAACATTGCTACCGAATGGGGACATGCATTCGCCGAAGATCTGCTGAATCATTTGCGCGAGAGGATGGTTGCTTTTCAGGAAGAGACGGGGCATCTCTATAACCTGGAAGCGACACCGGCGGAAGGAACAACGTACCGCTTTGCCAAAGAAGACAAAAAGCGTTTTCCGAACATTCTGCAAGCAGGAACGCCGGAAGCGCCGTATTACACCAATTCGACGCAACTGCCGGTGGGCTTTACCGATGATCCGTTCGAGGCGCTGGCGCGGCAGGAACCATTACAAACCAAGTACACTGGCGGCACGGTGTTGCACCTGTACATGACCGAACGCGTGTCGTGCGCCAATGCCTGCCGTGATTTGATCCGGCGATCGCTGGAGCGTTTCCGTTTGCCGTATGTGACGGTGACGCCGACCTTCTCAATCTGCCCGGTGCATGGTTATCTTGCCGGCGAACACGAATTTTGCCCGAAGTGCGATGAAGCGCTGCTGGCGAAGAAGAAACAACAAGCATTGGCGCCTGTTTGAGATGGCGCTGATGCGAATGTTGGATGAAGTAGGAAAAGTTGGAAGTAAGCTGTAAAATGGATGTAATGATGTTCAGAGTTAAAAAAGAACCCAGACAGGAAAGTTTGATGAGGAGTTTTAAAAATGAATGCACAAAAAGTTGAGCAACCCATGTTGGTTACTTTGAACGACAGCGAGCGTCAACGCTGCGAAGTGTGGACGCGAGTCATGGGCTATCATCGGCCGGTGGCTTCGTTCAACATCGGCAAGAGGAGCGAACACCGCGAGCGCCGTTTCTTCTGCGAAGCGCGGGCCAAGTAAGAAGTTCCTATTCAAAGCGCCTCGAGTGCTTTGTGCGGCCTTTCCGAAATGGTATCGGGAGGCCGTTTTTCATGGGGCTTCGGGAAAGTGGCTCATGTCGAAATCAGGGCGGTCGGAAAAAGCAAATGAACCGCAAAGAGCGCAAAGAAAGTTAAGCGAGCGGATATAACAGAAGGGGCAAGAAATAATAGGGGAACCGCGAAGTTTTTTCTCTGCGCTCTTCGCGGTTAAAATAAAAGAATCAGCTAAAACTGAGAACGCTCAAGCTTGGTACGTACTTTGCGATGAATGACCCATTCCCCCCGCTGTCAAAAACGTTGACGCCTTCCGCATTGCGGATCGGCGGTTTGGTGCCGTTCACCGCGACCGATTACCCGGACGCGCTGGCGGCGGTCGTATTTTGCCAAGGCTGCCCGTGGCGTTGCGGCTACTGCCACAACCCGCATCTGATTCCGGCGCAGGGTGAGCATCTGCTCGATTGGCCGGCGATCAGCGAATGGTTGGAAACGAGGCGTGGTTTGCTCGACGCGGTCGTGTTCTCCGGCGGCGAACCGACGGCGCAACCGGCGCTGTTGGAAGCACTCACAGCGACGCGTGCGCGCGGGTTCCGAATCGGTTTGCATACCGGCGGCGCCTATCCGCGCCGTTTGCAAGCGTTGCTGCCGTACCTCGACTGGGTTGGCCTTGATCTCAAGGCGGGGCCTGATGGTTATGAGAGGGTGACTGGTGTAGTGGACAGCGAGCTTGGCGCATTCGAGGCGTTGACGCTGATACAACACGCTGGTGTGCCGTTCGAAGTGCGCACGACTGTGCACGGAGCGCTGACGCCACCGAAAGAGTTACGGATTCTGGCAGCCATTCTCAACGGACGCGGTGTGATGCGCTGGGTGCTGCAGCCGTTCCGGGCGCTGGGCTGTGATAACAAAGCGCTGCTGGCGCGCGCCGACGAAGCGCCTGTCCTCGACGAAGCGTTGTTGCAGACGTTGCGGGAATTCGTTCCGCACATCGACGTACGGCATTAAGTTCCGGTATCGTCTGTATCGAGACCTTTACGCTTTGTAGGCCGACAACTGCGAAGCTTTACGTGACGCCGCGAAGGCCCCCTCTCGCAAACTTTCAAGGGGAAGGCTGGGCGGGGAAGGGGGTCTCTGGATTCTGCAATTTCCTTTGTTCCTTCGCGCTGTCGCGTGAATGTATTTCCACCGCCGGATTTTCCATTGCATAGGAACCTGTTAGACTTACGTCATTTCGCTGCCCCTGAAAGGCATTTCGTGTTTGACACAGGAAAATCCACTAAAGCGGCTCGTTGCACGAAGGCGTTGCGCGCATGAGCGTCGCCGTCGTTCATTCGCGGGCATTGGCGGGGATTGAAGCGCCGCCGGTGACGGTCGAAGTGCATTTATCGGGCGGCTTGCCCGCGTTCAACCTGGTTGGCTTGCCCGATGCGGAAGTCCGTGAGGCACGTGACCGGGTACGCGCCGCGTTGCAAAATGCCCGCTATGAATTCCCGGTACGCAAGATCACCGTCAATCTGGCGCCGGCTGACCTGCCGAAAGATTCGGGGCGTTTTGATCTGCCGATTGCGCTCGGCATCCTCGCCGCGACTGGCCAGATTCCGCAGAAAGCGCTGGATCATTACGAATTCGCTGGCGAGCTGGCGTTGACCGGCGAATTGCGCGCGATTCGCGGCGCGCTGGCGATGGTGCTCTCGGCGCGGCGCGACGGCCGGGCGTTTATTCTTCCGGAAGTGAGCGCTCGCGAAGCCGCGCTGGTGCGAAATGCGACCGTACATCCGGCCCGTTCGCTGCTCGCTGTTTGTGCGCACCTGAGTGGTCAGGAAGTCCTGCCGACGCAAGCGGCGGAAATTCCCGATGAAGACAGCACTGAAATTCCCGATTTGTCAGAGGTACGTGGGCAGCATCAGGCCAAGCGCGCGCTGGAAATCGCTGCTGCTGGTCAACATTCCCTTCTTCTGGTCGGCGCGCCGGGTACGGGCAAATCAATGCTGGCGCAACGGTTGCCCGGCATCATGCCGCGCCTGACCGAAAGTGAAGCCTTGGCGACGGCAGCGATTGCGTCGCTGACAGGGCGCTTTTTACCGCAACAGTGGCGGCAGCGCCCGTTCCGTGCGCCGCACCACACCGCCAGCGCCGTGGCGCTGGTTGGCGGCGGCAGCGAGCCGCGCCCTGGCGAAATTTCTCTGGCGCATAACGGTGTGCTTTTTTTGGACGAGTTGCCGGAGTGGGATCGTGCTGTACTCGAAGTGCTGCGCGAACCGCTGGAATCCGGCGAGATACACATTTCGCGCGCGGCGCGGCAAAGCGTTTTTCCGGCGCGGTTTCAACTGGTTGCGGCAATGAACCCCTGCCCTTGCGGCTGGCAGGGGCACGAAAGCGGGCGCTGCCACTGCACGCCCGAAAACATTGCGCGGTATCGCAGCCGCGTCTCCGGACCGTTACTCGACCGCATTGACCTGTCGCTCGACGTGCCGTCGCTACCCGCCGAAGCGCTCAAGCTGAAACGACCGCCTGATCCCAGCGCCGAAAACAGCGCCGCTGTCCGCGCGCGCGTCACCCGTGCGCACAAAGTGCAGAAAGCGCGCCAGGGTTGCGCCAATGCGCACCTGTCGGCGGCGATGCTGCCGCACCACATCCACATCGACACCGAAGCCGAAACCTTGCTGGCGCAAGCAATGCAAAAAAACTTTTTATCGGCGCGCGCCTACCATCGTTTGCTGCGCGTCGCCCGCACCATCGCCGACCTCGCCGACATGCCTAACGTCACCTCGGCGCACGTTGCCGAAGCGCTCGGTTACCGGCGGTTTGATCGGACGGGGACATAGCTCGGATAAGCGAAGCGCTATCCGGAAGCCCTCCAACGTTATTTAACAGCTAAAGGCTCAAAGAATATCTCGCGCAAAACTGCGAAGTTGCAAAGAAGGCGAAAATCTTCTTCTCTTCAAAGGGTAGGAGCTTGCAGCGTTGTTACAAGGCTTTTGTGTTCTGCGTTTTCTGAGGTTAAATCTTTTTCTGGATAGTTTCCCGCTTTGTTAGTTACGCTCGCGGTTGCAATCTCGTTGCTCGCGCAGAAATGCGGAAAAAACAACCCTTCTCCCGCATGAGCGGGAGAGGGAAGGCGAAAGTCGAAAGGGTTACGTGTTTAACCTTGCTGTCTGCGCGGCGCTCGCCAGACAAGAGCGCCTAACATCAGAATCAACAAGGCAAGGCCGCGTGGGTCAAGCGTGGGAACGGTCGCGGGTTCCGGGGTTGACTTGGAGAGAACGGCCGTGCTCTCTTTGAGCGTGGCGGTGGCGGTCCTCATCCGGTTCTGGCCCATAACCCCGGCCGTATTCGTCAGCTTGCCCGCTGCCACGTCGGCGGCCGTCACCGTGTAATCGCCGCTGGTGCATTCGATCACATCGTTAGGCGCCATCGTTACCGTGGAAAGATCCGCCACGTCAACGCCGCCTTGCGTGCAAGTCACCGCTGGCACGTTGCCGCCTCCTGAGAAGGTGTCGGTCAGCGTCAGGGTGGCCAAGGTTTCATTGCCGGTGTTGGTGATCGTGATTTTGTAAGACACGGTTTCGCCCGCGTTCGGCAGCGTGGGCTTATTGGCTTTCTTGACAATCGACAGCGCCGCGTTCCCCGTGACCGGCACGTCGAACGAAGCCTTCAGCGTGCGCGAAGCGGCTTCCTCCGGGTGGCCGGCCGGGTAAACACTCGGCGTCACGGTGGCATTGGTGTTCAAAATCTTCTCGCCGGTGTAATTCGCGGCGTTGTCGATATCGGTTTGCGTCACGATGTACGTGGCTGTGCAGGTGCCGCTCTGATTGACGGCTAGGGTCACCGGCATCGCTGCGCAGTTGAACACCAACGCGGTGCTTCCCGTGAAGCCGTCGTCCGTGACTACGAATGCGGGATTGGCAGGATCGTTGAGGGGGTCCGTCAAGTTCAGCGTGCTCGTATCGACCACGACGCCGGCCGGCCCGTTGTTCTTCAGCGTGAGCGTATAGACGATCGTGTCGTTCACCTTCGTCACCGCGGCGGTCGGAACGGGATTGCCGTTGACCTTCGCGGTTTTGGTGAACACGATGTTGGCGGTCAGCGGCTTGAGATCGACCGTGACCTTTGGAGGAGGAGGAATATCGTCGCCCCCCGGTTCCTTACCCTTGACCGAGGCTTCGTTCTTCACCTCGGTGTCAGTGGCGTCCACCGTGTACTGGGTGGTGCAGACGATCTTGTGTCCGGGCGCCAGGGACACGCCGGTTCCCGTCAGGGTAGCATACACCACGGTGGTGCCGGGAACGGGAGGCTGGTCCTCGCAAGCCGTCGTGGACGAACCGTTGGCGCCCGTGAACTGGTCAGTGAGCGTCACGGTGTTCAAGGTCGTGGCGCCACCGTTGGTGATCGTGACGGTGTAGGTCACAACCTTGCCTGCACCCGGCAGCACCTCCGTCTTCACTCCCCCTATGCTGGCCTCTTTCGTAAGCGTCAGTGCGCTGCTCGGCTCAACCGGCACGTCGAACGAAGCCGTCTGCGGGCGCGAAGCGGCCTCCTCCGGATGGCCGGTGGGGTAAACACTCGGCGTTATGGCGGCATTCAGGTTCTGGATCTTCGGCGGGTTGTAGTACATCATGGCGTTGTCGATGTCGGCCTGCAACACCTGGTACGTGGCCGTGCAGGTGCCGCTCTGACCCACGGTCAGGGTCGCCGGCATCGCCGCGCAGTTGATCGTCCACGTGTTGCTTCCCGTGAAGCCGTCAGCCGCAGGTGTGACCGCGGGATCGTTGAAGGGATCCGTCAAGCTCGACTTATTCGTGTCGACCACGACGCCAGTCGGCCCGTTGTTGGTCAGCGTGAACGTATAGACGATCGTGTCGTCCTTCTTCGTCACCGGAGCGCCATCCACGCCATTGACCTTCGCGGTCTTGGTGAACGCGATGTTGGCGGTCAGGGGCTTGAGATCGACCTCGACCGGTGGGGGAGGAGGCACATCGTCGTCGTCCGGTTTCTTGCCCGTAATCGAGGCAGTGTTCTTCACCTCGGTGTCGGTGGCGACTACCGTGTACTGGGTGGTACAGACGATCTTGTGTTCGGGCGCCAAGAACACGCCGGTTCCCGTCAGAGTGAGATACGCCACGGAGGTGGGGATACCGGGAGCGGGAGGCTGGTCCTCGCAGGTCGTTGTTGGCGGCGTGACCGGCGGCGTGCCGTTCACCGTGAAACTGTCGGTCAGCTTCACGGTGTTCAAGGTCGTGTCGCCGGTGTTGGTGATCGTGACGGTGTAGGTCACAATCTTGCCCGCGCCCGGCAGCACCTCCGTCGTTTGCACCCCCGCTACGGTGGCCACTTTGGCGAGCGTCAGTCCGCTGCTCGGCGTGACCGGTACGTCAAACGTAGCTGTCTGCGGGCGCGAAGCGGCCTCCTCCGGATGGCCGGTGGGGTAAACACTCGGCGTTATGGCAGCATTCAGGTTCTGGATCTTCGGCGGGTTGTAGTACATCATGGCGTTGTCGATGTCGGCCTGCACCACATGGTATGTGGCCGCGCAGGTGCCGCTCTCACCCATGGCCAGGGTCGCCGGCATCGCCGCGCAGTTGATCGTCCACATGTTGCTTCCCGTGAAGCCGTCAGCCGCGGGTGTGACCGCGGGATCGTTGAAGAGATCCGTCAAGCTCGACGCGTTCGTGGCGACCACGACGTCAGCCGTCGGCCCGTTGTTGGTCAGCGTGAATGTGTAGACGATCGTGTCGTTCGCCTTCGTCACCGGAGCGCCATCCACGCCATTGACCTTCGCGGTCTTGGTGAACGTGATGTCGGCGGGCAGCGGCTGGAGATCGACCGTGACCACGTTGGAAGGAACCGGGGTTCCCCCCGCATCCTCGCCCGTGGCCTGGGCCGTGTTCGACACCTCGGTGTCGCCGTCCGTCACCGTGTAGTTGGTGGTGCAGGTGATCGCGTAGCCGGGCGCCATCTCCACGCCGGCGGACCCCGGCGTCAGGGAGGCATACGGCACGGTCTGGCTGGTCGGGACGGCGTTGTCCACGCAAGTCGTCGTCGACAGCGTGCCCGGCGTGCCGTGGCTGTTGGTCACCGTGAAATTGTCGGCCAGCGTTACGCCGTACAAGGTCGTGTTGCCGTCGTTGGCGAACGCTACGGTGTAAGTCACGGTCTTGCCCACACCCGGCAGCACCTGCGTCGGCACCACCCCTACGCTGGCTACTTTCGTGAGCGTCAGTTGGGAAGCCGCCCTGACCGGTACGATGGCAATACCCTCCGTTGACTCCATCGGGCCGATGATCTCCTGATCGTCGGGCGTGACGGCATCCGCGGTCGCGATGGCACTGTTCCTGATCACCTCGCCGGTGACGACGGGGTCGGCCGCGATGGCGTCGATATCGTCTTGCACCACCGTATACGTGGCCGTGCAGATGACGTAATCGAGGGGTTGCAAGAAGATTTTCTTGGTGGGGTCCAACGGGTCCGGGACGGCCTCTCCATCCGACGTCACGCAGTTTCCGATCGTCAGTGGAAGACCAAGTCCCGTGAAGCCGACGCTGGCTATGCCTGGCGGCACCTGGGGATCGGTCCAGCCCAGATGGGGAGGCTCCAGCTCCAGCCAATCGTCGTCGCCCGTCCCGTGATTCTCCAGCTTGAAGGTGTAGGTGATGATGTCGCCTGCTTTCGTCACCGTGTTGTTGGGCTTGGGCTGGCCTGGTTGGGGATTCGTGCCGTCCGTAACCACCGCTGTCTTGGTCAGCAAAACATTGTTCACATACAGCACGGCCGGGCCGCTTGGGTCGGGAACCAGGCCGTCTATACCGGTCATACCGCCGTCGTTATTGACAGGCGCCTTGTTCACGTCATTGACGTACACCCCCTCGTTGTCGGCCGTGACATTCACGCTGATGGTGCATGTGGCCGCATTTTCGGCGATGCTGCCGTTCACGACATTGATTGTGTTGCTGCCCGCAACTGCGGTTACTTGGGTCCGCTGCACCTGAGCTGCCGGTGGCGTGGGGAGACCCGTCTGGCAGGTGGTCGACCATGTTGCGCCACTCACAGGATCGGCGACGATCTTCACCCCGTTGGGCAATTGATCGGTAAACGACCAGCCGGTTTTTTCAAGCAGGTCGTTCGTGTTCACGACGATGAAGGTCAGGGTGCCTGTCTTGCCCGCCGCGATGGCGCCGTCCCGGTGCAGCTCCGGATGAGGAGCATTGAAGGATTTGTACAGAGTCGGCGTGGCATCCAGAAGCTGGAGCATGTCGAAGGCCACGTCGTTGGCGGCGTTGGCCGTTTGCAGGTTGTTGATTTGAAGGCCCAGCGTCGTACCCGCTGCCGGAAATTGATAAGGCTCCGAATGCAGCGTGACGACAAAGATATTGCCCGCGGCTTGGCCGGCCGGCAACGTGGCAGCAACGATCCTGTCGACATACGGATATGTAAAGCCCGTCACGGTCTGCGAAGGCAGGGGGGGAGGGGTATAGGATCTTGTTGTACCTGCTCCAGTCCCTGTACTTCCACTGGACGCCGAGGGGCAAACGCTACCCGTGGGGCCCGTGGTGGCCGCGGTTCCATCACTCTGAAAAGCGCCTACCCTGACGCCATTGACCATCAGGTTGACGTTCTCCCAAGGGTCCTTCCAACCTCTGTCCCCAACAGCCGTGATTTGCTGGTCGGTGCTGCAATGCACCGCGGCAAACATGGCCGAGGCCACATAAAAATGCCCCGGAACCGGAATGATTGCAGGGTTGTACTGGGAAATATTGGGAATGCTCAGTTGCACGAACTGGGTTGCACTCTGAGCCGTTGCTCCATTCGTCATGGAGGCCACTGCACTGTTCTTGTTGTTGGTGCCGCCTCCCTGGGCTAGCCCTAGGACATAGGCCATTCTCTTGAGGTAAGTCGCAGCAAAGGTATTTGTCGTATTGGTGGCGTTTGGGCTGGAGGCGACATACAAGCCGCCGCCGTTGTTGCAACCGGTATCCATGCTGGTAATGCCGGTATCGTCGACATTCACCACCCAGCCATTGCAGCGGTTAGGCGGCAGCCAGGCGGTATCGGCGGTGTACACCTCGCCATTCACCCCCAGGTACGTGGTGAGCGGATCCGGCGTGGGGGTCCTGTTGTCGTCGAAACTCTCTTGCCAAATCTGGGTCGGCGCCACCGGCGACGGAGCCTGCGCCTGCGCCGGCGCGGCGAGGAAAACATTAATAGCAAGCAGCGCGCCTGCCACCAGTGCGGGTAGAGATAACGCATGGGAAGGGTAAAAAAATGACTTCCGGGGTACGTTTGAAAAAGTTGCTTGCATTAACCGCAGTGCCATGAATTTCTCCTCTAGTTTCATGAGAGCTGGTTCCAACGTACATATTACATCTGCCGTTTTTGCATTGAGAAGGGTTTTGCATATATAAGACATCAGATTTTTTTTTATGTTGTTTTGGTGAATAGGGTGTTTTTATGAACGGCGCGCGGAATGGCAAAAAATGGCTCTGAAATGTGTCCAATTCATAAAAGCGAACGTAAGGGTGGACAGGATTTGCCCGCATGTGACCACTTTAGACGTGTGGTTTTGTGGCGGGGGTGCGGCCATCGATCCATCGGCGGCTGCGCGAAGCCGCAGGGTACAGAATCCAGAAAAGCCGAGTCATGCGAAGCCTGTTGCTTCTTCTCCGTCCCAGCGTCTTCTTGGCGGGGAGAGCTTCAAAGAACCGCCGCGAGAGAATTATTCTTCGCGCTCTTTGCGGTTAAAGAATGTTTTGGCTTCCCGGGCAACGCCTTGCTTATCCGGGCTTGTTGCCCCCATCCCAGCCTTCCCCCGCGTACGGGGGAAGGGGACGGCCCCTCTCCTTGAAGGGGGTGGGCGTCGTACTCCGCGTTTTTGCGTGATGCGCAAGGGGCGGATTTCAAACCCTCTCTTATATTTTGCGTTCTATGTGTTCTTTGCGGTTAACCGGTTTTTCTGACCGCCCTTGCTCCGGTTACTTATCGAGAACTTCTCCGCTACCGCAATCAATTCGGCGGGCCGGGTAAATCACTTTGCGGTCGGCGCCGTTCAACTTTCCTTCGACAGTGATGTACATCCAGCCTTCCTTACCCTTGCGGTAGGAAACGGTTTGCGGGAAGGCGTCTTCCACGTTGGCAAACGTATAAATCGTATTGTCCTGATCGGTGGTTTCGCCGCTGAACCGGAAGCGATATTCTTTTTCGCCGGGGGCGGCGATAACGTAGTACATCGCGTCGTCACGAACTTCCATCCGCAGGAATTGATAATCCTGCGTTTTACCGCCGAGAACGGTATGGCTGACGCCCAGCATCATTTCGCCGCGCAACGGCAGCCAGTGCTCCCGATAATCGCGTTTGTTGACACTTCCTTTCCAGCAACCGTCGAGCCAAGCCAGCGACGCCAAAGGCCCGGCGGTTTCCTGCTTGCTTTCGGCGGGTTGCGGCGCTTCCTCCACTGCCACAGGCGCGGCCTCGACCGCCGGCGGCGGGTTGGTTTCTTCGCTCTTGGGAAGCGGTTGAGCACAAGCGCCGAGCAACACGATCGGCAACAACAAAGAAACGTTCTTGATGAACGGGAAAGATTTCATAATAATTTCCTGCGTGTGTTGTAACGATACGGGGCGGAGCAAAAGCCCCGCCCCGTATCTTAACTCAGAACGTATAAGTGAATTGCAGCGATGTTACGGTCGCGTAGTTGTCGTAATGACCGTCGAGCGTGCCGCTGGCTTGCGGGTTATTGCTATCGTTGTGAATCGGACCGTTCTTGGCGAACAGGTAGGCGAAGCCGGCGTCGAGGTGCATTTGCTTGTTGATCGCGTATTGACCGCCGATGCTTACCCAGTAACGGTCGGCGTCAGGCAGGCGCGGCGTCCGGTAGGCGTCCTGAATCGGCGACTGGTCATAAGCAACACCGGCGCGCATCAGCCAGCGATCATCAAAGCGGTAATTGCCGCCGAGTGAAACCCGCCAAGTGTTCTTGAACCACTCCGGCGTGCTTTGCAGTGTGGTGCCGTCGGTGCGATTGAATGTCAGTTCTTTGATCGACGACCAACCAGTCCATTGAAGGTCGGCCATCAGATCGAGCTTCGGCGAGACTTGCCGGAAGACCGACAGATTGGCTGTTTGCGGGAGTGTGATGTCGGCGTGGATTTTGCCGTTGTAAAGGACGTTGTTTACGCTATTGGCGAGGCTGCCGACGATAGGCGCCAGCGCGGCGGGAACGCCGTCGAGCGATGGATTGTTGAACGCGACCGTGCCGTCGATCTTGTGTTTGATTTCGGAGCGGTAAGAAAGGCCGACGCGTGTGGCTGGATCGAATTCGTAGAGGAGGCCGGCGTTCCAGCCCCAGGCATTGTTGTGCCCCTTGACGGTGGAGATGCTGTCCAAGCCGCCGGTTGCACCGAGGATCGAGGGTATCATGTTGGCCGGCAGGAGGCCGGCAGCGGCAGCCGCTTGCGCGGCGGAACCGAGCGCGGCCGAATAGTTGACGGCGCTGGAGAAAAGCGCATGCACATACTGCCAGTTCACGCCGACGCCCAGGCTCAACTTATCGGTGGCTTTGAATGAAACGGCTGGATTGACGTTGATCGTCTGCACTTCCGAGCGCAATGCCTGATAGCGTCCCGCCCAACTGTTGTTGTAATCGGTTTCCAGGCCGAACGGCGAACCGATGCCGAGGCCGACGACCCAGCGATCGTTGATCGGCAGCGCGGCGTAGAAATTGCCGAGGAAGTTGGTGGAACCGGAATCGCCGCCTTCATTGCCCAACGGCTGGTTGAACGCAGGCTGCGAATTTTCGTTCTTGAACGACATCGACGGGATGGCGACGTGCAAGGCGGTGACGACTTGTGCCGACTTTCGCAGTGACAGCGTTGCCGGGTTGGCAAACATCGACGACGCATCGGCGCCTTCCGCCGCGCCACTGGCGAACGCGTTGCCCAAACCGCTGGCGCTTTGTTCTTGCAGGGCGAAGGCAGATGCCTGCGCTTGTGTGCACAAACCGGCAAAGCCGCTGCTGACGGCGATGGCCAACGCTATTTTTTTCAAGTTTGCTTTCATGGTACTCCTCTGGTTTTAAGTGAGATTGACTTTGAAAGGGGAAAGTTCCAAAAATGAAGGCGGGTCAATTTTGTAATGATTTTTTATAAAATGATGGAGCGAGGCGAAGCTGTTAATTTCGTTCACGTTATGCGGCGCTTCCTATGGGCGTTTTTTCTTCCGCCGCCGGCTGCCGTAACTCGCGGCGCAAGACTTTGCCGATGGTGTTCTTCGGCAGTTCGTCACGGAACTCTATTTGCCGAGGCACTTTGTAGCCGGCCAGGCTGGTGCGGCAAAATTTAATCAGCTCTTCCGCGGTTAATGTCGGGCTGCTTCTGACGACAAAGAGCTTGACGACTTCACCGGCGCGATTGTCGGGAACGCCGATGGCGGCGCATTCGGATACGCCCGGATGGGTCGAGGCGACCGCTTCAATCTCGGTCGGGTAAACATTGAGGCCAGACACCAGAATCATGTCTTTCTTGCGATCGACAATCGTAAAGCGACCGTGCCCATCCATTACCGCCATGTCGCCGGTCAGAAAGAAACCATCGGCGGTTTTTGCGCGTTCGGTTTCGTCGGGGCGCTTCCAATAACCTTGTGTGACTTGCGGACCGCGAATGCAAATCTCGCCGATGTCACCGATTCCGACATCTTTGCCATTGTCGTCGCGCAGCACGATATCGGTGGACGGAATAGGCATGCCGATCGAGCCGACGCCGTCATCATCCAGCCGGTTGATGATCGCGGCCGGCGAAGTTTCGGACAGGCCATAACCTTCCGACAGCGGATGGCCGGTGACTTCCCGCCAGCGCTTGGCCGTGGCCGGATGCAACGCCATCGCGCCACCCAATGAGATGCGCAGACTGGAAAAATCAAGTTTGCGAAAATCGGAATTGTTGAGCAGCGCGTTGAACAGCGTGTTGACGCCGGTGATAATGGAAAATCGGTAACGGCTGATTTCGCGAACCATTTTGGGAATGTCGCGCGGGTTGGTGATGAGCACACTTTCAGCGCCGATTGCCATCATCAGCAGGCAGTTGGCGGTCATCGAAAAGACGTGATACAGCGGCAACGGCGTGATCATGATTTGCCGCTCTTCGAGGTTGAGGAACGGCTTGACCCAGGCCAACACCTGCAGCAGGTTGGCGACGAGGTTGCCGTGCGTCAAAATCGCGCCTTTGGAGACGCCGGTGGTGCCGCCGGTATATTGCAGAAAGGCGATGTCGGAAGAAGCGGTTTCGACCGGCGCCAGCTTCATCCGTCGGCCGTGATTCAGAACATCGGTAAAGTAAATGGCATCCGGCAATGAAAAAGATTCCACTTTTTTCATCACGTGGCGCAACGCGAAGTCGATAAACAATCCCTTGAATCCCATCTCTTCGCCGATGGTGGTGAGAATGACGCGGCGCACCTGGGTTTTGTCGAGAACCGTTTCCAGCGTGCGCGCGAAATTCTCGGCAACAACAATCATTTCAGCGCCCGAATCATTCAATTGGTATTGTAGTTCGCGCGCTTTGTAGAGAGGATTGACATTGACGACTATGGCGCCGATACGCAACAGCCCGAACAGGCACACCGGGTATTGCAGAATGTTCGGCATCATCAGCGCGACCCGCGACCCTTTGGTGATGCCTTGTGATTGCATCCAGGCGCCGAACGCGGCAGAAAGCTCGTCGAGTTTGCGGTAGGTGATCGTATGCCCCATACAGGAGTATGCGGGACGCTCGGCGTACTGTTCGATACAGCGGCCAAACAGGCTGTTGATCGACAACGAAGGATCAATGTCAATCGTTGCCGGAACCCCTTCAGGATAATGCTCAAGCCAAATCGGATTCATAAATTCCCCTGCATCTTTCTTCCCCCCCTCACGCGAACCGCTGTGCATTCATTTACTCGCGTCTTCATTGCACTGGCTGTTGCCATGATTTTATTTGAGGGTGGATTTTACATGCTGGCGCACACCATACCACCAAGACGGAGAGAAAAACAAGGCGTATCAAATCGGCGCTATTTCACTTTTATCACGTGTTGCGATGCTTTAGGACACAGATAAAGCGTGTTTTTTGGAGAAACAAACAAGTTATAAGAAGTTAGAGAGAAAAGCCTTTTGATGTCTCGAGCATCGTTACATCAAAACCGGCGTCTTCGACGGCGGCGGCGAGCGCGATTTGCGCGGTTTGTGCGTCGTCGTACCGCACGGCGGCGCATTTGTCATCGAGCGATACCGCAACCTCAGCGACGCCGGAAATAGCTTTCAACGCGCGGGTAACGCTGGCGACGCAACCCTGACAAGTCATACCGTCAATGTGAAAAGTGGTGGTTACAAGGCTCATGATGAAATTCTTTCTTTGAGGAACAAAAACATTTTAACCGTAAAGAACGCATAGAACACAAAGAATAACTCGCACGGAGAAAAAGCCCTTAACCACAAAAAACATGAAAGGTGCGAAAAACACGAAAGCGCAAACCTCTTACCTCGCTTGCATTGTCTCTGTATCTGTATCACATTTGCTCAGTTGGTTTCACGCGGAAGCACAAAGTCACAAGAGCTGTAAAAACCATCTCACGCGAAGGCGCGAAGCCGCGAAGGAAGAAAAGACGTCCTCCCCTTCAAGGGGAGAAGAGTGGGGATGGGGATGAGGTTCTTCCCTCTCCTTCACTCCGCTGACGCTGGATTTTCGCTCTCGCTGGAATGAGGGGACTTCTCTTAGTGACTTCGCGTTTTCTCGTGAGAATTCTTTGCGTTCTTTGCGGTTGATGCGTTTTACCCACGGGAACGCCAACGCTTGAGCAGCAGCGCATTGGTGACAACGGAAACCGACGACAACGCCATCGCCGCTCCGGCCAGCACCGGCGACAGAAAACCGAGCGCCGCCAGCGGAATGCCGAGTACGTTATAGACAAACGCGAAAAAAAGGTTCTGTCGGATTTTACGTAGCGTAGCACGTGATAAATCAATCGCATCGGCTACCATCGTCAAATCGTTGCGAAGCAGCGTCATGTCGGCAACCGTCAGCGCACTGCCGGAACCGGCGCCCATAGCAAACGAGACGTCGGCTTGCGCCAGCGCCGGCGCGTCATTGACGCCGTCGCCAACCATGCCGACAACGCGATGGGCTTGTTGCAATGCGACCACCAGCGCGCGTTTGTCCTGCGGCAACTGTTGCGCGCGCACTTCGTCGATACCGGCGAGGCGGGCGATGGAGCGCGCCGCCGTTTCATGATCGCCGGTCACGAGATACGGCGTGATGCGCTGTGTGCGCAATGCAGTCATTGTCGGCGCGGCGCTGTCGCGTATCGTGTCGGCGAGCAGCAGTAAGCCCAGGCATTGCGCGTCACGAGCTATGAAGACGCGGGTGGCGGATGTTTCTGCCCCGCTCAACGACTCAATGGCGGTTGAGTCGATGCCTTGCGCTTGCAGGAATGTCGGCGAGCCGATGCGCCACGTTTCGCCGTTGAGGCCGGCGCTGACGCCCAAACCGCTGTGTTGCTGAACATCGGCAACTTCAGGCAATGCAAGACCTCGCGCTTGCGCGGCGGCAACGATGGCTTGCGCCAGCGGGTGATTCACGCCTTGTTCCAACGCTGCCGCGGCGGACAGCAAGGTATTTTCATCGAGAGGGGACGAGGGATGCAAACACAGTTCGACAAGATGCGGCGTGCCCGTGGTCAACGTGCCGGTTTTGTCGAACAGCAAGGTGTCGATTCGTTCGGCGCGTTCAAGTGCTTCGGCGTTTTTGATCAGAATACCGACTTGCGCTGCGCGACCGACACCGACAATCAGCGCGGCGGGCGTCGCCAGCCCGAGTGCGCATGGGCAGGCGATAACCAATACGGCGGTGGAGCGCAGCAACGCCTGCACCCAATCACCGAGCACGAAACCGTTGACGATCAGCGTCAGTACGGCGATGGCCAACACGGCAGGAACGAACACGGCAGCGACGCGATCTACCAACCGTTGGATCGGCGCACGCGAGCTTTGCGCCTGCGCGACCTGACGAACGATACCGGCAAGCAGCGTGGCGCTCCCGACAGCGGTGGCGACGCATTCGAGGGCGCTGCCGGTATTGACCGTGCCGGCGAAAACGGTATCTCCGATGCTCTTGTCGATCGGCAAACTTTCGCCGGTCAGCATCGCTTCGTTCAGCGCCGAGTGACCGGTGGTGACCGTGCCGTCCACCGGCACCGTATCGCCGACGCGCACCAGATAAGCGTCGCCCGGGCGAATGCGCGTCAGCGGCACGCTCTCGACGACGCTGTTCGATAAACGCAATACCGTATTCGGCTGCAATGCGATCAAACCTTTCAGCGCGACTGAGGCGCGGGCTCGGGCGCGTGCTTCCAGCCATTTGCCAAACAGCACCAGTGTAATAACAACGGCAGAGGCTTCGAAATACACATGTTGCCCCGGCAGCGGCCACAGCCACACTGCCAGCGACAGCAGAAAAGCGCACGATGTTCCCAGCGCAACGAGAACATCCATGTTGGCGCCGCCGCTACGCAGCGCGTGCCAGGCGCCTTTGTAAAAACGCGCGCCGGCAATGAACTGGATCGGCGCCGCCAGCAGAAATTGCAGCCATGATGGCAAGATGTCGTGACCGTAACCGGTTACCATCAAAATCATTTGCCAGAGAAATGGCAAACACAGCAACGCGGCGACGAGCAGAATGTTGCCCTCGCGCTGCAGCGTCGCGGCGTGCTTTTCTTCGTCGGCGCGAGCATGAGCATCGGCTTCGAGAAACGGATCGACGGCAAGCGTTGCGTCGTAACCGACGCGCCGCACTGTCGCAATCAGCGTATCGGCGGAAATAACGCTGGCAACGCTTTCGATGAACTCGATATGCGCCGTTTCGGTGGCGAAATTGACCTGTGCGGAAACGCCGTCGAGTCGGTTCAAAACTTTCTCGATGCGCGCAGCGCAGGCGGCGCAAGTCATTCCGGCAATGTTGAGATCAATGGTCATGCTGGATCTTGTGCTGTTTGCTATATAATAAATCGGATATGAAAAAGCGGGGAAGTTCCCTGAAACCGAAGGATACTTTATGGCGGCCAACGAACCCCGCATCTCACGCAACAAACTTCTGGCGATCGCCGGACTGGGCTGGATGTTCGACGCGCTCGATGTCGGCCTGCTGTCGTTCATCATCGCGGCGCTCAAACACGACTGGAACCTGTCGGCGACCGAGATGGGTTGGATCGGCGGCATCAACTCGATCGGGATGGCGTTCGGAGCGCTGATGTTCGGCATGTTGGCGGACAGAATCGGCCGAAAGAAAGTTTTTATTCTGACGCTGTTGACGTTCAGTATCGCCAGCGGCTTGTCGGCGGCATCAACCACGCTGATGATGTTGCTTGTTTTGCGTTTCTTCATCGGAATGGGGCTAGGCGGCGAACTGCCGGTAGCATCGACCTTGGTCTCGGAGAGCGTGCAGGCGCACGAGCGCGGCAAAATGGTCGTGTTGCTGGAAAGCTTCTGGGCGCTGGGCTGGATACTGGCGGCGTTGATCGCGTATTTCATCATCCCCGATTACGGTTGGCGCATTGCTTTGCTGCTCAGCGCGTTGCCGGCGCTCTACGCAGTGTATTTGCGGCGCAACTTGCCTGATTCGCCGCGCTTTTTGTCGCAAGCCGAAAGGCAAGCCGCGTTGCAGAAAAAGCCCGGCTTCATGAAAAACCTGACACAGTTGTTTTCCCGCTCCTATCGACGGGCGACGATCATGCTGTGGGTGCTGTGGTTTTGCGTCGTATTCTCGTATTACGGCATGTTCCTGTGGCTGCCGAGCGTCGTCGGACTCAAAGGTTTCGGATTGATAAAAAGTTTTGAATACGTGCTGATCATGACGCTGGCGCAGTTGCCGGGTTACTTCACCGCCGCCTGGTTGATTGACCGGTTCGGGCGAAAATTCGTGCTGGTCACTTATTTACTGGGTACAGCGCTTTCCGCCTACTTTTTCGGTAACGCTGACACTGTTGCGCAACTGCTGATTTCCGGAATGTTGCTCTCGTTCTTCAACCTCGGCGCCTGGGGCGCGCTCTACGTTTATACACCGGAACAGTATCCGGATGCGATTCGCGCGACCGGCGCTGGCGCGGCGGCTTCCATTGGCCGCGTCGGTGGCATCTTCGGCCCGCTGACCGTCGGCTATCTCGTCGCGGCGCACATCAGCATCGAAACGATCTTCCTTATTTTCTGCACGACGATTGTGGTCGGAGTGATTGCTGTGGTGGTATTGGGAAAAGAGACACAGAGGACGGAGTTGATTGGGACGCATTGATTCCAGTTGTTGTGAAAAAATACCGTTTGACGCATTAAGCCCGTGTTTCGCAATAAAGAAATCGCTTCTGTACAGTAGTTGATGCGTACGTCGCGCGAAGCTCAAAGTGTTGAGCAGACGACTTACCGAAAGGCCTTTGAATACATCCCCGAGCATTGAGTCGGCGGGGAAGCGAGGGTAAGAAAAAGAGCGCAGAAGCGCTCTTTTTCTTGGGCGCGTTACAGCTTGACCCGGTTGGGCGCTTCATTCACTGGCAACGCATAAGGCAGCGGCAGCAGAGTCAACATCGGCCCGTTAGGACGGGCGACATGGATCGGGCTGTCGGCGGCACTCGTTTGGAATGAGGCGAGCATGATCTGTCCTTGCCGGTCAGGCGCAGCGTTGACGATGAGGCCGCAGGCTTGTTCGCCGAACGTTGGACTGTACAGCGGTGTGGCGGAATCGAAGACAGCGGTTTCGTCGCAGTGAGCGAGGTACAAGCGCTCTTTGGTGCGCCCCAGATAGCGGGTTCGTGCGATGATTTCCTGACCGGGGTAGCAACCTTTCTGAAAATCGAGTCCGCCCAGCGCGTCCCAGTTCGCGGATTGCGGGATCAATCGGTCAGCCGTCGCGGCGGTAATGAGCGGGATGCCGTCGAGAATCGCAGCGCGTCGCCAGAGGTGGCGGCCGGTGGGGCGGGCGTTTTGGGTGAGCTTAGGCCAATGTTCGGGCAATGCTTCCAACGGCAGGATCAGAAGCAAGCGGGTCGATGATAACGCGATGGTGGTAATGCCGTTTTGCGTCCGGACGTTGTGCTTTGCTCCTCTCTCCCCTTGTGGGAGGGGAACCGGGGGAGAGGGGGAAACCGGCGGCCTTGCTCTCTCTCCTGTATGCGCTTGAGCGGAAACATCAGCGCCGCAGAGGCCAAGGAAGGCGTATGAGGCGCTGACATCTTCAATCGTTACTTTGGAACGCAGCACGTACATCGACAGGCGTTTGCGGACGGCTTCGGCCAGATCGGCGGCGAGCAGAATGAAAAATGCCTCCCCTCTCTCGTTTGCGAGGGTTGGGGAGGAGGCTGAAACCCCATCCCCACCCCAACCCTCTCCTTGAAGGGGAGGGCTTTTTTCCTCTCCTGCAATAAACCCCCGTCCGCCTTCGGCGGACACTTCCTTTGAAAAGGGGGCAGGGGGAGGAAGAGGGCTTTCGCGCCACAGGAAAAGGCTTGCCAGCATTCGCCCTTTGGGCGAGTTGTAGGTGCTGTATTGGCCTTGCTGCGGTATGAGCGCCGAGACGTTGGTGGAAAACTGGTTGTGCAGAAAAGAGGCGGCATCGGCGCCGCTGACGCGCAGCAGCCCGACATCGGCGGCATCGGCGAGGCAAAGGCCGTGATCGAAAGCATCGCATTCGGCGGCGATATCGCCGAAATCGGCAATCAGATCGTCAACGATGTGGCCACCGTGACTGGCAAGAAAAAGGGTTTGTGGGGTGTGCATGGGTATCTTTAATGCCAAGAAGGTTTCGGAGTACGCCCGTATCTTTGCCCTGATACGGGTCGCCACTATCTCCCGCGTCTTTCATTCCGCACACGCGCTTTGTAATCGGCGATAGCGGCAGCGATTGGATATTTCGTCGTACGCCTGTTTTTTGGCATTCTCGATGACTTTGGTGTCAGACCGCAAGCCTTCGACGCGCTGGCTGGTGAGGGCGCTTTTTACTACAGTATGGTGCTCGATCTGTTCC
This sequence comes from Pseudomonadota bacterium, assembly GCA_009786025.1. Classification (GTDB taxonomy): domain Bacteria; phylum Pseudomonadota; class Gammaproteobacteria; order Burkholderiales; family Casimicrobiaceae; genus UBA931. The sequence goes on along the minus strand of WQUA01000004.1, from coordinate 60,230 downwards.
CGCTTTGTAATCATGATCCGGTTTCTCAGGCGATACAGCTTGAAGGTGATTTTGTATTCTAGCGCACTATCCAGTCTTCAACGGCGAGAACTGCCGGGGATAAGACGGAAGACGTTGTCGTGGGCGACGAGAGTTGCTTTTGTCGTGACACCATACGTCACGATCATCATATCGAGTGCGATGATCGTGATGCCGGAAGTCGTGCAAAAAGCTCCCCATCTTTTTTATAACAAAGTTGAGTTGCTGAGTTGTTAGCCGAATGTCATTGTCTGGTTTTCAAAGATTCCGCCGATACGTTCCTGCATTTCCCCGTCAAATCTGCTAAAATGACAAACCGGCTTTTCAGGCGGTGCTTGCGTGAGCGGCTGGCAACATAAGTCGGCTAGCGTCAGGCGGGCGATTTCCGGCGCTGGTTCTATCTATAAAGAATCGTGGCGCTTAATTCACACATCGGCGGCTTCAGGGTGCCAAGGGGTTTTACGAGACCCCGGAGAGCCGTACGCCGCTGATGGAGGTCAACCCTGAAGGAGTTTTAAATGTCTGTCAGTATGCGTCAAATGCTGGAAGCGGGGGTGCATTTCGGGCACCAAACCCGTTACTGGGATCCCAAAATGGCCGAATATATTTTCGGTCATCGCAATAAAATTCATATCATCAATCTTGAGAAAACGCTCGAGAAATACAACGAAGCGGTGCAATACATACGTCGTCTCGTCGCCAACAAGGGCTCGGTTTTGTTCGTGGCTACCAAACGTCAGGCGCGCGACATCATTCGCGAAGAAGCCACACGCTGCGGCATGCCTTACGTCGATAACCGCTGGCTGGGCGGTATGTTGACCAATTTCAAGACAGTCAAGCAATCGGTCAAGCGGCTGAGAGACCTCGAACAGATGGAAGCCGACGGTACGTTCGAGAAGATGAGCAAGCGCGAAGCGCTGACGCTGACGCGCGAACTGGCAAAAACCCGCCAGAGCCTGGGCGGGATCAGGGACATGAATGTGCTGCCCGATGCGATTTTCGTGATTGATGTCGGCTATCACAAGATTGCGATCACCGAAGCGCAACGCTTGGGCATTCCGCTGGTGGCGGTGGTTGACACTAACCATTCGCCGCTTGGCATCGACTACGTGATTCCGGGCAATGATGATTCGAGCCGGGCGACGCGACTGTACGCGCGCGGCATCGCCGATGCCGTGCTCGAAGGCAAGAACGACGCGTTGTCGGGCCTCCTGCAAGCGGGTGATGAATTCGTCGATGTGAGCGAGGAAGAAGGCACGGCAGCCGAATTTGAAAGCCCTGCGGAAGAGGCGAAAGAGCCGCAGTGAAAAAGGTGCGCGGCACGGAAACTTTTCCGTACCGGAGCGTGATGAATCGAAAAGTCCGGGGTGATGCTCCGGACTTTTAACAGTAAACGAAATGGAGTCAAAGATGGCGGAAATCTCCGCGAGTGTTGTGATGGAACTGCGCCAGCGTACCGGACTGGGCATGATGGAATGCAAGAAGGCGCTACTGGAAACCCAGGGCGACATCGAGAAAGCAGAAGAACTGCTGCGAATCAAATCCGGCGCCAAGGCGAACAAAGCGGCGAGTCGGATCGCGGCAGAGGGCACGGTCGGCGGTTTTGTGGCGGCCGACGGCAAAACGGCGGCGCTGGTCGAAGTTAACTGCGAAACCGATTTTGTCGCGCGCAACGAAGATTTTCTCAAGTTCGCCAAAGATTTGGCGGAGCTGGCGGCAACCAGGAACCCAGCGGATGTCGAGGCGCTGTCGGCGCTGCCGTGCAAGAGCGGCGAGCACGAGGGGACGGTGGAGACGGTGCGGCAGGCGCTAGTACAGAAGATAGGTGAAAATCTGTCGGTGCGTCGCTTCGCGCGCCGGGCAACGACGCATCGGCTGGTGCAATACCTGCACGGCGGTGGCCGTATCGGTGTCACCATCGAGATCGACGGCGATGAAACCACGGGCAAAGACATCGCGCTGCATGTGGCGGCGTCGGTGGCGGGAACGCGGCCGCTGTGCATTGCGAAAGAGCAAGTGCCTGCTGAACTGGTGAACAAGGAGCGCGAAATCTACACGGCGCAGGCGGCGGAAAGCGGCAAACCTGCTGAGATCGTCGCCAAGATGGTCGAAGGACGCGTTACCAAATACCTCGCTGAAGTGACCTTGCTGGGCCAACCATTCGTCAAGAATCCTGACGAGACGGTCGAGCAGTATCTGAAGGGCAAAAAGGCTGGCGTCAAGGCGTTTGATCTTCTCGTGGTCGGTGAAGGCATCGAGAAGAAGAAAGATGATTTCGCGGCCGAAGTGGCGGCGATGACGAAGGGCTGAGCGCTTCAATGAATGACTCCCTTCACTCTGGCAGCAGAGTGAAGGGAGCTAAAGATGTACCAGGCTGCGACCGTTTCCTCAGACGTTGTTTTTTAAGATCGACATTCGACAATCCAGGACATCATGAACACACCGTCTCCCGTTTCGCCAACACCGGCTTCCGGCGCTCACTATCGGCGCATCTTGCTGAAACTGTCAGGGGAAGCTTTGATGGGAGACGATCCGTTCGGAATCAACCGCAAGGTGATCGACCGGATCGTCGAGGAAATCGCCGAAGTCGTTCGCATGGGCGTGCAGACGGCAATCGTGATTGGCGGCGGCAACATCTTTCGCGGTGTGGCGCCGGGCGCTGCCGGGATGGATCGGGCGACCGCTGACTACATGGGGATGCTGGCGACGCTGATGAACGCTCTGGCGTTGCAGGATGCGCTGCGCCGTGCCGGCATCGTGTCGCGCGTACAGTCGGCGCTGCGTATCGACCAAGTAGCCGAGATGTACATTCGCGGTAAAGCGCTGCGCTATCTCGAAGAAAACAAAGTCGTAATTTTCGCGGCAGGAACGGGTAATCCATTTTTTACTACGGATACCGCAGCGGCGTTGCGCGGGCGCGAAGTCGGCGTCGATATCGTGCTGAAAGCGACCAAAGTTGATGGCGTTTACACCGCCGATCCATTCAAGGACCCAATGGCGACACGCTATCAATCGTTGACATTTGATGAGGCGATCACCAAAAATTTGAAAGTGATGGACGCGACCGCGTTAGCGTTGTGCCGCGATCAGGAAATGCGGGTAAACGTGTTTTCGATCACCAAGCCGGGCGCATTGAAGCGTGTTGTGATGGGCGAGGATGAGGGAACGCTGGTGCATTGCTGAGAAGGGCAGTAAAAATCAACAGTTGCAAACAGGAGAGAACCATGATTCCGGAGATCAAGAAAACCGCCGAGCACAAAATGGGGCGGACGATTGAAACACTGACCGACGAACTCGGCAAAGTGCGGACGGGACGCGCCCATACGGGGATCGTCGATCACATTCATGTCGATTATTACGGTACGCAAACCCCGATCAATCAGGTGGCGAACATCACGCTGGCCGATGCGCGGACAATTGCGGTACAGCCCTGGGAAAAGAAAATGGTGCCGATTGTCGAGCGGGCGCTGCGCGATTCCGATCTCGGCATCAATCCGAATACGCAAGGCGACGTGATTCGTTTGCCGTTGCCGCCGCTGACCGAAGAGCGCCGCCGGGAGTTGGCGAAAATGGTGCGGCACGAAGGCGAGAACGCCAAGGTGGCGGTGCGTAATGTGCGCCGTGACGCTAATGAACATTTGAAGAAACTGCTCAAGGATCATGAGGTCGCCGAAGACGAAGAGCGTCGGGCGCAAGATGAAATTCAGAAAATCACCGACAAGTTCATCGCCGAAATCGACAAACTGATCACCGCTAAAGAAGCGGAGTTGATGACGATTTGAAGCGAATCATCAAGGGTTAAAAAAGCAGATTAACCGCAAAGAGCGCAAAGAAAGTTAAGTGAGTGGATGTGTCAGGAACCGGAAGTCAAACGCTTCTTTTCCCACGAGGGGAGAGGCTTTTCGTTCTTTCGCGTCTCCGCGTGAAATGGTTTCCTGACCCCTGATTTCTGATCTCTGCCTCATGTTCGCTTCCTCAACCCGTTCTGTTCCCGATGCGCCGCTGGTGCCGCGCCACATCGCGATCATCATGGATGGCAATGGCCGCTGGGCGAAGCAGCGTTTTTTACCGCGGGTGGCGGGACACAAGCGCGGCGTCGAGACTGTGCGCAAGCTGGTGCGGGCGTCGATAGAGCGTGGCGTCGAATATTTGACACTGTTCGCTTTTTCGAGCGAGAACTGGCGGCGGCCGGTCGAAGAAGTGTCGCTGCTCAAGGGAATGTTTCTCAATGCGCTTGAGCAGGAGATCGAACAATTGCACAAGAACCAGATTCGTCTTAAAGTGATCGGCGACTTGAGCGGGTTTGGCGTTCGCATTGGCGAGCTGGTGGCCACAGGCGAAGCGCTGACCGAAAACAACACACGGCTGACGTTGACGATTGCCGCCAGCTACGGCGGGCGCTGGGACATCGTGCAGGCGGCGTGTGCTTACTTTCGAGAGCACCCCAGGGCGCTCGACGTTTCAGTGCCGATATTGCCGGAGGAGATCGAGCCGTATTTGTCGATGGCGTATGCGCCGGAGCCTGATCTTTTTATCCGTACCGGCGGTGAAAAACGGGTTTCCAATTTTCTGCTGTGGCAAATGGCCTATACCGAATTTTATTTCACCGATACGTTGTGGCCGGACTTTGACGCGCAGGCGCTCGATGCGGCGATTGCATCGTATCAGCAGCGCGAACGCCGCTTCGGGCGTACCAGTGAACAGTTGCTGACAATACGGCCAGACCAAGGTGGGTCGGCGGTGAAATCGGAAAGCGGCGCCTTATGAACGTATCGCCGTTGGTACAGCGAGTAATGACCGGCGCAGTTTTGCTGGTGATTTTTCTGTTGGCGCTGTTTTTCTTATCGCTGAATGCCTGGTTGTTGGCGCTGCTGCTGGTGCTGCTGCCTGCTGGTTATGAATTGGGACGGCTGCTGGGCAGCGACGGTTTCGCGCGTTACGGCGCGCCGGCGTCGCCGCACTACCGCTGGCTGCTGCCGCTGGGATTGGTTGCGGCAACTGCTTCATTTTTCTACTATTTCGGGAGGCATGGCGAAGTGGAGCAGATGGGTTTGCTGGTGGCGTGTTACGCGCTGCTGGCGCTGCTGGCGCTGACAGTGCTGCCCTGGTGGATTGTCCGCTTTGAAAAAGATCGTTTGAATGGCGGCCGTTTGACTTGCGTTGGTTTTGCGGCGGTTGGAGGCTGGTTGCTGTTTTGCAGTTGGCTGGCGATGGCGCAGTTACGGTCGGTGTCACCCTGGCTGCTGTTGGCGGTGCTGGTGTTGGTATGGCTGGCCGACAGCGCAGCGTATTTCGCCGGGCGCGCGTTCGGTAAACACAAGCTGGCGCCGAAGACAAGCCCCGGCAAAACCTGGGAAGGCGCGTTCGGCGCTTTGCTGGCGGTGACGGTGTATGCGCTGGCAGTGGCGCCGTTCATGTTGCCGGAGGCGCTGGCGTTGTGGACACTGCCGGTGATTGCGCAGTGGTTGATTTGGCTGGCGCTGGCCTGGATACTGGCGCTGCTGTCGGTGTTCGGCGATTTGTTCGAGTCGCTGATCAAACGTATGGCGGATCGCAAAGACAGCGGCGCATTGCTGCCGGGGCACGGTGGCATACTTGACCGGATCGACAGTTTGTTGACGACGGTGCCAGTAGCGGCGCTGATGACGAGCTTTTTGGTGTGAGCGATTTACCTCTCAGGCGTTTGACCCTGCTCGGCGCGACTGGTTCCATCGGCGCATCGACGCTCGACGTAGTCGCGCGCCACCCCGATCGTTTTGAAGTAACGGCGCTGGCGGCGCATAAAAACAGCGCGGCGTTGCGCGAGCTATGCCGTCGTTACCGGCCGCGCTACGCCGCGCTGCTCGACGAAACGGCGGCGCAGGCGCTGCGCGAGAATTTGCGCGAAGACGGCATCTCAAGTGAAGTATTGTCCGGCGCCGGGGGCGTGCAGGCGGTGGCGGCATTGCCGGAAGTCGATACCGTGCTGGCGGCGATTACCGGCGCGGCGGGATTGCTGCCGACGCTTGCAGCGGCGCGCGCTGGCAAGCGCGTGTTGCTGGCGAACAAGGAAGCGCTGGTAATGGGTGGGGCGCTGTTTATGGAGGAGGTGCGCGTCGGCGGCGCCACGGTGTTGCCGATTGACAGCGAGCACAACGCGATTTTTCAATGCTTGCCGGGTGTAGCACAACAGTGCGGAACGCGGGCGCCAGGCATACGTAAAATCATTTTGACGGCGTCGGGTGGCCCTTTCCGCGAGATGCCGCTTGCAGCGCTGCGCGACGTGACGCCGGAACAGGCGTGCGCACATCCGGTGTGGAAGATGGGGCGCAAAATTTCGGTCGATTCGGCGACGATGATGAACAAAGGGCTGGAAGTGATCGAAGCGCATTGGTTGTTCGGAATGCCGGCAGAGGCGATTGAGGTCGCGATTCATCCGCAAAGCATCATTCATTCGTTTGTCGAATACCTCGACGGCTCGACGCTGGCGCAACTTGGTTCGCCTGATATGCGTACGCCTATTGCGCAGGCGCTGGCGTTTCCCGAACGGATCGACGCTGGCGTAGCTGCACTCGACTTCGCCGTTGCGCGGACGTTGACGTTCACTGCGCCGGAACGCGGGCGCTTTCCCTGCCTGGCGCTGGCATATCAAGCATTGAACGCCGGCGGCAGCGCAGCATTGATCCTGAACGCGGCGAATGAAGTCGCGGTCGAAGCGTTTTTGAATCGGCGGATCGGTTTTCCCGATATTGCAGCCGTTTGCGACGCCGTATTGTCGGAAGCGCCAACAACAGCAGCGCCGACAACCGTCAGGGAGGCGATCGGCTTCGACGCGGCGGCGCGGCGCGTGGCGGATCGACACATCGCCATATGCTCTTCCCGGCGGGGCGCGTAATGTACAGCCTGCTCGGTTTTCTGATTACTATCGGTATTCTGGTAACGCTTCATGAGCTGGGGCATTACTGCGTGGCGCGGTGGTGCGGCGTTAAAGTGTTGCGTTTTTCATTTGGTTTTGGACCGGTATTGTTTTCGCGTCGATTCGGACGCGATCAGACCGAGTGGGCGTTGTCGGCAGTGCCGCTCGGAGGGTATGTACGAATGCTCGATGTGCGCGATCGGCGCGACGACGAAGCGCCGATTTCCGAAAACGATTTGCCGCGGGAGTTTATCAATCAAAAGGTCTGGAAGCGGATCGCCATCGTTGCGGCCGGACCGCTGGCGAACTTGCTGCTGGCGGTGCTGCTGCTGGCAGTGATGTACATGGCGGGCGTGCCTGGGTATCAGCCGGTGCTGTCACAACCAGTGGCAGGAACAGCAGCAGCGGAAGCTGGTTTACAGTCGCTGGATCGCATTGTAGCGGTTGATGGTCAACCGGTGGCAGTCTGGCAGGATGTCCATCAGGCGGTACTGAACGCCGATACGGCGTCAGCGGCGGTGTTGACGATTGAACGCGAGGGCGGCTCTTTCAAGGCATCGCTGGCGCTGGCAGCGATGGCGGCAGGCGACGGTGAAGGCGATCCGTTGGGGCGACTCGGTTTGCATCCCTATTTGGGAGCACCGCTGATTGCGAACGTATTTGCCGATTCACCGGCTGCTGCCGCCGGGCTGCGGGCGGGCGATCGCATCCAGGCGATCGACGGCGTGGCGCTCGATTCGCCTGCGGCAATGACGGCGCGTATTGATCAATCAGCGGGGGCGACGGTAGAACTGACGGTCGTCCGCGATGGCGCGGTTCTGATGCTGTCGGTGACGCCGCGTCAAGAAACAGACGGGCGCGGCAAGGCGGTGGCGCGCATCGGCGTCACCATTGCCGGCGACCCCGAAGCGAGTGGGCGCTATCGGGTCACGGTACGCTATGGCGCGATCGACGCGCTGGCAATGGGCACTGCGCGGACATGGGATTTGACGGTGTTGAGCTTCAAAATGATCGGCCGGATGATCGTCGGCAGCGCTTCGCTCAAGAATCTTTCGGGGCCGCTGACCATCGCCGATTACGCAGGGCAGGCTATTCAGGCGGGGTTTCAGCAGTTCATGACCTATCTGGCGCTGATCAGCATCGGGCTGGGCGTCCTTAATCTGTTGCCGGTGCCGCTATTGGACGGCGGCCATTTGCTGTATTATCTCGCGGAGATCATACGAGGTCGGTCTTTGCCCGAGCGGGTTATGGAAATCGGACAGCGTATCGGATTGGCCTTGATTGTTACCTTAATCGTATTGGCGCTATGGAATGACATCTCTCGACAGTTTTAACCGCCGCCGGAAGAAAACGCTGAACCCTCGCTGCTTGTGGGCGGGAGCGCTGTCTTTTGCGGCACTGCTTTTCGCGCAGGCGGCGATGGCTTTTGAGCCGTTCGTAGTGCGCGACATTCGCGTGGAGGGTGTACAACGTACCGAAGCGGGAACGGTTTTCAACTATTTGCCGATCAAAGTCGGCGATGAGGTCAGTGAGGAAAAAGTCTCGGAAGCGGTTAAGGCGCTTTACGCAACCGGCTTTTTCCGCGACGTGCAGATCGACGCGCAGGGTGATGTGTTGGTGGTGGTGGTTGATGAGCGGCCGACGATCAGCGCGCTGTCGTTTGCGGGGAACAAGGAATTTGATACCGACGTATTGCGCAATGCGATGAAAGATGTTGGCTTGTCCGAGGGGCGTATCTTCGATCGTTCGGTGCTGGAAAAAGCGACACAGGAATTGAAGCGGCAGTACGTGTCGCGCGGCCTCTACAATGCCGATATCGAAATGACGATGACGCCGCAGGAGCGCAACCGGGTGGCGATCAGTTTCACGATCGACGAAGGCGGCCCGTCGAAAATCGCTCGTATTCATATCGTCGGCAACGAGGCGTTTCCCGAGAAAACGCTGATCAAGCAAATGAAGTTGCGGACGCCGGGCTGGTTTACCTGGTACACCAAAAACGACCAGTATTCAAAACAAAAATTGCAGGCCGATCTGGAATCGTTGCGCAGTTTTTATCAGGATCAGGGTTTTCTCGAATTTGCCGTCGAGGCGACGCAAGTTTCGATCTCGCCGGACAAGGCCGCTATTGACATTACGATTACCGTCAGCGAAGGGCAGCGCTATAAAGTTTCCAGCGTCAGCCTCGCCGGCGATCTGGCGGTCGATGAGAGCGAAATACGCAAGCTGATCCGGATCAAAGCCGGCAGCGTTTATTCGCGCGCCAAACTGCAAACAACCTCGAAAGACATCAGCGAACGCTTGGGCGCCGAGGGCTACGCCTTTGCCAACGTTAACGCGGTACCGGAAATTCATAAAGAGGATGGAACGGTAGCGTTTACTTTCTTCATCGACCCGGGGCGGCGGGTGTATGTGCGCAAGATCAATATCAGCGGCAACGTCAAAACCCGCGATGAAGTGATTCGCCGGGAAGTTCGACAAATGGAAGGCGCCTGGTACGACGGGACGCGGATCGAGCGTTCCAAAGTCAGAATTCGCCGGCTGGGCTATTTCGACGATGTGAATATCGAAACGCCACCGGTGCCGGGCGCGCCCGATCAGGTCGATGTCAACATCGCCGTGGTCGAGCGCAATACCGGGCAATTCCTGGTCGGTATCGGCTATTCGAGCTCGGACAAGATCGCGTTGCAGGCGTCGATCTCGCAGCAAAACGTGTTCGGTTCGGGAAACTCATTGACGATTGGCGCCAATACCAGTACCAGTAGCCAAAATTATTCGGCGTATTTCACTGACCCGTACTGGACAGTTGACGGCATTGCGCGCACGATCGAACTGTATAAAACGCGCATCGACACGACTGACTTGGCGGTGTCGTACTACAAATCCGATACCGTCGGCGCTGCGATCGGTTTCGGCATACCGATTACCGAAACCGACACCATCAACTTCGGACTTCGTTATGAAAACACTAAGCTTGAAGTCGATAGCGATAAAAGTTCGCAGTCTTATATTGATTTCGTTAACAGGTTCGGCACTACGACCAACAACGTTATGCTGTCGTCCGGTTGGACACGCGACACCCGCGACGACATCATGTTCCCGTCGCGTGGCCGCCTGCAAAGCATTTATACCGAAGTAGCGGTGCCGCCGGGCGACCTGGCTTACTGGAAAGCGCAATACATTCACCAGTGGTTCTGGCCGATTTACGATCCGCTGGTGCTGATGTTGCGCGGCGAAGTGGGTTACGGCCAGGGTTATAGCGACAAGCCGCTGCCGTTCTTCAAGGCGTTCTACGCCGGTGGCGTCGGTTCGGTGCGCGGATTTGAAGGGTCATCGCTGGGGCCACGCGATAAGGACAACAACGCGTTGGGCGGCAAGCGCAAGGTTGTCGGTAATGCGGAGGTTTTCTTCCCGATGATTGAAGGCGATAAGTCGGTGCGCGGCAGTGTGTTTTTCGACATCGGCCAGATTTATCAGGATGGCAAACAGTCGGACAATGAAGCGTTTCATTATTCGACCGGCGTGGGTATTGCCTGGAATTCCCCAGTCGGGCCGATTAAAATCAGTTATGGCTATCCGATTGCCGCCAAATCTGATGACCGGATTCAGCGCTTTCAGTTCCAGCTCGGTTCTGTGTTCTAATAACAGTTGATGGGAAATCGGGGACGCCCGATCGGTGTTTTTTTTAGAGGAGAGTTTCGTGAACAAACGTCTGATTTTGATTTCTGGGGCGTTATTGAGTGTATTTTTGGTTGGAACGGCGATGGCGGAAGATTACAAAATCGGTTTCGTCAATACCGAAAAATTGTTCCGCGAAGCGGCGCCGGCCAAGCGAGCGCAGCAAAAGCTGGAGAAAGAGTTTTCCGCGCGCGACGCTGACCTGCAGAAACTTTCCAAACAGGTGCAGACGTTGCAGACATCGCTCGACAAGGACGGCACGACGATGGCGGAAGGAACGCGACGCGACAAAGAGCGCGAATTGGCCAATCTGTCGCGCGATCTGCAACGACAGCAACGTGAGTTTCGCGAGGATTTGAATCTGCGGCGTAACGAAGAGTTGGGCGGTTTACAGGAGCGCGCCAACAAAGTGATTCAGGAAATCGCTGAAGCCGAAAAATTCGATTTGATCCTGCAAGAACCGGTCGTTTACGCCAGCAAACGTATCGACATCACCGACAAGGTCATCAAAGCACTTGATGCCAGCAAATAGCGGGGCGCCGGTGAAACCTGAGCCTGCGCCAGCGTCCGCGCCGCCAGTATCTGCTTCTGTGGCTGCTGTTGTTGAGTCTTCAACAACGATGGCAGCCGTTGCCGTGCGTCCCTGGAAATTGGCGGCGCTGGCGGAGGCTATCGGCGCGACGCTGGAAGGCGACGGTGATATCGAGATTCGCGGCGCGGCGCCGCTGGATCGCGCCGGTGCAAACGATGTCGCGTTTCTCTCTGACCCCAAATACCGAATTCACTTGGAGGCAACGCAGGCGGCGGCGGTGATTTTATCGTCGCGCGAGGCGGCGGCGTGGACAGGCATGAAAGCGCGCTTGTTGGCGACCAATCCCTATGCTGCTTACGCCAAGGCGGCGAATTGCTTGTATCCTGAGCCGCAACCACCGGCGGGTATCCATCCGACGGCGGCTGTAGCGGCAACGGCACGGGTAGCCCCCGATGCTTCCATCGGCCCGAACGCAACCATCGGCGAGCAGGCGGTAGTCGGCGCACGCAGCATCGTCGGCGCCGGTTGCGTGGTCGGCGAACAGGTGATCATCGGCGATGATGTTCGCCTTCATCCGCGCGTGGTGATTTATCCGCGTTGCGTGATCGGCGATCGTTGCGTATTGCATAGCGGTTGCGTGATCGGCGCCGACGGCTTCGGTTTTGCCAATGAGAGCGGGCGCTGGCTCAAGATTCCGCAGATTGGGCGGGTCGTGCTGCACAGCGATGTCGAAATCGGCGCTAACACCACCATCGACCGCGGCGCGCTCGACGACACCATTGTCGAAGAGGGTGCGAAGATCGACAATCTGGTGCAGATCGGACATAACTGCGTCGTTGGTGCACATGCTGCAATTGCTGGTTGTGCCGGTATTTCGGGATCGGTGAAAATCGGCAAGTATTGCCGGATCGGCGGCGCGGCGATGATCGGCGGCCATTTGTCGATTGTTGACGGTGCTGTGGTGGCGGCGGCGACGCCGATATTTTCGTCGATCGAAACGCCGGGAATGTACAGCGGTGTGTATCCGGTGCAGCTGCATCGGCAATGGCAGAAAAACGCCGTGCAGTTGCGCCAGCTTGATACGCTGTACAAAAGGGTGCGGACACTGGAGAAAGCATTGGCCGGCGAAACGCCAGTAGAGAAGAGTGAAGATAAAGAGGACTGAGAAAATCATGGATCAGGTGTTGATGGACATTAACGATATTTGCGCGACGCTGCCGCATCGCTATCCATTTTTGCTGGTCGATAAAATCGTCTCGATCGAAAACAACGTATTCATTCGCGGCATTAAAAATGTCACGATGAACGAGCCGTTTTTCATGGGGCATTTTCCCGATTACCCGGTGATGCCGGGCGTGCTGGTCATCGAAGCGCTGGCGCAGACGGCGGTTATTTTGGCGTACAAGAGCGGCGCTTCCAAAATGCCCGATGGCGAGCGCGGCATCATTCTGTTCGCAGGCATCGACGAAGCGCGGTTCAAACGGCAAGTGATTCCCGGTGATGTGCTGGTGCTGGAGGCCGAAATGATCCGAACGGCGCGCGGAATCGGCAAATACAAAGCGCGGGCGCTGGTCGATGGGCAAGTGGCGTGCGAAGCGGTGTTAATGGCGGCGTTGCGGCCACCGCTGCGTAGTGCCGCACAGAAGACCATGGACGCCAAGCAGCAAGTGATTGACTGATAAACTGAGTAACCAACCAAATATAACCCAGCAACCCAACGGCCGAGCAACCCCAACTCCCAACAGCCACGAGCGGTCAAAACGAGTTAACAATGCCCATTATTCATTCGCAGGCGCTGGTCGATCCGCGCGCCGAATTGGCCGACGATGTCGAGGTCGGCGCTTTTTCGATCATCGGTCCGCATGTCAGAATCGGCGCTGGTTCGGTGATTGGCCCACACGTGGTGTTGACCGGCAACACCACACTGGGGCGTCACAATCGTATTTTTCAATTCTGTTCGGTCGGTGAAATTTCGCAGGATAAGAAATATAATGGCGAGCCGGTCACAACAACCATCGGCGATCACAACACCCTTCGCGAGTACGTCACCATTCACGCCGGCACCGTGCAGGATCGCGGCGACACAAAAATTGGTAACGGCAACTGGCTGCTGGCTTACACTCATATCGCGCATGATTGCGTGGTGGGTGACCATACCGTGTTTTCTAACGGCGCGCAGTTATCGGGGCATGTGCATGTCGGCGATTACGCGACGATGGGAGGTTTTTCCGGTGTACACCAGTTTTGCCGGATCGGCGCGCATGCGATGGCGGCGGGCGGGTCGATCATCGTGCAGGATGTGCCACCCTATACGACAGTGGCCGGATATCCGGCGAAACCGGCGGGCACCAACAGCGAGGGCTTGCGTCGCCGCGGTTTTTCGGCAGACGAGATTCAAGCAATTCGCCGCGCGTATAAAACGCTGTACCGCGAAGGGCTGACGTTGAAAGAAGCGCGCGACAAGATCGCGCAGGAAGCAATGCAATTCCCGGCTCTCGAAGTGTTGTTGCGTTTTCTGGAAGCAGAGGGGCGCGGCATTGTCCGCTGATTCGATATCGTAGCCAGGATAAGCGAAGCGCAGTCCGGGGGACACTTCACGCGAAGGCGCGAAGAAGAACAACCCTCTTCCCTCGTGGGAGAGGGTGGTCGAAGGCCGGGAGAGAGGGGCGTTTCATGCAAGGGCGGGTTTGAAACCCGTTCCTACGAACGCTCTTCTCCGCATCTTAGCGAGAGATATTCTTTGTGTTCTATGCGTTCTTTTCAGTTAAAACTTGACAATCACCCATGAAAAACGCGCAACCTCTCAAAATTGGCCTCGTTGCCGGTGAAGCGTCCGGCGACAAACTCGGTGCGGCGTTGATTGAAGCGTTGCGCCCGCATTTGCCGGATGCTCGCTTCGTCGGTATCGCCGGGCCACGTATGCAGGCGCTCGGCGCTGAGAGCTGGTTTCCGATGGAACGCTTGTCGGTTCACGGCCTTATCGAAGTGGTTCGCCATTTGCCGGGATTGTGGCGGTTGCGCAAGGCGTTGATCCAGCGAATGCAAGACGAAGGTGCCGCGTTGTGCGTCGGTATCGACGCCCCGGATTTTACGCTCGGGATGGAACGGGCGCTCAAACAATCGGGGATGCGGACGATTCATTTCGTCAGTCCATCGGTGTGGGCCTGGCGACGCGGGCGCATTCCGAAAATCGGCGCATCGGCGCATCGGGTGCTGGCGTTGTTTCCGTTTGAGCCGTCGCTGTATGAGGCGCAGGGGGTTCCTGTGACCTATGTGGGACATCCGGCGGCGCAACGCGCAGCCGATGAAGGATCGCGGGCGCGGGCGCGAGAAGCGTTGCAACTCACGGGCAATGCGCCGATATTTGCGTTACTGCCGGGCAGCCGAATGTCGGAACTGAAACACCATACTGTGCTGTTGGTGGAGACAGCGCAACGGATTCGGCGGGCGCTGCCTGAAGCGCGTTTTCTGCTGCCGATGGTGTCGTCGGAGGCGAGGGCGCGTTTTGAAACCTTGCGAGCAGCCGGCACGCGTGCCGAAGTGCCGCTGACGCTGATCGATGGGGGAGCCGAAGAAATCTTGCAGGCAGCGGATGTGGGGCTGGTGGCGTCCGGCACGGCGACGCTCGAAGCGGCGCTGGCGCGTTGTCCGCACATTATTTTTTATCGCGGCCCGGCAATCACTGTATGGATCGTCAAGCGAATGTTGGAAGTGCCCTGGGTGGGGTTGCCCAACGTGCTGGCGCAGCGTTTCATCGCGCCGGAACTGATGCAGGAAGCGGCAACACCGGAAGCGTTGGCCGCCGAAGCATTGACGTTGTACCGCGATGAACCACGACGACGGGAAATCGAAGCGACGTTTGCTGAGATGGCGCGGGCGCTGAAAGTCGATACCGGCGCGCGAGCGGCGGAAGCCGTTCTGGAAGAATTGGCGCTGACAGAGTTAAACCAATGAGCCGCGAAGAAAAGTCTTTCCCTCTTCAGCAAGCGGGAGAGGGATTCTCATTCCTCGCGCCTTCGCATGAGATATTCTTTGCGCTCTATGCGTTCTTTGCGGTGAAAATTTTTAGTGGGTGAGCGATGGGCTGTAGCGAGAACAAAGAGCAAACGTCAACACTGATTGCTGGCGTCGATGAAGCGGGGCGCGGGCCGTTGGCCGGCAACGTTGTGGCCGCTGCCGTGATTCTCGATCCAGCGCGGCCTATTGCTGGTTTGCGCGATTCCAAAGCTTTGTCGGCGAAAGCGCGCGCGCGGTTGGCGCAAGACATTCGCAGTCAGGCGCTGGCTTTTGCGCTGGGTGAAGCGACCGTCGAAGAAATTGATCGCCTCAATATTTTGCAGGCGACGATGTTGGCGATGCAGCGGGCGGTCGCGGCATTATCGGTGACGCCACACGAAGCCTGGGTCGATGGCAACCAGGCGCCGGCGTTACTGTGCCCGGTTCGCACCATCGTCAAAGGCGATCGTGATGTCGCGGCGATTTCGGCGGCGTCGATTCTCGCCAAAACAGTGCGCGACGCGCAGATGATAGCGCTTGATGTTCGCTATCCGGTTTATGGTTTTCGACAACACAAAGGCTATGGAACAGCCGCGCACTTGGTGGCGCTGGCGGCGCACGGCGCTTGCTCTGAACACCGCAAAAGCTTTGCGCCGGTGGCTTCGGTGCGCAATCGCAACGTAGAAACAATAAAACAAGGGGCTGAAGTGGATTAGGTCAAATATTACACCGCAAGCGCAAAACTTTTAGCTGCTCTCATGGCTCTCCATAATTGAGCTGAAATTCGCATTCTTTCAAAAAAAGCGGGAAAGATTCTCTATCGATTCGGTCGAAGTAAAGCCTTGTGAGCTGCACACACAAAGCATAGAAGTTATGCTCCTTACGCGCAATAGAAACCCATCGCCACTTTAGGGTTTCTCATTTCATCACTGGCGCCTGCCTATATTCCCGCCCGTAACGACACCTACGGCGCTCTCAACCGTGTTGAAAAAATCGTCGCACCCGACAACAGCGAAACCGCGTTCGAATACGACGCCAATGGCAACCGTACCAAGATCACGAGAACCAACGGCACGACCAGCGAATACAGCTACAACGCTGCCAACCAACTTACAGCCATCGTCCACAAAAAGGCCGACGGCACAACGCTGGCAAACTTCCAGTACACCCTGGACAGAAACGGCAGAAAGACCAAGGCCACCGAAACCGTCAACGGCCAGACAAGAACCGTCGAAGTCACCTACGACGAAACCGGCAAACTGACCCAAGAGCGGATACAGGAAGGCATCCGTATCACCACCACCGCCTACCAATAACAACAAAGTGTCGAGGGGTGCGGCCATCTCGAATACGGTGCTGACCTGTTCTCATGCCGCGAAAGGTATTTTTCATAACAGCCTTTTTAAAAACCTTCGCAAAAACATCATGTTACCGAACTCTCCCGGGTATCTCATCGGCCTGAAGGGTTGGATGTTACAAATGGGCGGAGCACGTTATAATTATAGTTTTTAATGCGGTTGGCGGGCTTTGTTCCCACCGTCGTATCGAGCGGAAAGCGAGGTCAACATGGTTACCAAAACGGCACCGGCTGCCAAGAAAGCCCGTGAATTGACCGAGGAGCGAATTCTCAAGGCTCCCGAGAAGGATTACATGAATGAAGAGCAACTGGCGTTCTTCAAGAAGCGTTTGCTGGATTTGAAGGCGCAGTTGTTGCAAAACGCCGACGATACCGGCGAGCGTTTGCGCGAGACGGAGGTGACGACGGATCCTTCGGACCGGGCGACGCTCGAAGAGGAATATACGCTGGAACTGCGTACGCGCGATCGCGAGCACAAGCTGCTGAAGAAGGTCGAGAAATCGCTGCGTATGATCGAAAGCGGCGAATACGGGTTTTGCGAGGAAACCGGCGAGCCAATCGGGATTCCACGGTTGCTGGCGCGACCGACGGCAACATTGTCGCTGGAGGCGCAGGAGCGCTGGGAGCGCGTGCAAAAGTTGTACGGCGATTGATTTCCGGCGATGGCATTATGAGGCGGGTTGGTTGGCTGTTGGTCGTAGCGCTGGGGATGTTGTCGCTGGGCGGTTGTGTGACGCTTTTTGGCGGCAAGGATCGGGCGATTGCCGTGGTCGCGCCGACCCAGGGTCATCAGGTGGGCGGAACAGTTTGGCTTGAGCAGCGTGGCGCGCGGGTGATGGTAATGGTCGATCTGCACGGACTACCGCCCGATAGCGAGCACGGGTTTCATGTTCATGAATTGGGCGACTGCTCGGCGCCCGATGCGTCGAGTGCGGGTAATCATTTCAATCCCGATGGTCAGCCGCATGGCCATTACAGTGCTTCGCCGCATCATGCCGGCGATCTTCCCAATCTCAAAGCGGACAGTCGGGGTATCGCCAAGGTGTCGTTTGAGATGGACGGCATCAGTGTTTGGCCGGGGCCTCGCAGCATCATCGGTCGGGCGCTGGTTGTACAGAGTGGTTCCGATGATTACCGATCGCAGCCGGACGGCAACGGCGGCTCACGGGTTGCCTGCGGTGTCATCGGGTTACAGTAATTTTCTCGACGCTGTCTTTTTCCGTATGGTATGACGTACTGTTCGGAGCAAAAGGCGGTATCATGAAACGTTAGTATTTGTTTCTAATCGTTTATAATTATTTCAGGAGTATCACATGTTTACGCTTCCTTCTCTTCCCTTTGCCGAGAACGCGTTGGCGCCGATCATTAGCGCCAATACGCTGAGTTTTCACTATGGCAAGCACCATAAAACCTATGTTGATAATCTGAACGGGTTGGTCAAAGGAACGGAATTCGAGAGCGCCGAACTGAAATCGTTGATTGAGCGGGTGGCCGGGAAGGCCGATCAGGTGGCGGTTTTCAATAACGCGGCGCAGGTTTGGAACCACACGTTTTACTGGAACGGGCTGAACCCGCGCGGCGCCCGCCAGCCGGTCGGAACATTGGCGGCGATGATTGACGAGAGCTTCGGCAGCTTTGAGGCGCTGAAAAAGGCGCTGGCGGATACGACCATCGGGCAATTCGGTTCGGGCTGGGGCTGGCTGGTCAAGAACGCCGCCGGTAAGCTCGAGGTCGTCAAAACCGGCAATGCCGAGGTGCCGTTTACGCGTGGACTGACGCCGTTGCTGACGATCGACGTTTGGGAGCATGCGTATTATCTGGATTACCAGAATCGTCGCGCTGATTACGTCAAGGCGGTGATCGAGCAATTGCTTGACTGGGATGTCGCTGCGTCGAATCTCGGCTGACGAGTGCATTTTTTGAAGTTTGCTAAAAAGGTTGCAACAGCGCGAAGAACAGCGCAACAGAAAAATGGCTAAGGAGGAGGCTCCACAAACACTGACTGCCGTCGGGCAGTTGCCTCGTATTAACTCTCGACCTTCCTCGGTCGGGGGCGCGATGTCGTCTGCGTCGGGGTTGAGCGCAGTGCTCGAAACCGCTGCGCTGATGCATGCGAGCGGTCAGTTGGATGCTGCCCGGAGAGTGCTTGAAGAAGCCATTGCGACCGAGCCGGAAACGGCGGCGATGCCGCTGGTGTGGCTGGCGCTGCTTGATCTGTATCAGCAGTCCGGCAATCAGACGGCTTTTGAGCGCTATGGGATGGAATACGCGGCGCGCTTTGAACAATCGCCGCCAGTATGGGTTCCGCGCGTTTCGCTGGCGTCGGGGTTGCGGCCGTCGGGAGCAGACCCTTCGGCCAAAGCGGAGGTGACAAGCGCGCGGATACGGCTGAGTGGCGAGATCGTTGTTGCCAACAAAGCGCTGACGGCGCCGTTGCTGCATGTTCTCGATGCGCCGGAAAAAGAAGCGTATCAGGTGGACTTGACCCGTCTGGTTCTGAGCGATGAAGAAGGCGCGCTGCATCTGGCGCAAGTGTTGGCGAAGGTTCGCCGTTTGCAATTGAACATTGTGCTGGAGCCGTGGCCGCAAACTTTGCTCGAAGGAACGACGAAGCGTGCGGTTGATGCTTCGGGTAGAGAAGGCGAGGGCTATTGGCAACTGTGGCTTGAGTTGTTGCAATGGCAGCAGGACGAAACTTTGTTTGAAGTGTGCGCGCTCGATTTCGCGCTGCGCTTCGAGGTTTCGCCGCCGGCCTGGGAGCCAGCTCGGGGGCGACCATTGCAGCAACCGGTAGCGAAAGTGACCGGAGCGACGGAGGCAGTGGCAGCAGACGCGCAGGAAGAAGCACCGCTGCCGCCGAACATGATGGTCTGGCGCGGCGTGTTGCAAGGTGCGCATGCGCCGCAGTTGGCAGCGCTCAAAGAACGGTTGCCGTTGTACGATGAATTGATGATTGATATGCATGGCGTGCCGCGTGTCGATTTTTCGTATGGCGGCGCGCTGGCCAATCTGGTGGCGCGCGCCGAGAGCGCCAAAAAACGGGTGATCTTTGTGCGCACCTCTCCGATGGTGTTGACGCTGTTGTTGCTGGTGGGAATTCCGCCGCGCGCGTTCAGCCGTCGCAAAAGATAAAAGCGCGTTTCCGGAAAAAAAGCGCTTGTTTGGAGACGACAATGGAACCTTTTCATGGAACGACGATTCTTTCCGTCGCATGTGGCGGCAAAGTGGCACTGGGCGGTGATGGACAAGTGACGCTCGGCGCTATCGTCGTCAAAGCGACAGCGCGTAAAGTGCGGCGGCTGTACCAAAATAAAGTGTTGGCCGGTTTTGCCGGAGCGACCGCCGATGCGTTCACTTTATTTGAACGGTTCGAAGCCAAGCTCGACAAGCATCAGGGACAGTTGACCCGCGCCGCTGTCGAGTTAGCCAAAGACTGGCGCTCGGACCGCGTGCTGCGGCGACTGGAAGCGATGTTGGCTGTGGCTGATGCGACGGCGTCGCTGATTATTACCGGCAACGGTGATGTATTGGAGCCGGAAGGGCGAATCGTCGCCATCGGATCGGGCGGCGCTTATGCGCAGGCGGCGGCGCGGGCGTTGTGCGAACATACTGATTTGGGCGCGGACGTTATCGTCAAAAACGCGCTGACCATTGCCGGCGATCTTTGCATTTACACCAATCAAAATCATGTGATTGAAGTGCTGGATGTGCTGTGATCAGGGGCAGGGAATCAGAAGTGAGCTGCTACGGTCATTCTGCGCGAAGTCGCAGAATTCGGAAGCGACATTACAAGGCGATTTCCGGATGTTGTGGCTGATATCGGATCGCGGTTAAACTGTCTTTTGAAAAGGTTATACTGCGTAAAGTTGTACAAAGGCGGTGGATAGCCACACGAATTGCTGGAAAAAACGACGGAAAGGAAAATGATGAAAAACAGTTTAAAGATTTGGATGTTGGCGCTCTTGGCGTGGGCAGTGGCAGCGAATGCGCAATCGTCGACACCGGTGGAGAATCCCACTGGTGAAGCGGCGGAGGTCAAGGCGTTGCTGCAAAAGAAGTTTCCTGAGGCGTCGATCCGGCATATCGAAAAAACGCCGTATTTCGGTGGTTTGTATGAGGTGCTTCTTGGTGATCAGATGATTTATACCAACAAGGAAGTGACGCATATTCTGGCCGGCGCGCTGTACGACGCCCGCGATATGCCGAACGGAATGCGGAATCTGACCGATGCGCGTACACGCGAACTGAACCGCGTTGACGTAGCGACGCTTCCGCTTTCGTATTCGTTCAAGCGCGTCAAAGGGAATGGCGGGCGTGTGCTGTACCTCTTTTCAGATATTGAGTGCCCGTTCTGCGAGCGGATCGAGCAGACACTGCGCGATATCGACGACGTGACGATTTATACATTTTTGCTGCCGCTGGACTCTTTGCATCCCAATGCAATGCGTAAGTCGAAAACGATCTGGTGCGCCAAAGATCGGGCGAAAGCATGGGAAGCATATTATGCAACCAAGAAATTGCCGGACAATAAGGGCGACTGTGAAACACCGATCGAAAAGATTCAACAGTTGGCGCAAGGTTACGGCATTCGCGGCACGCCCGGGATGATTCTCGCTGACGGCACGATTCTGTCGGGCGCGTTGCCGAAAGAAACGCTGGAGTCCGAATTGAGCCGTGCTGACGCAGCGGCGACAAAGACGTCAAGCGCTGCCAAGAAGCCATAATCGGCGCGCAGATCGCAGAGGGGCAGCAAGCCTCGCTCGATCGGATAGAAGCAAAGACAAAAAAGCGAAAGCGTTGCCGCTTTCGCTTTTTTTATGGGGTTTACGGAAACGGTTATAACACCGTTACAGCGGCGGCCAGCCTGGCGAAGGCGTGGGCGGCGGCGCAGCGCGGGCGGCGGGGATCGGCTCGCCGATCATCGGCGCCAGTTCCTGGGAGCCGTTTGCCGGCCAGCGTGTGGTGTTCGGCGATTCAGCGCCCAGCCACCACAAATCATGACGGTAATTGCTGCGCGGGTCGTCGACCGAGGCGCAGCCGCTTAACAACAAAACGGCCAGCGACAACAGCACCAAGCAGCGCCGGAAAGAGAGGGGGCGGGTCAGGGTCATGGCTCAAACCTCGAAAATGTTATCGTCAAATCCTTTCGTGATTTTCCCCAGCAAGACGTAGAGGCGCACGACAGGGCTGTCAATGAGCTTACCACTGTCGCAGGCGCTTGCGTAGCATTTGTCCATGTTTGGTCATTTTCTGGGGTGATTTGTGCCGTTTTTGCCGCAGAAAATCGACGTTACCGAAAGTGAGCGCTTCTTCGCGAGCCTCAGAAAATCGCGGTTTGGTGGGCAGAACCAGAAAGAGAAACGTAAATAGTGGCATTTTTACGACAGTTTCTTAAAAAAACACTTTCACTTTGTGCTTTAACGGACTATTTCTAAAAGAAAAAGACGATTTTTTTAAATTTGTGGGACTTTTGGCAAAGCCATGTAAACCGTTGACGATCATAGAGGTGCGTCGTATAGTGGCGGGAGGTGTGGAAAAGTGGGGATTTGTGGTAAATCGGGAAAAGAATTTCTCCCCCACGGCTATTCGACTTCCGCCTTTGTAGTGGTTGTGAAGGGCAGCATGATTGTAAGTATTTGTTTCTTATGTGTTTTTATGATTGAAAAAACGATCGTCGTGCGATGGATACTTCTCAAACGCCTTTGCCGCAAATTGCCCCTCCTGTCTTTCGTGGAGTGACGCAACTGGCGCTCGATTCTAAAGGGCGGCTGGCAGTTCCTTCCCGTTACCGGGAAGCGCTGCATCAGCATGGCGAAGGCCGCCTGGTGATTACGGCCGATCCCAGTCGTTGCTTGCTGGTTTATCCCCAACCGGTCTGGGAACCGATACAGGAAAAGTTGATGGCGCTGTCGTCATTTGATGAGCGCATTCGCGCGCTGCAGCGCTTGCTCGTCGGTTACGCGGACGATGTTGCACTCGATGGCGCTGGTCGGGCGCTGGTGTCGCCGGCGCTACGGCAATACGCTCAGTTCGATCATCGGGTGGTGCTGGTCGGGCAGGGTGGGCACTTTGAGTTATGGGATGAAGGATTGTGGCAGGCGCAGATGGCGCAGGCGGTTCGCCTGACGCACGATGATCTGCCGCCGGTTCTCGATGGTTTTTCGCTGTAAAGCGCGCTTCAATGAGTTTGTCTCACGCACCGGTAATGTTGAACGAAGTGCTGGCAGCCCTGCGGGTGCGCTGCGACGGTGTTTATGTTGACGGAACTTTCGGGCGTGGTGGCCACAGCCGCGCCATTCTGGCGCAGTTGGGGGCGCATGGCCGGTTGGTCGCGCTGGATCGCGACCCCGAGGCTGAAGCCGCCGCTTCTGTGCTGATGCGGGAAGATGCCCGCTTCTCATTTCAGCGCGCCTGGTTTTCCGAGATGCCCGACGTGCTTGCCCATGATGCAAAGTTTGGCGCGATCCACGAAGTCGATGGGGTGTTGCTTGATCTCGGAGTGTCGTCGCCGCAAATTGATGACGCAGAGCGCGGTTTTTCTTTTCGTCGTGACGGGCCGCTCGATATGCGGATGGACCCGACACGCGGCGAATCAGCCGCAGCGTTTCTGGCGCGTGCTGATCAACAACAAATTACGGAGGTCTTGAAAAATTATGGTGAGGAACGGTTTGCTGCATCGATTGCAAGAGCGATTGTTGAGGCTCGGCAGGAACGCCCCATCGAACGTACCGCTCAACTGGCCGCGCTCGTCGCGCAAAGTCTCGGCGCGCGGGTACGCGGCGATTGGCAACAGGACCCGGCTACGCGCAGTTTCCAAGCCTTGCGCATCCAGGTAAACGAGGAGCTGAAAGAAATCATGCGCTTGTTGCCGCGCTTGATCGCGTATCTAAAAACCGGTGCGCGGTTGGCGGTGATCAGCTTTCATTCGTTGGAAGACCGGCTGGTGAAGCGCTTTATGCGCTGCGCGGCGCAACCATTCGGTGGCAATGAAGCGTTGCTGCGTTTGCCTCTGGCGCAGGCGGCATTGCCGGAACCGCCACTGCGGCTGATCGGTCGCGCGATCAGGGCGTGTGAAAATGAGGTGAGTGCCAACCCGCGGGCGCGCAGCGCTGTATTGCGGGTGGCAGAACGTACGGCGGCGCCGTGGGGACGGAACGGTATTGCGCACGATGTTGCGCGTTTGCATACCGCAGCGTTCGGAAAAATGGAGGCGGCTTGATGGCGCGCGCCGGCATCCTGTTGCTGTTGTTGGTCGTTTGCGCGTTGTCGCTGGTCACATCGCGCCATCAAGCGCGCAAGCTGTTCGTCGAGCTGGAGCGTAGCCGCCAGCAAGCGCAAGCGTATGAAGTCGATTACGGCAGATTGCAACTGGAGTTGTCCACCTGGGGTGTACCGGCGCGCATTGATCGGCTGGCGCGCGGCTCATTGGCGATGCAGTTGCCCGAGCCCGGGCGTATTCAGGTGATTGAAGTGCCGCCGGCGCAAATTTTTTCACGCGGGCATGGGCAAGAACGAGGACAAGAACGCGGGCAAGAGGCGGCGCCATGACGATTAACATCGGTTCGCTGTCGTCGCGGCGCCAGCAGGCGCCAATGCCGGATTTACCACCGGTGCGGGCGTTGCTCGTTTTTGGCGCACTTGGTGTGTTGTTCCTCGTGCTGATCGGCAAGGCGTTGTATCTGCAATGGGTGAATGGCGATTTTTTGCAAACCCAGAGCGCAGCGCGTTATGTGCGCGATCTCGAAATTCCGGCACATCGCGGCAAAATCACGGATCGTTTTGGCGAGCCTTTGGCGATTTCAACGCCGGTGAAGTCGTTGTGGGCGTTCACCGAAAAGTTGAATGCCTCCGACGAACAGATGAAAGCATTGGCGAAAGTGCTTGACACGACTGCGCAGGCGTTGAAGAAAAAAATCGGCGCAGCGGGCGATTTTGTTTATCTGGCGAAAGGGGTGCCGCCGGAAGTAGCTGAAGAAGCGCTGGCGCTCAAGATTCCCGGGCTTTACGATGAGAGAGTGTATCGGCGTTATTACCCGGCTGGAGAATTGACCGGCCAGATTCTCGGTTTTACCGATGGCGGCGATTATGGCCAGGAAGGTTTGGAATTGGCGCGCCAGGACTGGCTGGGTGGCAAGCCGGGTAGCCGCCGCGTTATCATCAACCGCAAGGGCGAAGCGGTAGAGGACATCGCTGGCGTACAGGCGCCGCAGGAAGGGCGCGATCTGACGCTGGCGCTCGATCTTCGTCTGCAATTTCTGGCGCAGACGGAGCTGAAAGCCGCCGTTGTCGAAAACAAAGCCAAGGCCGGCAGTCTGGTAATCCTCGATGCGCAAACCGGCGAAGTGTTGGCGCTTGCTAACCAGCCGAGCTATAACCCCAATCGGCGCGAAGAATTCATTCCAGCCAAAATGCGCAATCGGGCGCTGATTGATATCTTTGAACCAGGCTCAACGTTCAAACCATTCACTATAGCGATGGCGCTGGACAGCGGTCGTGTGAAGCCGACGACGATGATGGAAACGGCGGGTGGACAATGGACGATCGGCAAGGCGACCATTCACGACGATCACGTCAGCGGTAATCTGACGGTTGAGCAGGTGTTGCAGCGCTCGTCGAATGTCGGCACAGCAAAAATCGCATTGATGATGTCGCCTGAAAAAATGTGGCAGGGACTGTCCAGCGCTGGTTTTGGCATGCCGGTGAACGCCGGTTTTCCCGGCGAAAGCGCCGGTCGTTTGCGCCCTGCCAAAAGTTGGCTGCCGATTGAGCAAGCGACGATTTCGTATGGGCATGGCGTGTCGGTCAATCTGCTGCAACTGGCGCGTGGTTATACGATTTTCGCCGGCAACGGCGAACTGAAGCCGGCGTCGCTGTATCGGATTCCTGGCGACGTGATTGGTAAGCCGGTGATTTCGTCGGCCACTGCGACGGAGATGCGCCGGATGCTGGAGATGGCGGCGCTACCGGGCGGCACCGGCGCGCGCGCACAAGTGCCCGATTACCGCGTTGCCGGTAAAACGGGAACAGCGCGCAAACCGGAAAAGGGTGGTTACGCTAACAAATACGTTAGTTCGTTTGTCGGTTTCGCACCAGTGTCGTCGCCACGGCTGATTGTGGCAGTGATGATCGACGAACCTTCGGCCGGCAAGTATTACGGCGCAGCCGTGGCAGCGCCGGTATTTTCCAGCGTTGTCGGCAAAGCATTACGAATGCTGGGCGTGCCGCCCGACCGGCCTGCTGTTCCGATTGTGTTACCGCCTGACGGCGAAGATATCGAGGAGGAAACATGATGTTGCACACATCGTTTCCTCAGGCATTTTCGTTGAAGGCGATGATCGCATGGCTGGCGCAGTTCCCGACGCCGCCGAAAGGCATTACCGTTGACAGCCGACAGGTGGCGCCGGGTATGTTGTTTGCGGCGTTGCCGGGGGCACAACACGATGGTCGGCGTTTTATCGCCGAGGCAATCGCGCGCGGCGCGATTGGCGTTCTTCAAGAAGTTGGCGACGGCAAGATAACCGGCGATAAAGCAGGGGCGATGGCGGTGCCGCGCTGGGACATCAGCGGACTGGCGCCTTGTCTGGGTATCGTTGCGGACGCGGTTTATGGGCAGCCGTCGCGGCATTTGCCGCTGATTGGCATTACTGGCACCAACGGCAAAACCTCATGTGCGCACTGGATTGCGCAGGCATTGCAAGCGCGCGGCACGCGTGCCGGCGTGATCGGTACACTGGGGTACGGGCTGATAGGAGAAACATGGTCGCCGTCACTCAATACGACGCCGGATGCGGCGAGCCTGCAAAGAGCTTTGGCGCAGCTTCGGCAGCAAGGCGCTGGCGCGGTGGCCATGGAAGTGTCGTCGATCGGGCTCGACCAGGGGCGCGTCAACGGGTGTTGTTTCAATACTGCGTTGTTCACCAATCTGACGCGCGATCATCTTGATTATCACGGCACTTTCGAGGCCTACGCGGCGGCGAAAACACGGCTCTTCGCTTGGCCGCAACTTCATCACGCGGTGATCAACCTCGACGATCCGATGAGCGGCGCGATGATTACGGCGGCTCGTTTGCGAAAAGCAAAAGTATGGCGTTATAGCAGCGGCGGCCATTCGGATGCCGAGATTGCGATAACCGGTGTTGACGACAACGTTCGTGAGACACGTTTTACAGTGCGCACGCCACAGGGTAACGGTGAAGTCCGTACTTCTTTGCTTGGCGAGTTTAATCGGGTGAATGTACTGGGCGTGTTGGGCGTGTTGCTGGCACGCGAAGTGTCGCTGCCAGAAGCGCTGCAACTTCTTTCGACATTAACACCACCGCCTGGCCGTTTGCAGCGCTTGGGGCGTGCTGACCAGCCGATGGTAGTGATCGACTATGCACATACTCCTGACGCGCTCGACAATGTGCTGCGGGCGTTGCGGGCGACACAAGTGAGAGAGCAACAACTGTTTTGCGTGTTCGGTTGCGGCGGCGATCGCGATTCCGGCAAGCGGCCGGTGATGGGCGCGATTGCTGCAAAGTGGGCTGACCGCGTTTGGATCACCAACGACAATCCACGCAGCGAATCGCCGGATACTATTCTGGCGGCGATCGAGGAAGGATTGCGTTCGGTCAGTGGCGCTTCGTGGATTGTCGAATCCGATCGTGCGGCAGCGATCACGCAGGCGATTGCAGCGGCGCGCGTCGGCGATTTGGTGTTGATTGCCGGTAAAGGACATGAACCGTATCAGGAAATCGCCGGGGTACGCCATCCGTTTCTGGACGCCGACGTGGCGGCGCAGGCGCTGGATATGTGGAGCGCGCAATGAGCGAGAAAGCGATGCTGTCGTTGAGCGAAGTGGCGGCTATGACCGGCGGGCGCCTGCTGGGCGGCGACAGAGAGGTATCGAAAGTCGTCAGCGATTCGCGTGCAATCGAGGAGGGAGCATTGTTCGTCGCGCTTAAAGGCGAGCGCTTCGATGGCCACGATTTTGTCGAGGATGTGTTGCAGATGGGCGCGACGGCGCTCGTGGATGATGCTCATGCTGCTCGTTTTCGCAACAAACCCACAGTTGCCGTATCGGATACGCTGATAGCGCTTGCCGCATTGGCCAAAGGTTGGCGGCAGCGATTCACGTTGCCGGTGGTGGCTGTTGTCGGCAGTAACGGCAAGACGACAGTCAAAGAAATGATCGCGGCGGTTTTGCGCGCGCATTTCGGTGACGATGCCATTCACGCGACAAGTGGCAATCTGAATAACGGAATCGGCGTACCGCTGACGTTATTGGGATTGCGGACGGTGCATCGGGCGGCGGTGATCGAGTTGGGGATGAACCATCGCGGCGAAACGCGGGCGCTGGCGGCATGGACACAACCTGATGTAGCGGTGATTAACAACGCGCAGCGCGAGCATCAGGAATTCATGAAGAGTGTCGAGGATGTCGCGCATGAGCACGGCGATGTTCTTGAAGCGCTGCGCCCGCGCGGGTGCGCTGTTATCAACGGCGATGATGCGTACGAGAATTTCTGGGCCGACGAAACACAAAAGCTGGGGCGAACGGTTTGCCGGTTCGGTACGAAAGAAAACGCTGATGTTCGCGGCGTGTTCGCTGCGGAAGGGGCAGGGAATCGTGTTCAGGTATTCATCCGCCAAAACAAGGCCGAATTTCATTTGCCGTTGCCGGGGCAGGCGATGGCGATGAATGCGCTGGCGGCGCTGGCAGCAGCTTTGGCGCTTGGCGTGCCGCTAACGACCGGGGCGGCGGCGCTATCCTCTTTTTGTGCGGTACCCGGGCGATTAAACACGATGGCTTTGAACGCCTGCTGGACGCTGATCGACGACAGCTACAACGCCAATCCCGATTCGGTTCGGGCGGCGATCGACGTGCTGGCATCACGACGCAATGAGCGCTGGCTGGTTTTGGGTGATATGGGCGAAGTTGGCGAAGCGGGAGCGGCGTTTCATTACGAAGCCGGCGAATACGCCAGAGCGAAGGGTGTGACGCGGTTGTTGGCATTGGGAACGCTGGCGCGTTATGCACAAACGGCGTTCGGCGTCGGCGCCGAGCATTTTGAAACGATGGAAGCGCTGCTCGATACGCTGCGGGAAAGGTTGATGCAACATAACGAGGTGACTGGAACCGTGCTGGTGAAAGGTTCGCGCTTCATGCAAATGGACAAAGTCGCGGCGGCGCTGATGGCATTGCCGGATGGCTTATAACGGGAAGAGTTTCATGCTGCTTTGGCTTACTGAATTTCTGGCGCGCGATATCCGCACTTTCAACGTGTTCGGCTATATCACATTGCGCGCGGTATTGGCGACGATGACTGCGCTGATTATTTCATTCGCGATCGGACCGCGCATGATTGCTTGGCTGGCGCGGATGAAAATCGGTCAAGCGGTGCGCAGCGACGGCCCGCAGTCACATCTGACCAAGGCGGGGACGCCGACGATGGGCGGCGCATTGATTCTGGTGTCGATCGTGATTACGTCGCTGTTGTGGTGTGATCTCGGCAACCGCTTTGTCTGGGCCGTATTATGGGTGACGGTTGGCTTTGGCGCGATCGGCTGGATCGACGATTATCGCAAGGTGGTTTATCGCAATCCGAAAGGGTTGTCGGCTCGCGCTAAATTTTTCTGGCAGTCGTTGCTCGGCTTCGGCGCGGCAGTGTATCTGGCGCTGGCGCTGTCGGCGCCGGGGAACGCCAGTGCGATCGATGTGATTTCGCATGTGTGGCGCAGTAACGATATTTGGCATTTATCGGGCAATGCTGACTTGATCGTACCGTTTTTCAAGACGGTTTCGTATCCGCTTGGTGTGATTGGCTTCGTGGCGTTAAGTTATTGCGTGATCGTCGGCTCCAGCAACGCTGTGAACCTGACCGATGGCCTCGACGGCCTGGCGATCATGCCGACGGTGATGGTGGCCGCGGCGCTGGGTGTGTTCGCTTACACCAGCGGCAACGCGGTGTTCGCGCGCTACTTGCAGTTTCCGGTCATCATAGGCACCGGCGAATTGACGGTGATTTGTGGCGCAATGGTCGGCGCCGGCCTCGGCTTCTTGTGGTTTAACGCTTACCCGGCGGAAGTGTTCATGGGCGATGTCGGCGCATTGGCGTTGGGCGCGATACTGGGAACGATCGCGGTGGCAGTACGTCAGGAAATTGTGCTGTTCATCATGGGCGGAGTATTTGTCGTCGAAACACTGTCGGTGATCGTTCAGGTGTTGTCATTCAAGCTGACCGGAAAGCGGATATTCAGGATGGCGCCGATTCATCACCATTATGAATTGAAGGGGTGGAAAGAAAATCAGGTCGTGGTGCGTTTCTGGATCATTACGATTCTGCTGGTGCTGGTGGGATTATCAACATTAAAACTGCGTTGAAATTGCGCTGATGAAAAGCTGAAGCGAAAACGGTAAACATGGAAGCATTATCGCATCGTCGGGTATTGGTGCTGGGACTTGGTCTCACCGGCTTTTCGCTGGTGCGTTATCTCTCGCGTCGTGGCGCGAGAGTTGCAGTCGCCGATACGCGGGCGGCGCCGCCGTATGCTGAGCACGTTCGTCGTGAATGGCCGCGAGTGAACCTTTATTGCGGTTCGTTGGTTCCGACGTTGTTTGACGGCATCGACATGATCGCTATTTCGCCCGGTGTGGCGAAGGATCAACCGTTGATTCGGCAGGCGGTCGCGCGCGGAGCAAAGCTGGTCGGTGATATCGAACTGTTTGCGCAAGCGTTGCCGAAGGGGCAAAAAGTGTTGGCGATTACCGGCACCAACGGCAAGACGACGACCACCGCGTTGACGCGAACGTTGTGCGAAGCGGCGGGGTTGACAGCGGTGGCGGCCGGCAATATCGGCGATGCGGCGCTCGATGTGTTGGAAAAAATCGAGAGCGATGGTGTTTGGCCGGACGTGTTCGTGCTTGAATTGTCGAGTTATCAGCTTGAAACGACGACAACGTTAGCGCCGATGGCGGCGACGATATTAAATATCTCGGAAAACCATCTTGATCGCTACCCGGATGTCAAAGCCTACGTTGCTGCCAAGGCGAGGATTTTTTATCACGCGCAACAACAGGTGTTGAATGCTGACGACGCGCGGGTTGCGGCGATGCGGGAGGCGGAATTGCCGGTGCAATGGTTTGGGTGGAATGCTCCCGCTGGCGCGGCAACGTGCTGGCGTCTTGTCGAACGCCATAAAGCAATGTGGTTGATGCGTGGCGCGACGCCGCTGTTACCGATATCGGCGCTGGCGTTGGCCGGGCGCCACAACGCGATGAACGCGCTGGCGGCGTTGGCGTTAACGTCGTGCGTGGCCAAGATAGATGAAACGGTGCTGGCGGCGCTGACATCGTTTCGCGGCCTGCCGCACCGAATGGAAGAGATTGCCGTTGTCGATGGCGTGCGCTACATCAATGATTCGAAAGCGACGACGGTAACAGCGGCACAAGCAGCACTCGATGGTATGGCTTCGCCGGTGATATTGATTGCCGGCGGCGATAGCAAGGGGCAGGACTTTACGCCGCTGGCGGCAACAGCGGCACGCTATTGCCGGAAAGTATTACTGATCGGTCGCGATGCGGCGCAGGTCGAAACGGCTCTGGCAAACCATGGTGTCGCTTTTGAGCATTGTGGAACGCTGGCGGTGGCAGTGGCAAGAGCATGCGCGTTAGCGCAACCAGGTGATATTGTTTTACTGTCGCCAGCTTGCGCCAGCCTCGATCAGTTTAGCGACTATACGGCACGCGGCCAGGCGTTCGTCGAAGCGGTGCAGACGATAGGAGACGCGGGATGATTCAGGCGCGCACTTCGTTTGAACGTATTTTCGGCGGCCTTGGCGCCGAGACGCTGAAGAGGAAAGGTCGGCGTGCGATGGCGGCTTACGATGCGTCGTTGTTGTGGACGGCGTTGATGCTGTTGGCGCTGGGACTGGTGATGGTGTATTCGGCATCGATAGCGATGGCCGAAGCCAGCAGCTTTACCGGCTATCATCCCTGGTATTTCCTGGTGCGGCACGCCCTGTTTACGGTGGTGGCGCTGTTGTGCGCAGCAGTGGTATTTCAGTTGCCGATGGCGACTTGGCAAAGGCTGGCGCCCTGGCTTTTCTTGTTTTGCCTGTTGCTGCTGGCGCTGGTATTGATTCCCGGTGTCGGTAAGACGGTAAACGGCGCGCGCCGCTGGTTGCCGCTGTATTTCACCAATGTGCAGCCGTCCGAATTGATGAAGCTGGTCGTTGTTTTTTATGCGGCCAGCTACGCGGTGCGCAAGGCAGAGTTTTTACCGGCGCATCAGCCAATGGGCAAGACGCTGGCGCGTGGTTTTTTGCCGCTGTTCGCAGCGATGGTGCTGGTCGGCGGTTTGCTGCTGCTGGAACCGGACTTTGGCGCTTTCGTCGTGATTGTAGCGATCGGCTTCGGCGTGCTGTTCGTCGGCGGGCTCGACGGCCGCATCATCATCGGTTTGCTGGCGTTGTTGCCGTTCGCTCTTGGGGCAATTCTGGTCGCCGCGCCATACCGGTTGCAACGGTTGACGACGTTTTTGAAACCCTGGGAGGACCCGCTTGGCAAAGGGTATCAATTGACGCATTCGTTAATGGCGTTTGGGCGCGGCGAATTTCTCGGCGTCGGGCTTGGTGACAGCGTCGAAAAGCTGCTGTATCTGCCGGAAGCCCACACCGATTTTTTGCTGGCGGTGATTGCCGAGGAGTTGGGGTTTGCCGGTGTGCTGGTGGTGGTTATGTTGTTCATGTGGTTGTTGTTTCGCGCCTGGATGATCGGCCGGCAAGCAGCGCGTTTGCAACAGCCTTTTTCGGCATTGACGGCGCAGGGGATCGGCATCTGGCTCGGCGTTCAAACGTTTATCAACATGGGCGTTAACGTGGGGCTGTTGCCAACCAAAGGGCTAACGTTGCCGTTCTTATCGTTTGGCGGCAGCGGTATTGTCGCCAGTTGCGTAGCGGTGGCGGTGTTGCTGCGCATTGACTACGAAAATCGCAGGCTTTTGAATGGGCACAACGTATGAGCCAGCGCATAAAAAGCATCGATAAGAGCGGCGGCAGGAGGACGGTGATGATCACGACCGGCGGCACCGGTGGCCATATTTTTCCCGGCGTTGCAGTGGCGCAGCGTTTACAGGCATACGGCTGGGACGTGTTTTGGCTCGGCACTCGCGATGGTATGGAGGCGACGCTGGCGCCGCAGGAAGGGATTGATTTCGAGGGTGTATCGTTCCGCGGCGTGCGCGGTAAAGGGCTGAAGACGCTATTGCTGGGACCTTGGGCACTGTTGATGGCGTGCCTTCAAAGCCGTAGCGTTTTGCAACGGCGGCAACCCGATGTGGTAATGGGGTTCGGCGGTTTCGCTTCGTTCCCCGGCGCGTTCACTGCTGTAGCGAGCGGCTTACCGCTGGTGATTCACGAAGCGAATGCGGTACCGGGGCTGGCAAACCGGGTATTGCGTTATGGCGCCGACAAAATACTGACCGGTTTTCCCGGCGTGTTCGGCGCCGGGAACGAGGCGGGCGTTGCATCTGAAATCAGGTCAAAAGTCGAATGGGTAGGTAATCCGGTGCGCGGCGACATGGTGCAGCAGGCTTTGCCAGTGGAGCGTTTCGCCGGTCGGCAAGGGCCACTGCGTTTGCTGGTGGTCGGCGGCAGCCTGGGTGCGCAGGCGTTGAACGCTTGTGTACCGGCGGCGCTGGCGCAGTTGTCGGTCGAGCAACGGCCACGTGTCGTCCATCAGTCGGGCGCGCGCCACATCGAGGCGTTACGTATCGCTTACGCGCAACAGGGGATTGCAGCCGAGTGTGTGCCATTCATTGAAGAAATGGGGCAGGCGTACGCCGAAGCCGACTTTGTGATTTGTCGCGGCGGCGCAATGACGGTTGCTGAACTGGCGGCTGTCGGCGTCGGCGCGCTGGTGGTGCCGTTGCCGGGAGCGATTGCTGACGAGCAAAGCGCTAATGCGCAATGCCTGGTCGATGTCGGCGCTGCTTTTAGAAAAGCACAGGACGACTTGACCCCTGCTGTTCTGGCGGAAATAGTGCGTGCGCTAACGCGCGAAAAAGCGCTGGCGATGGCGACAGCAGCGTTTACGTTACGCAAGATCGATGCGGCGGAAACAGCAGCGCAGGTATGTATGGCGCTGGGCTCGGCTTACCAGGGTAAACATCGGTGGGGTAATGGTAACAGCGAAGGTAACAGCGAAGGTAACAGCGAAGACAAAGGTAAAGACGTGCGGGGGGAAGTTTCATGAAATACAAAGTGAAACAGCTGCACTTTGTTGGTATCGGCGGTGTCGGCATGAGTGGCATTGCTGAAGTGCTGGTGAACCTCGGCTATCGGGTATCGGGGTCGGATATCAGCGATAACGCTGCGACGGAACGGCTGCGTTCACTGGGAGTCGAAGTCTGGAAGGGGCATGCGGCAGAACACATCCGTGACGCCGATGCGGTAGTGGTGTCAACCGCGGTGGCGACGGACAATCCGGAAGTGATCGCGGCGCAGCAGGCGGGCATTCCGGTAGTGGCGCGGGCGCTGATGTTGGCGGAGCTGATGCGCTTGAAGCGCGGCATCGCCATTGCGGGAACGCACGGCAAGACGACGACGACGAGTTTGGTGGCGTCGGTCTTGGCTGAAGGCGGTTTCGACCCGACGTTTGTAATCGGGGGTCGCCTGCTGTCAGCAGATGCGAACGCGCGTTTGGGCAGTGGTGATTTTTTGGTGGCTGAGGCGGATGAGTCGGACGCGTCGTTTCTGCACCTGTCGCCGGTGTTGTCGGTGGTGACGAATATCGACGCTGACCACATGGAAACTTATGGGCATGATTTCGCGCGACTCAAGAAAGCGTTTATCGAGTTTCTGCAACGTTTGCCGTTTTATGGCGCGGTGGTGGCATGTATCGACGACACCCATGTGCGCGAGATTTTGCCGCAGGTGGGGCGACCGGTGGTGAGCTACGGCTTTTCGGACGCCGCCGCACTACAGGCTCGGCAAGTGGAAAACAAACGCGGCACGATGCATTTCGTGGCGACACAGCGCGGCTTCGCTGATTTGCCGGTGGCGCTGGCACTGCCCGGGCGGCACAGTGTACAGAACGCGCTGGCGGCGATTGCCGTCGGCCGCGAAGTCGGTGTCGCCGATGAAGCGATTGCACAAGCGCTCGCCGGATTCAAAGGCGTCGGGCGGCGTTTTCAGCAGTACGGAGAAATTCCGTTGCCGGATGGCGGTTCTTATACCCTGATTGACGATTACGGTCATCATCCGAATGAAATCGCGGCGACGCTGGCGGCTACGCGCGGTAGCTTCGACGGGCAGCGCTTGGTGCTTGTCTTTCAACCGCACCGCTATACGCGCACGCGCGATTTGTTTGAAGATTTTGTGGCAGTGTTGTCGCAGGCTGATGTGTTGGTGCTGGTCGAAGTGTATCCCGCCGGTGAAGCGCCGATTGTAGCCGCCGATGGGCGTGCGCTGGCGCGGGCACTGCGGGTGACAGGAAAAGTCGATCCGGTATTCGTTGAACGGGTTGACGAAGTGCCGCAGGTGTTGGCGTCGCTGTTGAAAGATGGCGACGTGGTATTGACGATGGGCGCCGGCAACATCGGTACGGTGGCGGCGCGCTTGCAGCAAAACGCCGGAAAGGAAAGCGCGCGATGAAATCGCAATTTTCTTTCGAAAGCTTGCGCGGTGATTCTTTACGTGGCGATTTGCGCTTCGATGTGGTGATGGCGCGCCATACAAGTTGGCGCGTTGGCGGTTTGGCGGATGCAGTTTATGCGCCCGTTGATGGCGAGGATCTCGCGCTTTTCCTGCGGCAGTTGCCGATGGATGTGCCGGTGACGGTATTGGGGTTGGGCAGCAACGTGTTGATCCGCGATGGCGGAATACGCGGGGTCGTGGTGCTGATGCGCGATAACGAAGCGGTGGTGCGTATGGAAGACGAGGGCACGATTTACGCATCGGCCGGTTTGACCTGCGCAAAGCTGGCTCGCTTCGCGGCGGCGCAGGGCAAGGCCGACGCGGCGTTTCTGGCCGGGATTCCCGGCACAGTTGGCGGCGCGTTGGCGATGAATGCCGGTTGCTACGGCAGCGACACCTGGACTTATGTGGCGCGCGTCGAAGTCGTGACGCGCGTCGGTGAACGTAGTGTTCGCGCTGTAGACGATTACGACATCGGATATCGGGATGTGAAATGTAAAGAGTCGGATAAATCACCATTGTTGCCGGAGATTTTCGTCGGCGCCTGGTTTTGTTTTGTGTCGGGCGACGCGCAGTCGTCTGAGGTGGCGCAGGCGGATATCAAGGCGTTGTTGTCGAAACGTTTGGCGTCGCAACCGTTGGATTTGCCGAATGCGGGCAGTGTGTTCCGCAATCCACCCGGCGATTACGCGGCGCGACTGATCGAGTCGTGTGGGTTGAAAGGGCTGACAGTAGGAGGCGCTTCGGTGTCGGAAAAGCACGCGAATTTTGTTGTCAATCCGAAAGGCGCGGCGCGGGCTGCTGACATTGAGGCGCTGATTGAGCGGGTGCGGCAAACGGTGGAAGAGAAAACTGGCGTGCGGTTACAGCCGGAAGTAAAAATTCTTGGAGAAGCAGCGTGAGCAGCGCAAAAAAAAGCGCGGTGGAAAAGAGTACTGCTGATTTCGGCAAAGTGGCGGTGCTGCTGGGCGGTCGTTCGGCAGAGCGCGAGGTGTCGCTGATGTCGGGGCGCAATGTGCTGTTGGCGCTACAGGCGCAGGGGATCGACGCTCATGCGTTCGACCCGGCGGAAAAGCCATTGTGGGCGCTGAAAGATGAAGGGTTCACGCGGGTGTTCAACATGCTGCATGGTCGTGGCGGCGAGGACGGAACGGTGCAGGCGGTGCTGGAAATGCTGGGCATTCCTTATACCGGTAGCGGTGTGGCGGCGTCGGCGTTGGCGATGGACAAGTGGCGCACCAAGATGGTGTGGTTGTCGACCGGGGTGCCGACGCCGCCGTATCAAATCATTGATGCGCGCACTGATTGGATGCAGCTTGCTGAGACATTGGGTTTACCGCTGATACTGAAGCCGGTGCATGAAGGTTCAAGCATCGGCATTACCAGAATCGACCGTGCCGACCCGAAACATTTGGCCGAAGCGTATGCCGAAGCGGCGCGCCATGACCCGCTGGTGATCGCCGAGGCATTCGTCCGCGGCGAGGAATTGACGGCGGCGATTGTCGATGACTGCGCGTTGCCGCTGGTACGCATCGTGGCGCCAGGTGGCGATTACGATTACGAACACAAATATTTTTCAGACGATACGCAGTA
Source organism: Pseudomonadota bacterium (assembly GCA_009786025.1). Classification (GTDB taxonomy): domain Bacteria; phylum Pseudomonadota; class Gammaproteobacteria; order Burkholderiales; family Casimicrobiaceae; genus UBA931. The sequence goes on along the minus strand of WQUA01000004.1, from coordinate 23,489 downwards.
TTTTTGCCCGTCCGGGCTTCCTGAGGTGTTGGAAGAACGGATACGGGTGCAGGCGTTGGAGGCATTCCGGGTGTTGGGTTGTCGCGGCTGGGGCAGGTTGGATGTGATGCTACGCGGCGACGGCCAATGGTTTTTTCTGGAAAGCAATACAGTGCCGGGAATGACGGCGCACAGTTTGGTGCCGATGGCGGCGCGGGCGGCGGGGATGTCGATGGAGGCACTTTGTCTGACGATTTTAAAAGGAGTCGTTTCGGAACATGTGGCATGACCCGAAGACGATGAACGCGGTAGCGCTGACGCTGATGATTTTGTCGATCGGCGCTTTGCTGTGGGCGGCGGGTCACTGGTTCGTGCGGCAGCCGTCGTTTGCGTTCCGGCAGGTGGTGGTGCGCGATCTGCACCGCGCCGATCCGGCGCATGTGGCGGCGGTGATTCGCCGTGAGTTGAAGGGAACATTTTTTACGATGGATCTGGACGGCGCACAACGGGCCTTGCGGCAGGTGCCGTGGGTGCGCAACGCTGGACTGCATCGGGAATGGCCGGATCGGTTGGAAGTGTCGATCGAGGAATTTGAGCCGTTTGCGAGCTGGAACGGAACGGCATTGGTAACTCGCGACGGGACAGTGTTTGTGGCGCCGTACGATGGCGATTTGCCGGAATTGGCCGGGCGCGACGACGAGGCCGTGACAGTGATCGAGCGCTTTGAAAACTGGGCGACGAAGCTGGCGTCGCTGGGGTTGGATCTGAACACAGTGCGACATTCACCGCGCGGCAGTTGGCAGATTGAAGCAGCGGACAAAAGCGGCAACACGCAAGTGATCGAGCTGGGGCGCGATATTGCCGATGCAAGGCTGGAGCGATTCATTTCGGTCTATCGGAAAACGGCAGGCGCGTTGGCGCGCAGTGGGCGTCAGCCGGATTACATCGATTTGCGATATCAGAACGGGCTGGCGATCCGGACAGCGGCCGGTGGCGACAAGCGATAAGCGAAAGCAGAAAGCAACGGGATAGAGGAAAGCATGGCAAAAGAGCATCAGGATTTGATCGTCGGGCTCGACATCGGCACTTCAAAGACGATGGCGATCGTGGCGGAGATGACGCCGGATCAGGAGCTTCGGGTGATCGGCTACAGTATGCAGCCGTCGCGCGGCTTGAAAAAAGGCGCGGTCGTCAATATTGAGGCGACAATGGCTTCAATCCAGCGGACGCTGGAAGAAGCCGAACTGGTGGCGAACTGCCATATTTCGGAGGTCTATACCGGAATTGCCGGCAGCCATATTCGCAGCCTCAACTCGGGTGGTATGGTGGCGATCAAGGAAAAAGAAGTGTCGCAGGCCGATATCGACCGGGCGCTGGAAACAGCGCGGGCGATCCCGATTCCGAACGACCAGCAAATTCTGCACATTCTGCCGCAGGAGTTCCGGGTTGACGATCAGGATGATGTACACGTCCCACTGGGAATGAGCGGCGTACGGCTGGAGGTCAAGGTTCATGTGGTGACCGGCGCCGTATCGGCGATCGAAAATGTCGTCAAATGTGTGCGTCGTTGCGGATTGGAAGTGCGCGATTTGTTTTTGCAGCCGCTGGCAGCGGCCACGGCGGTGCTGAATGACGACGAGAAGGAACTGGGCGTGTGCCTGGTTGATATCGGCGGCGGCACGACCGATCTCGCTGTTTTTACCGGCGGTGCCATCCGGCACACGGCGGTGATCCCGATCGCTGGCGACCAGGTGACCAACGATATTGCAATGACGTTGCGCACGCCGACCAAAGAAGCGGAGGATTTGAAAATTTTGCACGGCTGCGCATTGCGCCAGCTTGCCAACCAAAACGATTTTGTTGAAGTGCCGGGTGTGTCCGGCCGCGAGCCGCGCAAGCTGTCGCGACACACGTTGGCCGAAGTAATCGAGCCGCGCATCGAGGAGCTGTATTCGCTGGTGCAGCGGGAACTGCGCCATTCCGGCTATGAGGAATTGATTTCGTCGGGGCTTGTGCTGACCGGCGGTACTGCACAACTGGCGGGGATGGTCGAATTGGGCGAGGAAGTTTTTCATTTGCCGGTGCGCATTGGCGTGCCGATGTACGAAGGACCTCTGTCCGAAATCATTCGAAATCCGCGTTACGCAGCGGCGACCGGCTTGCTTTTCGCCGGGCGCGAACACTGGTTGCGCGCGCGTGCTGCACAAATTCAGACACCTGGCCTTTTAGGGGGCATGCAAAGAGTGAAACAATGGTTTAAAGCGAACTTTTAGGGATTACAATGCGCACTGTGGAGAACGAAGATGGAAGATTTATTTGACGGGATGTATCCGGATTCCGGAAATCAAAGTAGTCAAAAAACCAAAGGCAACACCAGACAGGAGAGCAATATGAACGCAAGTTTTGAATTGATTGAGCAAGCCGGAGACGGCGCTGTAATTAAAGTGATTGGTGTTGGCGGATGCGGCGGCAATGCGCTTGAGCACATGATGGTGCGCGGCCTTTCCGGCGTGGAATTCATCTGTGCGAATACCGATGCGCAGGCGCTGAAACGCTCTGGCGCGCCGATCCAGTTGCAATTGGGTTCGACTCAGACGCGCGGCTTGGGTGCCGGCGCGCGCCCCGAAGTCGGCCGCAATGCGGCGTTATCGGATCGCGATCGCCTCGTCGAGCTGATCCGCGGCGCTGACATGCTGTTCATCACAGCGGGCATGGGCGGCGGCACGGGCACCGGCGCCGCGCCAGTGATCGCCGACATCGCGAAGAGCATGGACATTCTGACCGTGGCGGTCGTGACCCGCCCGTTCTCGTTCGAGGGCAAACGCTTGAAAGTAGCGCAGCTCGGCATTGAGGAACTGACGCAGAAAGTCGATTCGCTGATCATTGTTCCCAACGACAAGCTGATGCAGGTGTTGGGTGACGACGTATCGGTGCTTGATGCCTATGCGGCGGCCAACGATGTGCTGTACGGCGCGGTGTCCGGCATTGCCGAAGTGATCAACAATCCGGGGCTGGTCAATGTTGACTTTGCTGACGTGCGTACCGTGATGGGCGAAGTCGGGATGGCGATGATGGGATCGGCCACGGCGTGCGGTGTCAATCGCGCCCGCGACGCGGCGGAAGCAGCAGTGAGAAGCCCGTTGCTCGAAGATGTCAATCTGATGGGCGCGCGTGGCGTACTGGTCAACATTACGGCTTCGGCTGAGCTCAAGATGCGCGAGTATCACGAGGTGATGAACGCGATTAAGGAGTTCACGGCTGAAGATGCGATGGTGATTGTCGGCACGGTGATTGACGATACGATGGGCGACGATTTGCGGGTGACGATCATTGCTACCGGATTGGGTAGCGCCGCCAGACAGCGCTCGCCGAAGCTCGAAGTGGTCGAGGCAGTGCTGGAGCCGACCGGCACCGATGGTGGTCGGGTAAGCGACGTGATTGATTATGACCAGCCGACCGTAGCGCGTCGCCGGGCAGGAACGTCGAGCGCCGCCACGTTTGATGCCTCGGATATACCGGCGTTTTTACGCAAACAAGCGGATTGATTTCAGGGATCAGAAAACATCAATCTGCGCGTACAGGAGCGGGTTTTAAACCCGCCCTTGAGTTGCGAAGCGTTGTAGCCTGGGCAAGTTCAAACCCTCCCTTTCAAGGGGAGGGTTCGGGTGGGGATGGGGTGGCATCAGGAATCAGAGGCCAGAGATTAGAAAAGCGCCACTTCATGCGAAGCCGTGAAGTGAGCGGTAAAGGCGCTCCGCGCCAGGAAAGTATCCCGAGGCGGCGCTTCGGTTGCCTCGGCTATTTGCTTTGAGTGCAATCCTTTTTTGGGATTTTCGTGTTGGTTGATGTGACAAAATCCTGTACCGGAAAGAGAGGCGTGTGCTAACATCCGTCGGCAACGAGGGTGGCTGAAGAAAAAGTTCAAGAGAAGCATATGAAATATAAAAAGCCATCGTTTTTTTGCCTTTGACAAGTTTATACAGACAATCCATGTACCTGCAACGGACTTTGAAAACGACAGTGACGACCAAAGGCGCTGGATTGCATACTGGCGCTCGCGTTGCGTTGACGTTGCGGCCGGCGCCAGCCGATGCCGGCATCGTTTTTCATCGTACCGATCTGCCGGGTAGCGCGCCAATACCAGCGCTGGCGCATCAGGTCGGTGATACTCGTTTATCGACGCTGTTGCGCGTCGGCAATGCCAGCGTGTCAACGGTCGAACATCTGATGTCGGCGTTGGCTGGGTTGGGGATCGATAATTTGCATGTCGATGTTGCGGGGCCGGAAATTCCGATCATGGACGGCAGCGCCGGGCCGTTTATTTTTCTGTTGCAGTCGGCGGGTATCGAAGAGCAGACCGCGGCGAAGAAGTTTTATAAAGTAACGGCGCCGATTGAAGTATCCGATGGCGATAAGTGGGCACGTTTTACGCCGCACGATGGTTTTCGGCTCGATTTCACGATCGATTTTTCTCACCCGGCGTTTGGTCAGGAAAACCGGCGGGTGGTGCTTGATTTCGGCGAAGACGCTTATATCAAGGACATCGCCCGGGCGCGCACCTTCGGTTTCATGCAGGATGTGGAAACGATGCGGTCAATGGGGCTGGCGCTGGGCGGCAGCCTGCACAACGCAATTGTGCTTGATGAGGTCAGCGTGCTAAACAGCGGCGGCTTGCGTTATGAAAACGAGCCGGCCAAGCACAAGGTGCTGGATGCGATCGGGGATTTGTACTTGCTTGGTCATCCAGTGATCGGTCAATATACGGCGTACAAGTCCGGGCACGCGCTGAACAATGCGCTGGCGCGGGCGCTGATTGAACGTGAAGAGGCGCGCGAAATCGTCAGTTTTCGCGCCGAGGAAGAAGTACCGTCGGCATTCCAGTATTGGCGGCTGAGTCACGCTTGACGTTTGGAGTCGACGTTGCTTGTTATACGGCGCGTTAGCCAATAACGTTAATTGCGGAAAACAAAATATACCGCGCCGAGCAGACACAACCCCGCCCACAGGTAATCGAGCTTGAGCGGTTGCCCCATATACAAAACAGCGAACGGTGCGAATACCGAGAGGGTGATGACTTCTTGTAATATTTTCAACTGCGGTAGCGTTAGCACGGTGAAGCCGATGCGGTTTGCCGGCACCTGCAACAGGTATTCAAACAATGCGACGCTCCAACTAACCAGCGCGGCGACGATCCACGGGCTGTGCCCAAGATGTTTGAGATGACCGTACCAAGCGAAGGTCATAAACAGGTTCGAGCCTAACAGCAAGAGGATGGCGCTAAGTACAGGAGACGAAGAAAAGAAAGTTCCCATGTTTTTTGAAGGAGCGCTGAAATGTTGGGAGTTTATCAGGGGGGTAGATACTAGGGGGTCGGGAGCAGGGAGGTTTTTTGACCCCAGACCTGCGGCTTCTAATGGTAAAGTGATTACTTGAAAAAAGGTTCTGCTGGAGGGGAAATGGTTCTGGTGCGCTTGTTGCTGTTTCTCGGATTGGCTGCCGTTTTGGTGGCATTTGCTGCTTTTCTGATAACCAAAGACCGCCGTTATTTACGATTTATTGCTCAGGCGCTGAAATATGCAATTGTATTTTTTATTGGATTGATGCTGTTTTATGCATTCGAGCGCTTGGTCTTGGCTCTTTAATGACGCTCGTAACTTCGCATATTTATCGTTTAATTTCGTTTAACGCCGCGCTATTAGCCGTGAAACAGCCATTTTTAGGGGGCCGTCCGACAGTTTCTTGGTTAGAGCTTGTAATGGCGCCGCTGCAGGCGGTGGGCGGCGTGGAGTAGGTGCTGGGGCAATCATTGAAGCCGCCAGAGGTTGCACACGAACCCGAATTCCATTAAATTCACGGGAGTGTGAAGCGAGCGCCGCCAGCAATTCGGGGATTTGTTGGCGAATGACGGTTGCCAGAGCACCGGAGGGGACGGTCAGTTCCAGTTGTCCGCCCCTCACGTCGGTGACGCGAACCTGCCCGGCAGCCAATCGTGGCAAATGGGTGCGAACGATATGGGTGAGCGCGGCTTCCAATCGGTGGCGGCGCAACCAGGCGGCAAGGTGAGGCTCGGTTTCAATGACGTGAGCCAGCGGGTTAAAGGATTGAGTAGGGGACATACAGCGTGTTTGGCTTCGGCTCTGTTGAAATGATAAGAAATGAAAGGATACTCCATTGAATATTCTTGTGGTGAGTTCCGATGCATCAAAGCCGGTGCGCACGATCGCCGTGGACTGGAGACATGCAGTGCTGGCAACGGCGGTAGCGCTGGTGTCATTTGTTTTGTGTTCGGTTGCTTTTAACTATGTCGCGCTGAAATGGGCGGCGGCGACGGAGCATCCGTGGCTACAGAAAATCGTACTGGCTGACCAGCGTGCCGAAGCGTCACGGGCGCAGGAAAAGTTGCAGGGGCATCTCTCCGCGATGGCCGTGCGTTTAGGTGAGTTGCAGGCGCAAACGGAACGGCTTGATGCGCTGAGCACAAGACTGGCGAAAACAGCCGGTTTGACGGCCAAGGAAATACCGGCGGCGGATGTCGGTCGTGGCGGCGCCGAATCGACGTTACCGGCGCGGCCGTTCAGTGCGATGGAATTGGGAACGCTGATTGACGGATTGACGCAAAAAATTGCGGTACAAAGTGACCGGCTGAACGTACTCGAAGGAATGCTGGTTGAGGATTCGGCCAATCGCCGGTTTTTGCCGTCGCTGCAGCCGGTGGATGCGAATTGGCGGTCGTCTGATTTTGGTTACCGGATTGATCCGTTCGACGGGATGAGAGCATTTCACGAGGGAGTCGATTTTTCGGCGCAGCCGGGAACGCCGGTTGTAGCCGCTGCAGCAGGGAAAGTGATTCGCTCGGAGACGCATCCGCAGTATGGTAAACTTGTTGAGGTTGACCACGGCAACGGCTTGGTTACGCGCTATGCGCATAATTCGGAACTGCTTGTGAATGTAGGCGATCTGGTTGTACGTGGGCAGGCGATTGCAACTGTCGGTTCGACAGGCCGCTCGACGGGATCGCATCTGCACTTTGAAGTTCGCCTGAACGGCGTGGCGCAAAATCCGGCGCGCTTTTTAAAGACGGTGGGCGAGTCTCCGATTTCATAAGCGATTGTGCGGCGCGGACTGCGCGGCGTAAAGGATGGATGAGGGGTGAGCAATCTCACCCCTTCACTTTTTCAGGCAACAGAATTTTTCAAATATTTTTCCCAACATGATCGGCAACTTTCTTACCCGAATTTTCGGCAGTCGCAATGAGCGGCTGTTAAAACAATACCAAGGGGCGGTGCGGCGCATCAACGCGCTGGAACCGGCGATGGCAGCGCTGTCCGACGATGAATTGCGTGATAAAACCGTTGCTTTCAAGGAACGGGTAGCGAACGGCGAAAGCCTGGAAGATTTGTTGCCGGAAGCGTTTGCAGTAGTGCGCGAAGCGGCCAAACGAGTGCTTAACATGCGGCATTTTGACGTACAGTTGATCGGCGGCATGGCGCTGCATTACGGCAAAATTGCTGAGATGCGTACCGGCGAAGGCAAGACGCTGGTAGCGACGTTACCGGTTTACCTCAATGCGCTGACCAACGAAGGCGTGCATGTGATCACCGTCAATGATTATCTGGCGCAGCGCGACGCCGACTGGATGGGGCGGATTTACAGATTCCTCGGTATGACGGTCGGCGTCAATTTGTCGCAAATGCCGCACGATCAGAAGCAGGAAGCCTACGCCGCTGATATTACCTACGGAACCAACAACGAATACGGCTTTGATTATTTGCGCGACAACATGGAGATGAGTGCGAAAAGTCGTGTTCAGCGCAAACTGAAATTTGCAGTGGTTGACGAGGTGGACTCGATCCTGATCGACGAGGCGCGCACGCCGCTGATTATTTCCGGGCAAGCCGACGACAATATTGATATGTATTATCGGCTCGATGCTGTTGCGCCGAAGATGACGCGCCAGCAGGAAGAAAAAGGCCCCGGTGATTATTGGGTCGATGAAAAAGGCCGTCAGGTGTCGCTATCGGAAGAAGGACACGAACACGCCGAAGCATTGCTCGCTGGAGCGGGACTGATTCCTGAAGGCAGCAGTCTGTACGACAGCGGGAATATTTCGTTGATGCATCACCTGTATGCGGCGTTGCGCGCGCACGCGCTGTTCCTCCGCGACCAGCATTACGTCGTTCAGAATGGCGAAGTGATCATCGTCGATGAATTCACCGGTCGGCTGATGCCGGGACGCCGTTGGTCGGAGGGACTGCATCAGGCGGTAGAAGCTAAAGAAGGCGTACAAATTCAGCGCGAAAATCAGACGCTGGCGTCGATCACGTTCCAGAACTATTTCCGAATGTACGAAAAACTGGCGGGGATGACCGGCACGGCCGACACCGAGGCGTTCGAGTTTCAGCAAATCTACAATCTGGAAACGGTGGTGATTCCGACGAACCTGCCGATGATCCGCAAAGACATGAATGATCTGGTGTTTCGGACGTTTCAGGAAAAAGTCGATGCGGTTCTTGCCGACATCAAGGATTGCTATTCACGCGGCCAGCCTGTGCTGGTCGGGACCACGTCGATTGAAAATTCGGAGTTGTTGTCAAAATACCTCGACAAAGAAAAGTTGCCGCACCAAGTGCTGAATGCGAAACACCACGCTCGCGAAGCCGAAATCGTCGCACAGGCCGGCCGCGAAAAAGCAATCACTATCGCCACCAATATGGCGGGGCGAGGAACCGACATCGTGTTGGGCGGCGCCTTTGAACCGCAGGTTTTGAAAATCCGCGAAGATGAAAAATTGACCGAAGCGCAGAAAGGAAAAGAGATTGAGGCGCTGCGTGCCGATTGGCAAGCGCGCCACGACAAAGTAGTGTCGCTCGGTGGCTTGCACATCATTGGCACTGAACGGCACGAATCACGTCGGATCGACAACCAGTTGCGTGGTCGTTCCGGTCGGCAGGGCGACCCGGGGTCGTCGAGGTTCTATTTGTCGTTGGAAGACCCGCTGTTACGTATTTTTGGCGGCGAGCGGCTTGGCAACATCATGCAGCGGATGAAGATGCCGCCAGGCGAGCCGATTGAGCACCCGATCATCAACCGCTCGATCGAAAAAGCGCAACACCGTGTTGAGGTACGCAACTTTGACATCCGTAAGCAGTTGCTGGAATTCGACGACGTCGCCAATGATCAGCGCCGGGTGATTTACCAGCAACGTAATGAGTTGTTGGAAGCTGAGGACATCTCCGACACCATCGACAGCATGGTTCGCGACGAAATCGGCACGCTGATGCAGCGCTACATCCCCTTGGAATCGGTGGAGGAACATTGGGATGTGCCCGGGCTGGAAGCGGCGCTGGCATCCGAATACCAGTTGCAGGTTGATATTGCCGGCTGGCTCAAAGAAAAATCCGACCACGGCGAAGACGAATTGCGTGACCACTTGGCTGAGTTGGCGGTGCAGCAATGGGCGTCGCACACCGAGGCGGTCGGCGCGCCGGTGATGCGGCAGTTCGAAGGCAGCCTCATGTTGTCGATGATTGATCAGCACTGGCGCGAACATCTGGCGTCGCTCGACCATCTGCGGCAGGGAATCGGCCTGCGCGGCTATGCGCAGAAAAACCCGAAGCAGGAATACAAGCGCGAAGCGTTTACACTGTTTTCATCGATGCTTGACCGCATCAAACACGATGTAGTACGGATTTTGTTGACGGTACAGGTGCGTTCGCAGCAGGATGTTGAAGCTGTTGAAGAACAGACGCCGAACGTGTCGAACGTGCGTTACCAACACGCCGATTACGATGAAGCGCTGGCGGCAGAACCTGAAGCGCCGGCAATTCCATTTGTGCGCGCTGGTGAAAAAGTAGGGCGCAACGATCCTTGCCCTTGCGGCTCCGGCAAAAAGTACAAGCAATGCCACGGCAAGTTGGCTTAATTATCGTATAAAGGAAAATCATGCCGGTTTGTTATACGCCTTCCACTGTTGACGATTTATTTCCTGTTCCCGGCGTTCGTTTGGGGGCTGCTGCAGCGCGGATCAAGAACTGGCAGCGGGACGATGTGCTGGTGATTAAGTGTGCGCCGGGAACAACGGCCGCGGCGGTGTTTACACAGAACCGGTTTTGTGCGGCGCCAGTGCTGATTGATCGCGAGCACTTGGCTTGGCAACAGCAACAGGGTAAATCGTTGCGAGCGGTGGTCGTCAACGCCGGCAACGCCAATGCCGGCACCGGTGCTTCGGGTTTGGACGATGCACGTCGCACCTGTCGCGAGACGGCGGCGCTGCTGGGATGTGCGCTGGAAGAAGTAATGGTGTGTTCGACCGGCGTCATCATGGAGCCTTTGCCGATCGCCAAATTGTTGGCGGGTTTGCCGGAAGCGCTTCACCGTTGCGATGAAGCAAGCGGCGCCGACGCGGCCGCCTGGTTAACGGCAGCGCAAGCGATCATGACTACCGACACCGTTCACAAGGCAGCTTCGGCGCAAGTGATGATCGATGGTGTGCAAATCACCGTTACCGGCATTGCCAAAGGGGCAGGGATGATTCATCCAAATATGGCGACAATGCTCGGATTTATTGCGACCGACATGCCGATAGCAACGGCGGTATGGCAACCGTTGCTGCGTGAAGTCGCTGACGGTTCGTTCAATGCAGTGACCGTTGATGGTGATACTTCGACGAACGATACTTTGATCGGCATCGCAACGGGGCAAGCGAAGGTTTCGCTGCTGGCGCGAGGCGACGACCCGCGCTTGCCGGCGCTCAAAAAAGCGTTAAGCGAAGTAGCTGTACATCTGGCGCAGGCCATCGCGCGCGATGGTGAAGGCGCAACCAAGTTCATCACGATTCGAGTCGAAGGCGGGCGCAATGTTGAAGAATGTCGCCAAGTAGCGTTGAAAGTAGCGCATTCGCCGCTGGTGAAGACGGCGTTTTTTGCGTCGGATCCCAATCTGGGACGTATCGTTTGTGCGATCGGCAATGCAGCGCCGCCGGAGCTTGACGTGTCGCGCGTTCGGCTGTGGCTGGACGATGTCACCGTGATCGTCAATGGCGGCCGAGCGGCGAGTTATACGGAAGAAGCGGGGCAGCGGGTGATGAATCAGTCAGAGATTACGGTACGAATTGATCTGGGTATGAAAGGCGATGCTGCGGCGACGGTGTGGACGTGTGATTTATCACACGACTATGTGTCGATCAACGCCGATTACCGGAGCTGAGGTCAGGTATCAGATAACAGAGGTCAGAAATCAGAAAACCATTCTACACGAATGGCGTGATGTCAAAGCCCTCCCCTTCAAGGGGTGGGGATGAGATCGCCCTTTTCTTCTGACCTCTGATACCCGACTCGAGCCTTTCGTGGTTAAAAAACATTTCGACGATGAATGTGAAATCAATAACGCCAGAAGCGCGCTGGCTAAAATTCCTCGAGCGGGCAGAGACCGCGTTAGCCCGCGCCGAAGGGTTGTTACCGGAAAGTCCGGTTCCGATTGATTGGGCGAAAATACCGGCGGCGCGCTGGGAACGACGGCAGGGGATTCGGTATGGCCGCGGTGCGTTGTATCCGGTGGCGGCCCCGCACGCCGTATCGCTTGATCGCCTGGTGGGTATCGACGAACAAAAAGCGCGTATCGACCAGAACACCCGACAATTCGTAGCGGGCTATCCGGCCAACAATGTGTTATTGACCGGAGCTCCTGGCACGGGCAAGTCATCGTTGGTCAAAGCGATGCTGAGTTGTTATCAGAAGCATGGTTTGCGGTTGATCGAAGTCGATAAGGGAGACCTGTTTGACTTGCCGAAAATTTTGGAAAGCCTTCAGGGTGCGGCACAACGCTTTATTCTGTTTTGCGATGATTTGGCGTTCGACGTGCAGGAAGGCGGCTATCGCGAATTGAAAGCGGTGCTCGACGGTTCAATCACGGCGCCACCGGAGAACGTGCTGATTTATGCGACGTCGAACCGTCGCCATCTGATGCCGACGTTTTTCTACGAAAATTTTTCGCAGAATGACGGCAAAAGTGAAATTCACCCGGACGAAGCGAAAGAAGAAAAAATGGCGCTGGCCGAGCGTTTTGGTTTGTGGATTTCGTTTTATCCGTTTAGTGAAGACGAATATCTTGCAGCGGTTGCCGGCTGGTTGACGCATCATAAGATACCTTCCCCGAAGACCGCAGCGGCGAGCGAAGCCCTGCGTTTGGAAGCGTTGCAATGGGCGCGTTTGCGCGGCTCGATCAGCGGTCGGACGGCGTGGCAATTTGCGCGCCACTACGCAGGCCACAAAGCGCTTTGTTTCAAATCATGACGTTGAAAATGGCGCCGGTGCAAGTAGCGGCGGCAGTATTGACGCGGGCAGGAAACGAATTTTTATTGACACAGAGACCATCGGGAAAAGTGTACGCCGGTTATTGGGAATTTCCGGGCGGCAAGATCGAAGCAGGAGAAACAGCGCAGGCGGCGCTGGTCCGCGAGTTGGAAGAAGAGCTGGGAATAGTTGTCGAGCGGGCAGTACTTTGGCAGACCGTTTGTTTCTCTTACCCGCACGCCGAGGTCGAGTTGCACTTTTTTCATGTGGCGGTATGGCGCGGTGAACCTTATGGCCGCGAAGGACAAAATATCGGTTGGCAGACGTTGGAAACTTGTCGGGATTTGTTGCTGTTGCCAGCCAATCATGGGGTTCTGAAAGCGTTGCCGGGGTTGTTGAAAGGCGGAGCTTTTTCCTAATGAGGCCGCGATAGGTCTGGAGGAAACGCTGTAAGCGCGTTTTCTATCTCTGAGGCATCGGCGGTTTCAACGCTGGCGATTCGGTAAGATTCGTCGGCCCAAGCGCCGAGGTCGAGTTGTTTGCAGCGCTCCGAGCAAAACGGTTTCCAGCGCGATGTCGGCGCCCAAGCTACGGAAGCGCCGCACTGCGGGCAGGCTACGGTCGTGGTTTGGGGGATTGGCGGAATCGTTTGGAGGGTTGTTTTTTTCATAACGAGCAGAAAGTCAAATCGAAAGTGATGTCGTAATCGCAGACGCAGCCGCGCGTCATCTCTTCGGCGGTCAAAAAGCGAATATTGAGCGCGTATTTATTAGCGCTGATCTCGGGAACGCAGGCGATCCCGTCTGCGATTACCAGCCGCAGTAACTGTACGGCTTTGGTATTGGCCTGCATCATCTGAAAAACGCCGTGCTGTGCCGTACATGCGACGGTTTGGCCACTTTCGCGCAAGATGCGCAAAATGATGGAGATGCCGTTGCGAATCGGTTCCAGCGGCGCCAGCCACTGCTGGAGATCGCTCTGCCGACGGGCGGGCGGCTGCCGTAGCCAAAAATGAAAAGCCGGTAAGTCAAACCCGCAGGCGCCACCAGGCAACGAGGTGCGCTGTTTGATGGACATCAGCCACTCGTTTTCGCGCAGATGCATTCCAACTTTGCCGGTAAATGCAAAAATTTTCGCAATCACGCGGTCGATATCGTCGAGCAGGTTATCCAGCAATTCCTGGTCGATATTCTGGTGATGGCGCAATGCGCTCAATACCAATTTCTGGCGTTCAAGTTCTTGCAACAAGTCGGACTTGAGGTCAGCACGCGCCGCAACTTCAATGATTTCAAACAACGCCAGCAGCGCCGAGTGATGGTCAAGAAAAGTTTCGCGCGCGGCAAAAAAGCGCACTCGCGCAAAGAGGTCTTCGAGCCGCATCAGTGTGCGAACCCGTTCGTTGAGAGGATGTTCGTAAAGGACGGGCACCCGAAATCCATGATGATTGAGGGGGAACTCCGTCATTGTGCCGCAATTTCGCCGATTTATTAAGTTTTTTTAAGAAAGTGATCGGAAAATCAGGTTTTTCGAGTACCTGTCAGCGCCCGGTAGAAACGATCCAGGCGCGTAACTTGGGCGACTAACCTTTCCGGCGGGCCGCTGTTGTCGAGAATGTCGTCGGCGAGAGCTAAGCGCTGGTCGCGTGAATACTGTGTGGCCATGATCGCGCGAACCTCGTTTTCACGCAGGCCGCGCGAAGCGACGACCCGGGCTATTTGCTGTGCTTCCTGACAATCAATGACCAGAATACGGCCAGCGCGTTCACGCAGCCCCGGTTTTTCGAGCAGCAGGGGGACGATCCATAAACCGTACGGCCCGCGCCATTGGGCGATTTGGCGGGTGGTTTCTTCGCCGACGCGGGGATGGACGATGGCTTCAAGCCGGGCGCGTACTTCCGGGGCGGCAAACGCCTGCTGACGAATAAAGGCGCGATCCAGAGTTCCATCAGCTCGAACGGCGGCTGCACCGAACAGCGCGACGATATCTTGATAAGCGCTGCCGCCGGGCGCACTGACGGTATGCGCCAGATCGTCAGCATCGAGCGTTTCGACGCCTAATGCCGAAAACGTTCGCGCGACGGTTGATTTGCCGCAGCCAATACCGCCGGTGACGCCGATGATCAAAGGCATAGGATTAGAGGGGCAGTAGCAGCCAGCGGTTGATGATCGACCCGAAGAAAAGCGCTATAGCGCCAGCGATCGCCAGAAACGGGCCGAATGACATCGGAACATTGTGGTCACGGCCGCGGAACAGGATCAGCCCCAGCCCCAGCAAGGCGCCCACCAGCGAAGACAGAAGGACAATGGGTATCAACATGGGCCAGCCGAGCCAGGCGCCGAGTGCAGCCAGCAGTTTGAAATCGCCATAGCCCATCCCCTCTTTATTGCGCAGCAGTTTGAATACCCAGTACACCAGCCACAGTGATAAATAACCGGCCATCGCGCCGATGACAGCATAGGGCAGCGTTGTGAACATGCCGAAAAGATTGACGAACAACCCGGCCCACAAAAGAGGTAAAGTCAAATCATCGGGCAATAACTGCGTGTCGGCGTCGATGAAGGTCAAAGCCAACAGCGTCCATAACAGAGCACAAGCCGCCAACGCTTGCCAGGACGGCCCGAAAAACCAGAAAGCCAGCCCAGCCAGTAAACCGCCCAGCAGCTCGACCAGTGGGTAGCGGATCGAAATGCGCGCGCCGCATTGTGAACATTTACCGCGCAAAAAGAGCCAGGACACGACGGGAATGTTTTCAAGCGCGGTGATCTGATGTTGACACGTGGGGCAAGCCGAGCGCGGAACGACGAGGTTGTAGGGGGTAGCGGGTTCTTCAGAAGGCGGATCATCGCGTAATTCGGCGCATTGCTGTTCCCAGGCACGTTGCATCATTTTCGGCAGGCGGTGGACCACGACGTTTATAAAACTGCCGACGCAAAGACCGACGACCGCGGCGGCGATCAGGGCGACGATGGGATCGTCCAATAAAAACCAACCGGGGAAAGCAGGGAGCGGAAGAGAGGGCACAGGATAAGGCATGCAAAACAAAAGTTAGTAAAAAAGCCGAGGCACAAGAGTGTGCCTCGGCAGGTAATTTCTGTAAACAGATCAGAGGGCGTTGCCTATCTGGAAAATCGGCAGGTAAATGGAGATCACGATGCCCCCGATGACAACCCCGAGGAAAACGATGATGATCGGCTCAAGCATCGCCGACAAGGCAGCGACGGCTTCATCGACTTCGCGATCGTAGAAATCGGCGATTTTGGTCAGCATGCTGTCAAGCGCGCCGGATTCCTCACCGATCTGGGTCATTTGCAGCACCATCGGCGGAAACAGATTGGCGTTGATCATCGCATTGGTCAAAGAGACACCGGTACTGACGTCGGTTTTAATTTTTTTGGTGGCTTCAGCGTAAACGCCGTTGCCGGCAGCGCCGCCGACACTGTCGAGCGCCTCGACCAATGGCACGCCGGCCGAGAACATGGTTGATAAGGTTCGCGTCCAGCGGGCGATCGCCGCTTTTTCGAGCATCGGTCCGATGACCGGCGCGCGCAGCGAGGTTCGATCCACCAGCATCCGGAAGGAGGCCGACCGTTTGTGGTAGGCGCGGATGCCGAGAATGATGCCGATGAGACCGAATAAAATAAAGATGCCGTTGCTGACGACAAAATCAGACAGGTTCACAACAATCTGGGTCGGCAGCGGCAACGAGGCGTTCATGTCCTTGAACATTTTTACGAAAACGGGGATCACCTTGTACATGATGATACCGACCACCCCGATAGCGACCACGATGACCACCGTCGGATACGTCAACGCCGACTTGATCTTGCCTTTCAAGGCCAGTGATTTTTCCTGATAGGTGGCGAGCCGCTCCAGCACGCTGTCGAGAATCCCGGCGGTTTCGCCGGCTTCGACCAGATTGCAGAACAGCGGGTTGAAATAGAGAGGGTGCGCGCGGAACGCCTGCGCCATGCTGGAACCGGCCTCGATCTTGCCCTTGATGTCGAACAGCAGTCTTGAGAAACGCGGATTGACGTGGCCGCGGCCAACGATATCGAACGCTTGCAGCAGCGGCACGCCGGACTTCAACATGGTCGCCAGTTGGCGGGTGAAAAACGTCAGGTCTTTTTCCTTGATCTTGCTGCCGCCCTGGAAGGTCTTCTTGCTGATTTTTTTGACTTTGACGCCTTGCCGGCGCAGTGATGTCGTCGCGACGGCCATGGACGCCGCCCGGATTTCGCCGCGGGCTTGTCGTCCGTTTTTGTCGGTGCCCTCCCAGGCAAAAAGGGATTCCTTGATTTTGACATCTTTAGTAGCAGCGGTGGTAGCAACGGCCATTGTTGAACCTCGTTCGGTAAAGTTATTCGTTGGTGATGGCTTCAATCTCTTCGAGAGAAGTGACGCCGGCTTTGACTTTGACCAGTCCCGATTGGCGCAAGTTCTTGATGCCTTCGCGCTGCGCCTGCGCGGCGATATCGAGCGCGGTGCCGTGGTTCATGATGATTTCGCGCAACGTGTCACTGACCGGCATGACTTCAAAAACCCCAACACGCCCTTTGTAGCCGGTTTTTTTGCAATGCGCGCAGCCGACCGGCCCATAAGGCCGCCAACTGCCGTCAAGGTCGTTTTCCCTGAACCCGGCTGCCAGCAGAATATCTTTTGGCAGATTGACGGGCTGTTTACACTGTGGGCACAACCGTCGGCCAAGGCGCTGCGCCGTAATCAGAATCACCGACGAAGCGATGTTGAATGCCGGAACGCCCATATTGGCGAGTCGAGTCAGTGTTGTCGGTGCATCGTTGGTGTGCAGTGTCGATAAAACCAGGTGGCCGGTTTGCGCCGCTTTGACGGCGATGTCGGCAGTTTCGAGATCGCGAACCTCACCAACCATCACGATATCCGGATCCTGGCGCAGAAACGAACGCAGCGCTGTCGAAAACGTCAGGCCGGCCTTTTCGTTGACGTTGACCTGATTGATCCCCGGCAACTGGATTTCCACCGGATCCTCGACGGTCGAAATATTGGTGTTTGGCTGGTTCAGGATGCTGAGGCAACTGTACAGCGAGACAGTTTTGCCGCTGCCGGTGGGGCCAGTGACGAGCACCATTCCGTAGGGACGATGGATTGCGTGCAACATTGCTTCTTTTTGTGCGGGCTCATAGCCAAGAGAGTCGATGTTCAGGTTGGCGCTGGACGAATCGAGAAGCCGCATTACGATTTTTTCGCCGTGCAGGGTCGGCAGCGACGATACCCGAAAATCGATGGCCTTGTTGTTGGTCAGCAGCAGCTTCATTCGGCCGTCTTGAGGAATCCGTTTTTCGGAGATGTCGAGACGGGAGATTACTTTGATCCGGGTCGCAATCGGTTCCCGCAGATTCATCGGCGGTTGGGCGATTTCCTGTAGAACACCATCGAGCCGGTAACGAATCCGAAAGAATTTCTCATACGGCTCGAAATGGATATCGGAGGCGCCGAGCTGGATCGCATCGAGCAGAATTTTCTGCAGGTAGCGGACGACCGGCGAATTTTCAACCTCGGCATTGGTTTCTTCGCCAGCGGCGACTGCCAGGCCGAGACTTTCCAGGTTGGCTAGGTCAGCTTCGGCGTTGGCGAGGTCGGCGGTCATGTCCTTGACCGTCGTATCGCTCTCTTCGGTGCGGTAGCGCAGCACTTGACTGAGTTTGTCGTCCTCAACCAGCACCGGCTCGACTTGCAGGTTGGTTTTGAAGCGGATCTCGTCAAGCGCCTTCAGATTGGTGGGGTCAGAAACGGCAACGAACAGTCGCTTACCGCGCATGTGCAACGGCAGGATTCGTTGGGCGTTAGCCTGTTTGGCGTCGAAATGCTCCTTGGCGAGCGCGTTGGGGTCGATGGCGGCGAGATCAAACAGCGGTACGCCGAATTTCTCAGCAGCGAAAAGCCCCAATTCGGTGGCCGTCATCTTGCGAGACATCAAAAACTGCTCGACAAAAGCAATACCGGTCGTTTTGGCCTGGCTGGCCATGGTTTCCATTTCTATTTGCGTCAGCACTTTCTGCTGAACCAGCGCGCGCGCCAGACCGCTGACGGAGAGAGAGGAAGCCGGAGTTGCCATGGATCGAGAAATCGTTTTCTGTTAAAAGGCCATGCGGTATTCGGTCTTTGGGCTTATGACGGTACTGCGGGAAGTTTCGGCCATGAAACAAAACATGTTGCTACCATACCTTACGATGATGCCTGCTCTTCCGGTGTTTGTAAAGGTAAAGAGGCATTTTTGTGGGATGTTGTGACACCGGGTCGAAGTTTTACGACACGGACGGCGTGTTGTTTTGTTTGTAGTATCTCCACTGGGTATCCGGCGACCTCACAACAGGCGCCGGCATCGGGAATATCACCCAGATGCTCAACGATCAGCCCGCTCAGCGTTTTCGGTCCGTCAAGGGGGAAACGGCAACCCAAACGGCGGTTCAGCGTTCTTAGCGGGGTGCCGGCGTCGATAATGAGGCCGGTTTCCGGAATCGTCGGGGCGGTGTGCAAGGTTTCGTCCAACCTGGGATGGGCGGAGGCCAGAGCTGCGGCGATTTCATGAGCCAAGTCTCCAAGGGTGACCAATCCTTGAAGTTCGCCGTATTCATCGACGACCAAGCCCAAGTGTTGCCGATCGATCTGAAATTGCTGAACCTGTTTTAACAACGGCGTTCCGACCGGGATATAGTAAGCGGGATGTAATAGGGCGCGTAAAGCATCGGCATCGGGGGAGTGTGCTGAAAAAAGGCGTAACGCTTCGCGCAGGTCGAGGATGCCGGCGATGTGATCCAGCGAATTCTCATAAACCGGCAACCGCAGATGGCGCCCGGCGATGATGCTTTGACGCAGGCGATCCGGCGTATCCAGTAAATCCAGCGCTTGGATTTGCGGCCGCGGCGTCATCACGTCATCGACACTGCCGCCGAGGATGTCCTGAAGAAGAGGAGATATTTCCGGAGGCGCGCCGACAGTCGTTTCCAAAGGAGGCGGCAAGGCCACGTGGGTAGAATTTCCGGGGAAGCGGCGATTGCGGAATAAAACGGTGGCAACGAAGAGGCCGCTGGCGAGGCCGCCGATGATACCAACCAGAAACCATAAAAGAGGCGTCATATTCAAGTCGGTGACGAGGAGCCCGCGCCCGTTGTTTTCGCGCAGCGGGTCAGCGTTGCAGAAAAACTTCCAGCACCAGTTTGGAGCCAAGATAGGCGAATACCAGGAAAAGTGTTCCCGCCAAGATCCAGTAGAGCGCCTTGCGGCCGCGCCAGCCGAAGCGCCAGCGGCCAACCAGCAGTGTCCCGTAAATAAACCAGGCCAAGACCGAAAAGCCGCTTTTGTGTGTTAATTCAAATGGCGTACCGAAAACCTGCTCGGAAAAAAACAGCCCGCTGACGACAGTTAATGTCAAAAGGATAAATCCCAGCGAAATCAACTTGAACAGATAGCGCTCTAGCGTTAGCAGCGGTGGGGTGCGCAGCGCGGTGACGCCGGCGTGCAGCCGCTTCTCCAGGCCGACCATGACCAATGCTTGGATGGCGGCGACGAAAAGCAGCGAGTAGGCGGAAAATGCTATCGCAATATGCAGGGCAGCCCACGATTCCGTGGCGTACAAAAATCGACGGGCGCTGGTAAACACGATCGGCATCAGTGCGGCAACGGCCGCTCCGCCCAGGATCACACTGGCGAAACCTGGCAACGCCCTCATCAGTCCGAAGGCCCAAGCTATGAGCACACACAGGAAAGCCACCAACGAAATGGCATTGCCCAGCGAGATGTCAATACCATCGGGGGCAGCGATGGCGCGGATGATAGCGCACGCATGCAAAGCCAGTGTGAACAGCGCGAAGCCCCAGACGTATTTCGGCATCACATAGGCGCTCTGACGCGATCGAGACACCCGCCAGTGTGTGACGGCGCCTAGCGCGTAGAGAGCGGCGACCAGAAGGTGGAAAAACGGAAGCGGTATAATCATGGAACCGTTATTTTAACTTAACCCGGATTGTCAGGCTATTCAGTTGGCGACGGCGAGAATACCGCGTTGTGACCGCAAGATAACCCTTCAGGAAGCCCATGTTTGATCATTTAACCCAACGCTTGTCGCGTGTCGTCAAAACCCTCAAAGGCGAGGCGCGGCTGACCGAGTCTAATATTCAGGAAGCTTTGCGCGAAGTGCGTCTGGCGTTGCTGGAAGCGGATGTCGCCTTGCCGGCAGTGCGCGAATTTATCCAGCGGGTGCGCGAGAAAGCGATCGGCGAAGAAGTCGTCGGCTCGTTGACGCCGGGGCAGGCGCTGGTTGGTGTGGTGCATCGTGAGATGGCAGCGCTGATGGGAGCCGAAGCGTCGGCGCTCAATCTGGCGGCGACACCGCCGGCGGTGATTTTGATGGCGGGACTGCAAGGGGTCGGCAAGACCACCAGCGTCGGCAAGCTGGCGCGTTTGCTGAAGCAGACGCAGAAGAAAAAGGTGTTGGTAGTGTCGGCCGACGTTTACCGGCCAGCGGCCATCGAACAATTGAAAACCCTGGCGGCGCAGGTGGGTGTTGACTGCTTTCCGTCGTCACCCGAACAGAAGCCGGTCGATATAGCTCTGGCGGCGGTCGATTGGGCGCGCAAACACTATCACGATGTGGTGATCGTCGATACCGCCGGTCGGCTGTCGATTGATGAAGCGATGATGAAGGAGATCGCCGAGCTGCACGCGGCGGTGACGCCGGTAGAGACACTGTTTGTCGTTGACGCGATGCAGGGGCAGGACGCGGCGAACACGGCGGCGGCGTTCCGCGCAGCGGTGCCGTTGACCGGTGTGGTGCTGACCAAGCTCGACGGTGATGCGCGCGGTGGCGCGGCGTTGTCAGTGCGCTGGGTCACCGGTGCGCCGATTAAATTCGCCGGCGTATCGGAAAAACCGGATGGGCTGGAAGTTTTTTACCCCGAGCGGATGGCGTCGCGAATCCTCGGGATGGGTGATGTCTTGTCGCTGATTGAAGAGGCGCATCGCACGGTCGATATCGAAAAAGCACAGACGCTCGCTAAAAAATTGAAGACCGGCAAGGGCTTTGATCTGGAAGATTTCAGGACGCAGATCGGGCAGATGCGCAACATGGGAGGGATGCAAAGCCTGCTCGAAAAACTGCCCGCTGAGTTGGCGCAAGCGGCGCAAAGCGCGCCGTTGCAGGAAAAGAAAGTGGCGCGGATGGAAGGCATCATTCATTCGATGACGTTCGCTGAACGCCGCAAGCCGGAAATCATCAAGGCGTCGCGCAAACGGCGGATTGCCGCAGGCGCCGGGGTGACGGTGCAGGAAGTCAATCAATTGTTGAAGCAATTTGAACAGACGCAGAAAATGATGAAAATGGTAGCGAAAGGCGGCCTCAACAAAATGATGCGCGGTATGCGTGGACTGCTGCCGGGAATGCGTTAGGAGAACACGATGGCACGACAACAACCGACGCAACAGCAAACGCAACAACAAGCGAGTGCTGAAATGGAAACGACGGGCATCCCGTCATCAGCGGCGCCGATGAATTTGCGCGGCTCTTTTCTGCTGGCGATGCCGGTGTTAGGAGAGGAAGGGCCATTCGCTCATGCGCTTATTTATATTTGTGAGCACAACGCCGAAGGCACGTTGGGGATCGTTGTCAACCGTCAGACCGACATGACCGTCGCGCAGTTGTTCGACGGCGCTGGAGTGTCGTCGTTCGACAACCATTGGCACGGCGCGCCGGTGTATTGGGGCGGGCCGGTGTGCGGCGATCGTGGTTTCATTCTGCATCGACCGATTGGCGACTGGCAATCGACGTTGACCATCAGCGAAGAAATTGGCATGACGACTTCGCGCGACGTGCTGGAAGCAATGGGACGTGGCGAAGGGCCGGGCGAAGCATTGGTATCGCTTGGCTATGCGGGTTGGTCGGCAGGCCAATTGGAACAGGAGTTGGCGCAGAACGCCTGGCTGACGATCCCCGGCGACCACGCGGAAAAACTGCTCTTTCAATGCGCGCCGAAAGCGCGAGTCAGCGAAGCGATGCGGCGATTGGGCGTCGATCCGCTGCATTTTTCCGGTGACGCCGGCCATGCCTGAAATATCGCCTGCAGTTGCGTCCGAATCGAATACGCTATCGACACTGCTGGCGTTTGATTTTGGCCACAAACGCATTGGCGTGGCGATCGGCAATACATTGACGCAAACCGCGCGGCCGTTGACAACGCTGCATGTCGAACGCCGTGAAGCGCGGGAGACCGCGCTTCGTGCGTTGATGACTGAATGGCAGCCGCAGAAGCTGGTCGTCGGATTGCCCGTGCATGTGGATGGTGCGGAACATGAGATGACGCAACGCGCCCGGAAATTTGCGCGTTGGCTGGAAGAAACCTTTCGCTTACCGGTGGCGCTGATGGATGAACGGCTGACCACGCGGGCGGCGCAAAGCCTGCTCGAAGAAAGCGGGCAGTTCGGCGAAAAAGCGCGGGCAGTGCGCGATGCGGTCGCGGCGCAAGTGATTCTTCAAGCGTATTTCGATGAGGGAGAAATGGGTAGATGAGTGTACCGGACGCAATGCGTTTCTTTGAGGCATTGGTGACGCGCATGGAAAGCGCCGTGGCGATAGACGCATGGCTGCTGGGGCTTGGCGACGAAGGCGTGTTGCTGGCCGAGCGACTAGCGGCGCGGCTACCGGGACGGAACCTCTATGCGGCGCTGGATTTGGATGCGTTGGCGCAAGGCAAGTTGCAAACAATTCCCGAAGCGGCGTTCTCCGCAATGATTTCTGAAAATGAAACAATCGTTTTAGTCGATGCCATGCTATGGCGTGGCGAAACCATCGTGCAGGTGATTTCATTGCTGCGGCAACACGGCGTTCATGCGCCGATAGAACTGGCGATGCTGGCCGATCGCGGCGGTTGCTTCGTACCGATTGCGCCGACCTATTGCGGCGGCGACATCATCGTTGCGGAGGATACCGTGTTGCGGTTGGTGGCGGAGGGTGATGTTTTGCAATTCGAGGCGTAGGTTGGGACGGGGTGGGATGAAACGAAGTGGAATCCCAGCTTCAAGAGCCTCAAAATCCAAAATGCCGGGGTTATACGCTACGCTTCATCTCTGCCACGCTCCAAGCTCCGAATAAACAGGAGAAATGATGAACAAGGCAGATCGCACGGAACATCTCGCGGGCTATTACACCCTTGATTGCTGCGTGCGCGACAGGAATATTTTCTACTTCGTGTT